>CAMBMW010000001.1 GCA_945868875.1 uncultured Treponema sp.
AGGTGAGTCCACTAAATGACTTTCGAAAATTTTTTGAGCGATAGTTTTTCCCATAGTTTTACCTCTGTTTAAAATATTTAATATTTATTAATTTTATTAAATCACAAATTGAAAAAAAATACAATAATATAATATTTTTTTTCAATTTTTCCACTTATTTCTAAAGTATGATATAATAAATATAAGGCAAAAACATTATAAAAAATTGACAGAAAATTTTGGTTTGAAGTAGTGAAACACAGGTAAAAAAGTCTGGCACATTATTGTGCTTTTTTTAACTTGTGAATCATGAACAAAAGTCAGATTTTACTATTTATTGTTTAAAAATGCGTTTGCCCTGTAATAAATATGTTATGAATTGTCAGGAATACTACCCGCAAGTTTGTTGCGCAATTTCTGACAAAAAACTACTGAAAAAAAATGAGGTATTTATGTTCCTAGAAGCTAAAAATGCGCTGGTTTTCAAAAAAGGTAATGAAACATTGATGATTGAACCTTGGGGTGAGGATTCTTTAAGAGTTCGTTCAACATTAGAACCTGTTTTTATAGACAGAGACTGGGCATTAACTGAAAAAATAAATCATGGAAATGCAAAAATTTCTTTAACTCCACAAGGTGCTGAAATCACAAATGGAAAATTAACAGCTAAATTGAACAATGGGGGAGTTATTTCTTTTTACAAACAAGACAAGATGATTCTTCAGGAATATCACAGAAGTTATGATCCGTCTGCAACAAAAGAAAGTTGCTGTACAAAAATCATTAATCGTCAATATCAGGGAATTATTGGTGGTGATTATAAACTTACTGTAAGATTTAATCCTAATGATCAGGAAAAAATATTTGGAATGGGTCAGTATCCAGCACCTTATCTTGATATGAAAGGGTGTGTACTTGAACTGGCACAACGAAACAGTCAGATTTCCATTCCTTTTGCCTTGTCTAATCTTGGATATGGATTTTTGTGGAATAATCCTGCTGTAGGTCATGTGAATTTTGCAAAAAACATTACAGAGTGGGTAGCTGAATCAACAAAAGAGATGGATTATTGGATTACAGTAGGAGACAAACCTGCAAAAATAATAGAAAATTTTACTGCTGCTGTAGGTCGTGCTCCTGTTTTGTCATCTGATTATTTAGGATTCTGGCAGTGTAAACTTCGCTATCGTACACAGGATGAAGTTCTGACAGTTGCAAGAAAATATAAAGAAATGGGAATTCATCTTGATGTTATGGTTATTGACTTTTTCCATTGGCCAAGACAAGGAGATTGGTGTTTTGATAAAGAATATTGGCCAGATCCAAAAGCAATGTGCGACGAACTTCATGCAATGGGAACAAAAGTTATGGTTTCTGTATGGCCTTCTGTTGATAAAAAGTGTTCTCATTTTTACGAAATGCAGGATAAAGGATTTTTAGTTCGCACAGAACGAGGAACAAATCAAACTTATGATTTTATGGGCGACTGTCTTACAATAGACGTAACAAATCCTGAAGCTCGTCAGTACATTTGGGATATCTGCAAAAAGAATTATGCTGAATATGGAATTGATATGTTCTGGCTTGACAACGCAGAACCTGATTATAACGTTTATGATTTTGGCAATTATCGTTATCAACTTGGAACAGCTTTGTCATGTTCAAATATTTATCCAAAATTATACAGTCAGGCATTTTTTGATGGTATGAAGGAAATGGGTAAAAATGATTTTGTAAATCTTGAAAGATGTGCCTGGGTTGGTTCACAGAAATACAGTCAAGTATTGTGGAATGGTGATGTTCAGTCTACTTGGGAATGTTTGCGTACTTCCATCACAGAAGGATTAAGCATGGGAATTGCTGGTATTCCTTGGTGGACAACAGACATCGGCGGATTTATGTACGGAAATCCAGAAGATCCAAAATTCGTGGAACTTCTGGAAAGATGGTTTGAATGGGCTGTTTTCTCACCTATTTTGCGATTACATGGAGACAGAGATCCTCACGACACACCTCCTTTAGACAAAGATCCAGAAAGAGGATACGGCGGTGGATATCTTTACACTGGTCGTCCTAATGAAATCTGGTCTTATGGTCCTGAAGCACAAAAAATTATGGAAAACCAGATAAAATTACGTGAAAGTTTAAAACCTTACATTGCAAAAGTGATGAAGGAAGCAAGCGAAAATGGAAGTCCTGCAATGAGAACTATGTTCTATGAATTCCCTGAAGATCCAGTTTGCTGGGATTTAAAAGATCAGTATATGTTTGGATCAGATTATCTTGTAGCTCCAGTTTTGTATGCAGGTGCAAAATCACGTGAAGTTTATCTTCCAAACGGAAAATGGGAAAATTTCCATACAAAAGAGATTGTTGAAGGCGGAAAAACTATCACAGTTGACGCACCAATTGATCAAATTCCAGTTTTTGTAAAGAAATAATTTTATAATAAAGGATAATGATATAAAAAAAGCGGCTAACGACCTGCACAGATTGAAAAAAATAATTCTGTATGTGCAAACAGTTAGCCGCTTTTTTATTCGAAAATAATTTTACTTATTGACTTGATTTTACTTATTGACTTGATTGATTGGATTTCCTTTTATCCATGATTCGAAGTTTTCAAGAGCAATATCTAAAAGTCTTTGTCTTGTTTCTTTTGGTGCCCAGGCAATGTGAGGTGTTAAAACACAATTTGGACAATTGAGAAGGGGATTATCTTTTTTCATTGGTTCAACACTTACAACATCTGCTGCATAACCAGCAATTTTCCCATTTTTTAAGTAATCTGCCAAATCTTCTTCTACAACAAAACCACCCCGTGCTGTATTTATGAGAATAGCTGAGTTTTTCATTTTGGATAAAGTATTTTTGTTGATGATATTTTGTGTTTTGTCAGTCAAAGGAGCATGGAGTGTCAAAATATCTGATTTTTCCAATAGTTCATCAAAACTTACGAATTCCGGCATATTTTCTTTTTTTGTTCTTGTGTTACAGATTATTTTCATACCAAAAGCTTTTCCTATTTCTGCAACTTTTGAACCTATATTACCATAACCAAAAATTCCAAGTGTTTTTCCAGCCAATTCAAAAAGAGGTTTTTTCCAATAAACAAAATCTAAGGAATTGCACCAATCTCCATTATGAACAGAATCATTATGCAATGCAACATGGTTTGAAAAATAAAGAATCAATGAAAAAACATGCTGTGCTACAGACATTGTACTGTAAGATGGAATATTTGTAACAATTATATTTCGTTTTGAGCAGGCATTAAGATCAACAACATTGTATCCAGTCGCACAAACACCAATATATTTTAATTCTGGAAGCTGCTGGAGAATATTTTCTGTAATCTGAACTTTATTTATAAAAATAGCTTCACAATCTTTTGCACGTTCAACAATTTCATTTTGATTTGTCCTTTCATACAAAGAAATTTCTGCATATTTTTCAAATTCCTTCCAGGACAAATCACCAGGATTGTCTGCGTGAGCATCAAGAATAGCAAGTTTCATAATAGAATCATCCTATAACATCAACACCACAGCCAGAAATTGCATTGTTTATTGAATCTTCTGCGGAAGCATCATCATAATCTACCAGAACTTGAGATTTTTCACAGTTTGCCACACAATTAGTAACACCAGAAACAGCACTCACAGCACTTTGCACTTTTGAAGCTGTTTCATCATCAAACATCCCAACAACATAAATTTTCTTTTGCATCAGGAAACTCCATTTATTTTTGATTTACAAAAAGTAACGAGAAAAGAATAGCAGTTAATAACCACTATTACTTACATACTATCATATTTTAAATAAACTTTCAAATGAATATTAAAAATTTGAAGCGATATAAATCACCTATTGTTTAATTTAATTGTTGCCTTTTGAATGCCATAGGAATAAGGAGCAACAGAATATGGTTCAAAATATACTGTTACAACATTTTTTTCAATTGTGAATATTTCAAAATTTCCAGCCTGAGGGAAAGTACCTTCGTTTATCATAATCTGCATTTGATCTGTTTCAGAAGGAGTTGTTAAAATTTCATTTTTGTGTATCAGAACTTCTTCCAGCTGAGTTCTGCATTCACGGGCAATGTTATTGTAGGAATCATTTATCAAATCTGTAATCGAAAGAAAGTTATCTTTTTCAGTATGATAATTGAAAGCTTTTAAATTAATATTTCCGTGAGCACCGCCACTATAAACATAATCTTTTAAAAGAACGCTTATGATGTTTTTAGAAAAATAAATTTCACTTTCTAAATTAAATTCAAAAGGGGGTAGAGTACTTTTTGAATCTTTTGAATTAAAATCATTTATTTCTGTCCATGAAGTCTTTGCAAATGACTTAAAATTATCATAATTGGAAAAGATTGTATTTTTTATGTATTTATTTAAAACAGGAAAGTTTTTAAATTCAGGATATTTTATTTTTGTTTCCAGATAATCAAACTGTTCAGAAAAGTCAATAATTTTGTATGAAAAATCATTTTTTTGTATCTCGTTAGTTTCTTGTTTCTTAGGTTTATTATCAGTTTTATTAGTTTTTTTTGTAGAAATACAAGAAGAAAAAACAATTGCGATGAAAAATAGAAAACAGATTGAGTGAATTAATTTTTTCATAAAAACCTCGTTTATTTTACAGTTTTTCCAAGTTGACCACAGGCACCACCAATTTTTTGTCCGCGCTTTTTGCGCAAAGTTACATTAAGTCCGGCTTTTTCCAATAAATCTATAAAATCATGGACTTCATTGAAAGAAGGGGATTCAAAAGGTAGAATGCTCACAGGATTCCAGGGAATCAGATTAATATTTACATCAATATTTTTTGCAAAATCAATAAGTTTTCTGGCACTTTGTGCATCTGTATTTGTATTGTGCAGTAAAGCAGCTTCTAAAGTAACACGTTTTCCAGATTTTTGGGCATAATAACCGATTGCTTTTTTTAACTGTTCCAAAGAATTTTCTTTTGCAACACAAACAGGCATGAGTTGTTCCCTTAAAGTCTGATTTGCAGTCGTAAGCGAAACGGCAAGTCTTATATGCGGTCCATTATCAGCCAAATCATAAATTCCTTTTACAATTCCGCATGTAGAAAGAGTTATTCTTTTTGAAGATAAAGCACGTCCATCTTTATGACATAAGATTGAAACAGTTTTTCTAATTCCAGCCAGATTCTGCAGAGGTTCGCCCATCCCCATAAAAACAATATTATCTAACTTTCCTGCAATTTCTTCAAGAAATAAAAACTGTTCTACAATTTCATAAGCCTGAAGATTTCGTGAAAGTCCTAAAGTTCCAGTCATACAGAAAGCACATTTCATTGCACAACCAGCCTGACAGGAAACACAGGCAGTTTTCCTTCCTTCTTTGTCTGTGAGTAAAACAGTTTCAACAATATTATCATCATAAAGGTGAATTTGTAGTTTAATAGTTCCATCCGGATCTTTTAGAACACTTTCGACTTTAGAAGAACGAAGAACAGCTTTTTTTTTCAATTCATTTCGTAAATCTAAAGAAAGATTCGTCATTTGGTCAAAAGTTTTTGCACCATTTCCGACCCATTTGAAAATTTGTTTTGCACGAAAAGACTGAGAGAGTTCAAGATTATCAAAAATTTCTTCAGGTAAAAGACCCGTTAATACATTTTGAGGTAATTCAGTTTCTGGCATTTTTGATTTTTCCAAGCGCATTTTTTGCAATCAGATTCTTTGGTTCAAATGTCAGAAAATCATTTAAAACCTGTTCTGCCTCACTGATTTTTCCATATTCTACATAACAATTTGCCAAATCAAGATAAAGTCGTAGATTCTTCTGGTCATTTTTGATTAAGTCCTGGAATTTTTTAATTGCCTGTTCGAATTTTCCTTCTGTTTTGTCAATTAATGCAAGACCAATTGCTGCATAAATATCGTGATCAATATCAAGAGCCTTATTATAGTAAGATTTTGCTAAATCAAGTTGACCTAATGTTCTATAGGCATCGCCAGCTCGTGTAAGTATAACTTTATTGCCTGGATCAATTTCAAGTATTTTATTCCAGTAGATAACAGAATTCTCTTGTTGATTAAGACCTCTGTAACAATCTGCAAGTCCATATAAAGCATAAAAATTTTTTGGTTCACGTTCAAGTGCCATCAAAAAATATCTGCTTCCCTGTTCAAAAGTTTTAAGTTTTCTGTGACAGTTTCCGATAGAAGTCAAAACCCGAATATCAACAGTATCTTTTGAATTCAATTCCAAAACACGAGTCAGATAATACAAAGATTCTTTATATTCTTTAAAATCATAATTCAAATGTCCAAGACCAATGAGGGCATAAGCATTATTTGGTTCAATATCCAGAACTTTTTGATAAAACTCTTTTGATTTCCTAAAATCATGATTTTTTCTGTATGCATCTGCAACACGTGTAATTACAGTGATATTTTTTTCATCCTGTAACAGATATTTCTGCCAGATATCAATTGCCTTTTTGTATTGATTCATTGCTTTAAAACAATCTGCAAGACCAAAAAGTGCATAATTGTTTGAGGGATAACATTCCAGACATTTATTATAATAAATAACAGCCTGCTGAATGTTATTTTCTTTGCGCATTGTATCTCCAAGTCCTACAAGCGCATAATTGTTATTTTCATCTTGAATCAAAATGGACTGAAATGCTTCTTTTGCACCTTCAAAATTGTTTTCTTTTAAAAACTGGTATCCTTTTTTTGAAAGTTCTGCAATCGCTTTGTCTTTTTCGTTTGATAAATCAAGATTATTAAATTCCTGAATTGTTGATTCAGAAATACCTTCATTCAAAGGCATATCTTCTTGAAAAATAAATTCTTCCATTTTTTTTTGCACTCCCTATTTTTAAATTATTTTTAAATAATTATTTTTCATTTAATAGTGTTGATATTACTTTTGCAATATCCTCATAAATTTGACTGGCCTCTCTCTTATTATGAGCCAGCGTATAAGCTTTCAACGCTTTTAAACTTTGATGTTTGCTCAAATAATAATTACCAACACGAGTTAAACCATCAGAATAACCTGTAGTTATATAGATACGGCGAGCATCTTCAATATTTCCTTTATTAAACATTTCATTAGCTCTTCTGTTTAAGATGACTTTTTGTTCGGAAGATAAACCAGAAACAGGATTATCAGTAACTTTTATAAATCCATCTGGAATTGAATGTTCTTTAATTGAGTTTGTTAAGTTTTCTTCAATTATTTTTCTATCCATATAAAATCTATCCGAAACAAAATTAAAATGCTTATCAGTAACAGTTCTTCTTGCTAACGCAAAAAAATAAAATAACTAAATTTATTATATCATAGAATTGAACAATGTAAAATTAAAATATTGTAATTTTTTTTAAAAATACTAATCAATTATATCGATAAAAATCAACAATAGAACGACCGTAAATTCTCTGGTCAGTTCTCTTTAAATTACCAATTTTTTCTGGCATAAAATGTTCTTCCGGACGATGAACAAGAATAGTTCCATTTTCATTCAAAAGACCGTTAGAATCTGCCTGTTCTATAATCTGCTGATGATACTTGTATGGAAAAGGTGGGTCAAAAAAAATAAAATCAAATTTTCTTTTACAACGTTTGATAAAATATTCAACAGGCATGAAATGACATTTTATTTTTACACCACAGTCTTTTTCTGTGATTGAAACATTTTCCAGCACTGTATTAATCTTGATTTTATCTTTTTCACAAAGTTCAACATCTTTTGAACCGCGTGATACGGCTTCTATTGCTATTGTTCCAGAACCAGAAAACAAATCAAGCCATGATTTTCCGTCCAAATCGCCTAAAATTGAAAAAACAGATTCCCGCATTCTGTCCATTGCCGGTCTGATTACTCCATCCGGACATTTTATTATTCTTCCTTTTAAGCTGCCACCAGTTATTCTCATATTCCTGCCTGATTATTTTTTGTTTAAAAGCCAGTAATTACTATCATGAGCTAAACTTTGGTTTTCGCTGGCATAATCATATGCTGTTTTTCCCTCAGTTGAACGAATTGAAGTAATTGCATTATTTTCAATCAAAACTTTTATTATTTTTGTTGAATTTCCAAATTCACATGCATACATCAAAGGAGTTTTTCCTTCATAAAAGGTGTTTAGAGGAACTGAATAGTCAAGAAATGCATTGAGTTTTGCAATTGATGTATACTCTGATGTCTGACTTTCAGACAATAGCAGTACAAGTGATTTTAACACTTCTTTATCACTTACCTGATAATATGAAAGCAGACTTTTTAGGATTTGAGGATTATTGTTGTAACATGAAGCAATCATCAGGGCGGAACTTCCGTAATTATTTTTGATTTTTACATCAGCTTTTGCCTGAAGCAATAAATCTACACAAGTTAAGCTTTCCTGATATCGCACAGCATACATTAATGCAGTCCAACCATCTTTATCCTGGAGATTTACATTTGCACCAGATTTCAAAAGGGCAGAAATCTGCCAGTCATTTCCAGCTTTTGCAGCTTTCATCAAAAGAGTTCGCCCAAATGAGTCAATTTCGTCAGGATTTTCAACAGTTATATTTTTTTGTTTCTCAGGCTGTTCAATTTCTGGTTCATCAAAAATCATATAATCATGTAAAAATTCTTTTTGGTATCCTGAAGACTTTTTATTCTTTACAAATTCAAGTGCTTTATCAAGCTCCATCTGGTCTTTTTTTCGTTCTTCAGCTTCTTTTTGAGCAATTATTTTTTCCTGCTCAAGACGGTTCTGTTCTTCTATTTTTTTCTTTTCTTCTTCAATTCGAGCAAGTCTTTCTTTCTCAAGTCTTTCCTGTTCGAGTTTTTCCTGCTCGAATTTTTCTTGTTCGAGTTTTTGCTGATTTTCCTTATTAATCTGATTTTTTGCCTGTTCCAGCATAAGAATATTTTCTTTATCTGAAATGTTTGGAGTATCTGCAATTAATGCATTTATATCTTGATCTTTAGTTATTTCTGTCGTAACTTCAATTATTTCGATGTTTTTTTCTTCTGCAGATTTTTGATTTGCAGATTCTTTTGAAGTGTCAGTAGTTTCTTTTATTCTTTTAAAATTCAAAAAAAACTGGTCTATTTGACCTGGTTTATTTTTTTTTGTACTGCATAAATATAATTTAAGTTCCCTTTTTACATCTTTATTTAAAATAAACGATACACTGCTTTCAAAAGGCACTTTTTTTTGAAGATTTTTTGCAAAATATTTTTCTTCATCAGTAATTCTTTGATTATTGTCACCAGTAACTGTTGCTTTTACAGAACCGCCATCTTTTGTAGAATATCCTTTATAATAGAAGATAACTTTATCTCCAGCCTGCGGTAAATCCTGTTGAACGTATTTTGAAAAATCTATGTACACATCAAAAAGTTTAATATCTGAATTATATGATAAAAACACTTTATTTTCTGTATCACATAAGTCAAATTCATATATACGTGGATGAACATATTTTAAAACTGTTATATTTTTTTGGGATTTTGCACTTATCAAGAATAGGGAAGAAAAAATCAAAAAAATAAAAAACAGTGTTCTTTTATTTTTAAAAATTGATGACATAATAAAATTATAATATAATAAGAAAAAACTGACAAGTATGAATTGACGAACCACTTAAAATTTTATATATTAAAAAAACACCCCTTGGAAATCTGTAAAAGGATTTTCTTTATCCATAAGGAGGACTTGCAGAAATTGCAAGGTGCAGTCAGAATCGTTGATTTATAGATTGTTTTTCCTCCGAAAAAATTTTGTTTAAACAAAATTAATTTTCAGGAGATACTTATGAAAAAGTATGAACTTATGGCTATTTATCCACTTGAGGATGAAAAAGCTAAAAAAGGTGCAGAAGATTTGAAAAATGCACTTTCTACTTTCGGTGCAGAAATTGTAGAAGAAAAACCATTCGGTGATCGTGATCTTACTTACGAAATCAAAAAACACAAAAAAGGACGCTTTGTTCTTTACACATTAAAGTGCAATCCTTCAAAAATTGTTGAAATTGAAAAAAATTTCAAAATCAATATGAATCTTTTGAAAACTCAGTTCGTTAGAATCGACGAATAGTTTGATTTTTCACTGAAGTTTTAGATTAAATTATAGGAGTTTTTATGACAGACTTAAATCATGTTGTTCTTATTGGTCGTCTTACTCAAGACCTTGGCTCTGATGAAAGAAGTTTTGGTTATACAAATGGTGGCCAGGCTAGGGCAAATGTGAGTATTGCTGTTAATAGAAACAAAAAAAATGGTGAACAGTGGATTGAAGAGGTTAATTATTTTAATGTAACAATCTGGGGTAAAACCGCTGAAAACCTAAAACCATATCTTACAAAGGGAAAACAGATTTGTGTTGAAGGACATTTAAAACAGGATAGATGGGAAAAAGATGGACAGAAACAAAGTAGAATTTCAATTGTAGCAGATTCTGTTCAATTACTTGGTGGAAGAAGTGAAAACAGTCAGTCGGCTGGGGGTGCATCAAGATTTCAACCAGTTAATAATCCTAATCAGAATTCTGGATATTCAAATTATCAGAGTGAACCATATGGTGACACAGGAAATGATTTCCCTGAAGATATACCATTCTAATTAAGACAAAAGAGGTATAAACTATGTCAGAAGAAAATAAAGAAATGGAAAAACAGGTTCAGGATGCAGTTGTTGATACATCAGCTTCTGAAGGACGTGAAGAAGATCGTGATGGACGTGCAAAAGGAAAAACATATTTCCGCAAAAAGATTTGCCGTTTCTGTGCTAACAAATCAAAAATCGATTACAAAGATGCTGACAATCTTCGTCGTTACATGACAGAACGTGGAAAAATTCTTCCACGACGCATGACTGGTACTTGTGCAAAACATCAGCGTGAAGTTGCAAAAGCAATTAAACGTGCACGTACAATCAGTCTGCTTCCATTCGTTGCAGACTAATTTAAGCCGATTTTCGGCTATTACAATAAGTTTTCTCATACTCCGAGAAAACAGATGAATATTTCAGGAGCTTGAAAATGAAAGTTATTCTTAATGTAGATGTTAAATCACTTGGTGAAGAAGGTGATGTAAAAAACGTTGCAAATGGTTATGCACGCAACTTCCTTTTGCCTAGAAATCTTGCTGTTCCTTACAATGAAGCAACTGTAGCAATTTTTGAAGAAAGAAAAGCAGAAATCGAAGCACGTAAAGAATTAAAGAGAAAGAATTCTGCAAGTTTGAAAGAAAAACTTGAATCAACAACACTTGAATTGGTTATGCCAGCTGCTGCTAACGGAAAATTGTATGCTGCTGTTACTTCACATGTGGTTGTTGAAGGTCTTGCAAAACTTGGTTTTGAAATTGAACGCAAAAAAGTTGAAATTCCAGGTTCATCAATCAAGACTGTAGGAAACTTCAAAGCAACTGTAAAACTTTACGAATCACAGGTTGCTGAACTTAACGTTTCTGTAGTTGCTCAAACAGTTGAAGGTGAAGCTAAAGCAGAACCTGCAAAAGCAAAAAAAGAAACTAAAGAAGAAGCAAAAGTTGAAGAAAAAACTGAATAGTTTTCAATAGTTTTTTTATGAAAGGGACGGTTTTTAATCATGCCGTCTCTTTTTTTTTCGCTTTTCAAAATTCATATTATTGATTTAATTTGTTATTCTAAGAAAGTATAAAAGGGGTATTATGGATCAGAATATTTTAAAGGATACAGTTCCTCCAAAAAATATTGAAGCAGAACAGGCTGTTTTGGGGGCTTTACTTTTGAATTGGAGTGAAGCAATTGCTGATGTTGTATCTTATTTACGTCCTGACAGATTTTATTCAGTACAAAATCAGGTAATTTTTGATGCAATGCTAAAACTTTACAATCTGAATAAAACATGCGATTCAATTACTCTTGTAAACCAGCTGACAATTGACAATAATCTTGAAAAGGCTGGGGGAGCTGCTTATATTGCATCATTAACAGATACAGTTCCTTCTTCTGCAAATATCGATTACTATGCAAATATTGTGATGGATAGGGCAGCCCGACGAGATTTGATAAAAGTATCAGCAGAAATTAAATCATCAGCATTTGATTTGCAAAAAGAAAGCAACAGATTGCTTGATTTTGCCGAACAGCAGATATTTTCACTGGCTGAACGTAATGAAACTTCAAAAATTTATGATGCAAAAGTCATTATGATGAAAGAGATTGAGCTTGTGCAAGCCAGATGTGATAGTAAAAACCAGTTTACTGGCATTCCAACAGGACTTCCAAAACTTGACATATATACATCTGGATTTCAGAATTCTGAATTGATTATTATCGGGGCAAGACCTTCAATCGGTAAAACAGCTTTGGCATTATCAATGATTCAGCATATTGCCTGCGAAAAGAAAATTTCTTGTGGATTTTTTTCACTGGAAATGCCGTATGAATCAATTGGTATGCGCCTTTTAGCACAAGAAGCAAGGGTTTCAATGCAGAGAATTCGTTCAGGAATGTTAAGGACGGAAGATATAAAAAAAGTTCAGGATGCAGCCGGAAGATGGTTTCATGCACCGCTTTATGTAGTAGACACTCCAAATATGCGTCTTCTTGATTTAAAAGCTATGGCAAGACGAATGGTAATGAATCAAGGTGTAAAAATAATATTTATTGACTATATCGGTTTGATTACAACAGAAGATCCGACTGCTCCTGTTTTTGAACAAGTTTCTGAAATATCTAAATCATTAAAAGCTTTGGCACGTGAACTTGCAATTCCAATTGTAGCACTTTGTCAAGTTGCTAGAGATGCAGAAGGTCAAAAACCAAATCTTGCACAGCTACGAGGTTCTGGTTCCATTGAACAGGATGCTGATGTTGTAATGTTTTTGCATAGAGACCGTTTAAAAGAAGAGGTTGCAGCTCAAGATGCAGAAATTATTCTTGCAAAACAACGAAACGGTGCCACAGGAGATATTCCAATCATCTTTTTACCGACCTACAGCAAATTTGAAGGTAAAGCTGAGGAATAAAAAAAAAGCGTTTTATAAAAAAACTAAATAACCAGGCAATTTATAAAAACGCTTTTTTTATTATATATTTATTATTTTCCAGTCTGTTCCTGTAAAGTTTCTTTATCAAGAAGCGAGAGTGAGCCGTTTGCATTTGTAACCACTATTGAAGATTGTGTAATAGTGATTGGTGTGCAGCTTAAAACTTGAATTTGAGATTTTTGTTTAAGCGATAAATCATTTGCAAACTTTGCCACAAAGAATTTGCCATTTTCATCTGTAACACAGTAGTATTCATCATTTTCTTGAACTAAAACAGAAGCGGCTGCAATTTTATAATCTGATTCTTTTGTGATTTCCATTGACTCTTTGTCTATTGTAACAAGTTTAATGGTACCATTTGCATTTTCTTCACCACAAATTGCAATATAATTTTCATTTGAATCAAAAATAGTTCTGTTTCGAATAACATTCACTGGCGAACTTTTGATGATTTCTCCAGTTTCTTTATTGAATCTGACGAGTTTTGAAAGATATTGATTTTCATCAGTAATCACAATTGCATAATCAACCGGCATTTTAGCTTGTTCTGCTTGTTTTTGAGCAATTTCTTTCTGGTCTTTTGCAATGTCTTTTCTTTCATTTTGAGCTTCTGTCTGTTTTTTATCTGCTACAGCTTGCTGATTTTTTGCTTCTTCTTTTGCTGCTTGAGCTTTTTCTTCCTGTTCAGCTTGTTTTTGTTCCTGATTTTCTAGTTTCTGTTGTTTTTCTTCAGCTTCTTTTTGAGCATCATCTGCTTTTTTTTGGGCTTCCTCGGCTTCTTGTTGTGCCTTTTTATTTTCAGGATTCTCTTCCGCTATTTTCTGTTTTTCTTCAGCTTCTTTTTGAGCCAGTTCAGCTTCTTTTTGAGCCAGTTCTGCTTCTTTTTTTACTTCCTGTGTTTTATTCTTTTCTTCATTTAGTTTTTTTTGTTCTTCTACAGCTGTTTTTTGAGCATTCTGAGCTTTATCCTGAGCATTCTCAGCTTCTCTTTCTTTTATATCGACCATATTTTTTCTAGCTTCAACATTTTTATCATCATCTTCTTTCATTGAAGTTACTACTTTTGTATCACTTATAACAGAGGTGTCAACAGTTGAAATGTCAGAACTAGTTACATCAAAAAGCGGAATGACAATCTGAGAATTTCCAGGCCAGTCTTTATAATTTACTGAAAGACCACAGTTTTCCTGCGCTAGATTTTGAATCACAATATCTTTATATTTTGATTTAAAAGAATCAAGATCACTTCGATAAACTGCATTGTAGACTGTAATGAAAACGGCAAGTGTATCAGCATCTTCCTGGGAATAATTATAAGCCGCAGATAAATATGCAGAAATTATTCGTCTGACATTAGTTATGTGATCTACTGTTGCATCTTTTCCAATCAGAATTATATCTGCATCAAGTTTATCTTTTTGAGAAGAATCTACAGCATGAATAACTGAATAACGATTTAAATCTCCGTTTTTTTGAAATTCAGTAAGTTTTTGGGGAATATTTTGAGCAAGATTTGAACCTATTCCTTTGATTGCTTCAATAGAATCGATTTTTTTATGAGGACCCGTGTAGTTTATGAATTCGATTGTTGAATTATTTGAAATGCTCTGAAGTTCCTTTTTTGAAACTTCAAGAGAATGAACTTGTAAAATAATAAAAAATAAAACTGTAATTAAAAATAAAATCTTTTTCATAAAATCCTCTTGTTATGCAGATTTTGAAAGTAATTAAATTAATTTTAACATACTTTATGTTTTTTTTCCATAAAAAAAGTGAAAATCATCAGGGCAAACGCATTATAAAAAATATTTTCATAAAAGTTGGCGCGAGGGAGTGAGACACAGGGCAAAAAGACTTTTTTTGGGGCTGCCGCGAGAGCGGCATTATAATAGTTTCTATACCCCAAAAAACGTCTAGCGCATTATTGCGCGTTTTTGACCTGTGAATCACGACCGGGAGCCAGATATTACAACTAATCATTTTATAATGCGTTTGCCCTATGAAAATCATAAGCCAAGTTCCAGAATCCTTTTGAGTGTATTTCTTGCATAATCACGATTTGTGGAAGAATATTGCGGATACATAAAGTTTTTGAGAATTTGTTTGCCTTTGGAGTTATAGGCTGGTCTTCCTTGAAAAACGCAAATAGAATAAACACTGTCGCAGATGAGATTAATTATAGTTGTATCTTTGGAAGTAACTCTTTGTGAAAGTTTTTCTAAGGCTTGTAAAAGTTTCTGGTCAGGGTCATAACCATTCTTACAAATTCCAAATAGAATTGCCATAATAAATGACTTATTTGTTTCACTATTTAAAATATCAGCGGCCAGATTTTGAGTTTCCTTATTTGAAAACAAAAGTAGTTGGGTCAAAATGGATTCAAATCCTTTCGCATCATTTTGAAAAATTGTGGGTTCGGTTCTTGTTCCAAAATTTGATTGATTTTGTACTTTTTTATATTGATTTACAATGGAAATGATTTGAGAAAGCCAGTGCTGTTCGGAATCAGAATAATCTCCCGTTAACAATTTTTCAATTCGCTGTGGATTTGTGATTTCATCAGAAAAATTTTGAGAAAACTGTACATCAAACTGATTGTCTTTTATGTCAAGAAATGAAGCATAGGGAATTGAATCAATGTTATAATCACTTGAAAACTGTTTTTTTGATGAAACTGAACTTTGATTTGTCAGATTTTGTTTTGAAAAAAGATGATATGAATCGATGCTCCAGTCATCATAAAAAAATATTAGATAATTTGAATCTGTAAAAAGTTTAAACAAAATTTTTTTATTCTGCGGATTTTTCGCATTATAAATAAGTTTTCCCTCCGGTGAAAAAACAATTGTTGATAGATTGTCTGAAACAAGGATATTTTGATTTTGAATCTCTATTAAATCAATTTTGTCTGGATTTATAAGTTTTGTTTCAATTTTTTTTTGGATTTTTCCATTTATTTGTGAAAGAAAATTTATGACAAGTGTTTTGTTCTGATTTTTCTGAAACTGAAGGAGATAATCAGTTTGTTCTGATAAATCTGTTTCCAAATTAAATGTCTGCATAGACAAATCTGTTTTGACAGCCCATTTGTTTTTAGCATAACCATTTTCCAAAGAGAATAAACCTGTGGTGTTATCATTAAAAAGTAAAAAAATACCGTATTCGCCTGAAAAAGTTTTTGAAATATTTCCGGCAAATGTGATTTCTTCTATTTTTGTTCCGTAAGGTGATAAGCGAATTCCTTTTGTTTTACCATCAACTTCCTCCAAAAAAACAACAAAAGAACCATCTGGTAAAGTTTTGGGTAAAAGACTTTGTTTTACAAAATGTTTTGTTTTTATATTCCATTTTTGGATTCCGTTGATGCCGTAACAATTGATATTGTCTTTCTGAATTATAAAAAATCTTCCATCTTTTCCAGACAATACTTGCCAGAAAGAATTATCTACTGATAATGACCAAATCTGAAGTCCTGTGGGGTTTAGTAATGTAATTGTTTGATTTTGAAAGTCTGAAATGAGTAAAAAATCATCATAAAGGCAAGTAATTGAAATGTTTTTTGATTTTTTTATTGTTTTTTCCCAAATCAACGTGCCTTCCTGAGAAAAAGCAGAAATCGTTTTTGCATCTGTAGCGACACAAAATCCATAGTTTGTAGAAACTGGAGCTGAAACAGGTGTGCCAGTGAGAACTGTAGTCCAGCTTGTATTGAGATTTGTAAGTTTTTCAGGTATCTGACAAAAAAGTTTTGCCGGGTTTATGAAAATCAAAATCAGCAGCAAAACAAAAATGTTTGGCTCAAAGAGATTTTTGTGTCTGTAATGAAAATTTGGTTTGGTAAAAAAACTCATATTACTAATTTTGAAAAACAACAAGACTTTCTATATGGCTTGTGTTCGGGTAAAAATCTAGAAGATAGATTTTTTTTATTTTATATCCTGCTTCAATCAACTTTTTACAATCTCTTGCATGTGTAGAAGGATCGCAAGAAAGTGAAATAATCTGTTTGATATTTGAATTGCATAAATATTCGCAAACTTCGCTTTCCATTCCAGAACGTGGAGGGTCAATAACGCAGGCGTCAAAAGGCTGGCAGGTTGAAGCGCAGTTTTTAATCCAACTGGCACCGCTCATTCCAAAACTTGTGTGTTTTTTTCCAATAAGATTTTGTTCTGCATAAACTAATGCATCTCTATTGTGTTCCACAAGAACAACATTTTCATATAAATCAGATAAAAATGCAGAGATTGAGCCGCAGCCAGCATACATATCAAGAATATTTTTTCCACCTTCAAGATTCTGCACTATGAGATTAAGAACTTTTGCGAAAACAAAAAGATTCGACTGAAAAAATCCCCTGACATCAAAAGAAATGTTTTTCCCGTTAAGTATTACTGTAATCGAGTTTTCGGGAGAATAAACTGTGCCTGCAAAGTGAACATTTTTCTTTATTTTTTGTTTTCTGCCGTTTTTGATGTAACTGGTATTTTTTTCCTGAAAACTTTGTTTTTCCTGATAAATCATAACATTTTTTTCTGAAAATTCTGAGCCAAACAAAGGAATTCTACCTTTTGGTCTTTTATCAAAAGGAGTGTTTTTCAAATATTCGTTTATCTTTTTTTCTGCACAAAAGCATTGCTCAATTGGAATAATATTATTTGAAGAACGTTCGGAAAGTCCGCCATTATTTAATTGAAAACGGCAGCGATAATTATAGTTTTGCCCCGAAATAATTTCGATTTGATTTTGAACGTCAATTCCCTGCTGCAAAAATAAATCTGACAAAATCTGTGTTCGTAATTTTTTTTGAAAATCATAGTCAATGTGAAGCATATTGCATCCGCCACATTTTTTATAGTATTTGCAGGGAGGCTCAACTCTGTGTTTTGAAGGATTGATGATTGAAGTGATTTCTGCAACATCGTAATCTTTATAATTCTTTGTAATCTGCACTTCCAAAGTTTCCCCTGGAATTGCAAAAGGCACAAAAACATTTTTTCCATCAATTTTTGCAAGAGAATTTCCACCAAAAACTATTTTTTCTGCTATAATTGTCATAGAATAAGTTTAACAAAATATGACAGATTGCTCAAGAAAATACTGGAAAGTTGAGTTGTAATAGGTTATATTTAATAGAAATAAATCAGAGGTAGCTTATGAAAATGAATAGTTTTTCTCTAAAAATGAATGATGGATGTGAGATTTTTTTGAACAGATGGGAACCTGATACCCCGGAAGATATTAAAGGTGTTGTTCAACTGCATCATGGGCTTGCAGAACATTCTATGCGTTATGACAGACTGGGTTCTGTACTTACTGAAAACGGCTATGTTTTGAATGCTTATGATATGAGAGGTCACGGAAAAACTGCTGAAACTGCAATTGCAAAAGGTGAAGGTCTTTTTGGTCAGTTAGCAAGAAAAAATGGTTTTGAAACTGCTGTTGAAGATTTAGCTTTTATTATTGAATCGTTAAAAAAAGATTTTCCTGATAAAAAAATTGTGCTGCTTGGTCATTCTTTTGGTTCATTCATTTCGCAAAGGTATATTGAAAAATATGGAACAAAAATAGACGGATGTATTTTGTGCGGAACTTCAGGTCCTCAGATTCCTCTTGCACCAGTTGGAAAAATAGTGGCGAAAATTGTTCGTGCATTTAAAGGTCCTGACGCTACTTCAAAATTTCTTACAAAACTTACTTTCGGTTCTTATAACAAACACATTCCAAATCCACAAACTGCTGATGACTGGATTTCTTTAAATGAATTGAACCGTCAAATCTATGCAATGGATAAATGGTGCGGTTTCCCACTGACAGTTTCCTTTTTTGTAGATATTACTACAGCTTTGAGTACAATTCACAAAAAGAAAAATATGAAAGCAGTTCCTGCAGAACTTCCAGTTTTTTTCATTTATGGAAAAGAAGATCCTGTAGGTGGATACGGAAAAACAATTGAAAAACTGTATGACATATATCAGAAAAATGGTGTAAAAAATCTTCAGATTAAAGGTTATGAAAATGACCGTCACGAAATTTTCAATGAAGATGATAAAGAAACTGTTGAAAAAGATGTATTGCAGTGGCTTTCTGATGTGTTCAAATAAGTGATTTCGCCAGACTACTGAGTTTTCTGCAGGGTTTTATTATAACAGCGTTCCTCAGCTTGAACAGTCGATGAAGTCGAGTCCGAAGGACTGAGCGTGAGCGAACTGTGAAAGGTGAGTTGGAAAACTGAATTCAGCTAAAATTTTAAAACTTAAATCCTGTTCATTTTTTTTTATTTTTCTGATAAAATGATTTGTTATGAATATGGAAGCTTTTATTCTTGGTTGTGGCGGAATGATGCCTTTACCTTACAGACATTTGACTTCGGTTCTGCTCAGACGGGACGGCGATTTATTTTTATTTGACGGTGGAGAAGGAACGCAGATTAGTTTACGAAGGCTCAATCTGAAATGGAAAAAGATTGATGCAATTTTTGTATCTCATACTCATGCAGATCATGTTACTGGTTTACCTGGCATTCTGATGCTTTCTGCTCAAGTTGAACGCACTGAACCGCTTTATATTTACGGTCCTCCGAAAATCAAAGAATATATTGAATCAAGCAGAAAAGTTTTGGATATGTATATTAATTATCCGATTATTGTTCAGGAAATTACTGCACCCTGCGTTGTTCATTCCGGGAAGGATTTTTACATTCGTGCATTTCCTCTTGAGCATACTAAAACTTGTGTTGGATATACGCTTGAAGAACTGGACAGACCTGGTGAGTTTAATCCTCAGAAAGCGCGTGAACTTAATGTTCCTTGTGGTCCATTGTGGTCTCAGCTTCAAAACGGTTTTGAAGTGACTGCAACTGATGGTTCTATTGTAAAACCAGAACAGGTTCTTGGCGAAAAGCGTTCAGGAAGAAAATTTTCTTTTGTAACCGATACGCTTTTTAAACGTTCTATTATTGATGAAGTTCGTGGTTCTGATTTGCTGATTTGCGAAGGAATGTTCGAAAATGCTTTGCTTGACCAGGCTAAGGAAAAAAAACATATGACAGCTATGCAGGCGGCAACTATTGCAAAAGAAGCTGATGTAAAAAGGATGTGTATGATTCATTACAGTCCAAGATACACAGACAAAGAACTTCATATTTTATTAGAAGAAGCTCAATCGGTATGGCCGAAAGCAGAACTATCCCACGACAGGATGCAGATTGACATTCCTTACGAAGATTAATTTTTTTATAATTTTTTATGATTGAAGTTGTGTCTTTTTCAAAAAAATATCCTCATGCGAAAGATTTTGCAGTTGAAAATGTGAATATGAAAATTGCAGACGGAATTATTACCGGTTTGATTGGTCCAAATGGCTCAGGAAAGACCACTTTGATTAAAGCAATCTGCGGGTTTCATTTTGCAACAAAAGGGAGCATTAAAGTTTTTGGTGACAATGATAAAAAATTTCCAGTTTTGAATGATGTTGAAAACTTTTCTGTGCAGGAAGATTTGAATATTGGAAAAATTGGTTATGTTCCCGAAAATCCGTGTCTCCCTTTTGATATGACTGTATCAGATTTTTTGTTTTTTGCTGGAAAATCCCATGGTGTTTTAGAAAAAGATCTGGAAGTTTGCTTTCAAACGGTTATAAAGCAGTGTTCGCTGGAGAATCTTGTTCATAAAAAAATAAAATATCTTTCAAAAGGGCAAAAACAGCGGGTTTCTTTTGCACAGGCTTTGATTTTTAATCCTAAGAATTTGATTTTGGATGAACCTTTTTCGGGACTTGATCCTGCCCAGATAATTCAAATCCGTGAACTGATAAAAAAACTTTCCGCTGAAAAAGCTGTTTTGATTTCAACGCACATTCTTTCTGAAATTGCTTCACTGTGTTCTTATCTTTACATTTTAAGTGATGGAACAATTGTTGGTTCTGGAAGTGAACGTGACATTTTGGAAAAGGAAAACTGCAATTCTCTTGAAAGTGCATTTTTAAAACTTAGTTCAAAAACAATTATATGATTTTGGTTAGTATGAAAGATTTTTACATAAAAAAAGCATTCTTTAATAATTATTTTTTTTGTAGTTTGCGTTCTGTTTTTTATATTATTCTGAGTATTATTTTACCTCTTTTGTTTAGTCTGAATTTTTACATAAAAGGTCAGTTTTTTGCAGGAAGTGGTTCAACAGATTTGCTTCTTTTTTTTAGTGTAACACCTTATTTTTGCATTTTTGCGATTCCGCTTATTTGTTTTCCGCAATCTTTTTCTGTTTATGATGATTTTGTGCCAATTGAATCATTTGATAAGATTTTGATTATTTTTATTGCCCGGTTATGCTTGTTTGTAATTCAGATATTTCTTATTCTGCCAGCAGTTTTTCTTTTAAATCTTTTTGGTTCTATTGATTATGGGCAACTTTTGACTTGTTTTTTTTGTCTGATTTTTTATGGTGCATGTACTATTTCTATATGTTCTTTTGTAGAATCTCTTTTTTCTTCAAAAATACCATTTCTTTTAGTTTCTGTTTTGATTCTTTTTGTGTTTAACTGTTCACATCTTTTTGCAATTTATGTGCAGTTGCCTGATTTTATCCAATCGTTTTGCAAAAGCATAAGTTTTGCATGGCATTTTGATGCGGCTGGGAAAGGAATTTTTGATACGAGAGATTTTATCTGGTTTACCTGCGTTTCCTTTTTATTCTTATTTTTAACTGATTTTGTAAAAAATTTACAGAAGGGAAAATGTTTTTCAGTTTCTGAAAAAAAAAGTGTTATCGCAATTATTGCAGTTTGTTTACTTGTAGTTTTGAATGGCAGTAGATGGTTTCAAAGAATTGATTTTTCCAAAAATAAAACTTTTTCTGTATCTGAATTCTCAAAATCTTTGATAAAAAAAGTGAATGAGCCTTTAACAATCACATATTACTGTTCTTCAAATCTTTCAAAACTTTATCCGCAGATTAGGGATGTTAAAGATTACCTTGTAGATTTTGCTCAGCAAAGTAAAAAAATCAGGCTGATTATCAAAGATCCTGACAGGAATGAGCAAACCAGAGAGCTTCTGCAAAATTATGGAATAAAATCTCAGCAGATGCGGACTGTTTCAAGTACTTCTACCAATTTTATCAGTGTTTATTCTGCTATAGTTTTGGAATATCAGGGAAATATGGAAATCATTCCGTTTACTATGGAAGCAAATTCTCTTGAGTATGATTTAGATATCCGCATAAAATCTTTACTGTCAGGATATAAAAGAACAGTTAATATTATTATTGGAAATGGAATGACGCTTTCTAATGATTACAATTATGTAATTCCTTGGCTTTCGTCTCAAGGGTTTGACTGTAATCCTGTTTTTGTTGAAGATCCTTCATTTGTTTCGATTTTAAATAATTGTTCTGGTCCTCTTTTTGTGATTGGTGACAGCAAAATTGATGCAGAAAAAGCAATTGCTATCGAAAATTATATTCTTTCTGGAAAAGGAAATGCACTTTTTACAATTTCTCCTTTCAGTGTTAATATTGAAGAAGACTGGTCTGTAACTTACAATTCCAAAACAAATATTATCGAAATGCTTGAACACTTCGGTTGTGTTTTTCCTCATAAGATTTCAGGTGATATTAGTTGTGCAAGAATCACCATGACAAGTGATGATGAAACTGAAAGCCGATATATCAATTATTATTTGTGGCCAAATCTTTTGAGTCAGGAAAATGCATCTTTGGGAGCAACCGTTTTCTGGCCGGTACCGCTTGAAATAAGTGGCAATGCAAAGTCTTACCTGCTTTCAAGTCCGCTTGCCTTTAATTTTAATGCTGATAATTCCAGTCAGGACAATCTTTTTGAGACAAATCCCTTCATTTTGGAAACTATTAATCTTTCTGAAATGACTAAAAAAACAAATGTTTTTGGCGCATTGATTGAAGGTCAAATTTCAGGACTTTACAATAATCTTACCAGACAGGATGCAAAAATTATCGTGATTTCTGACCAGTATTTTGTAAATTCTTTGATGACAAGTTATATAGGCGGACAAACTGGCGATTACAGGAATTTTGAAGTAATTACAAATGCTCTTTTAAAATTAAATGGAGAAGAACAACTTGCTCAGATTCAAGGAAAAATTTCAAAAGACACTTCACTTTATAAAATTTCTGATAATTTTGAATTCTTGAAAAAAAGAAATATTTTATTTATTCTACTTTTTGCTGTTTTGCCTTTATTTGTTTTGATATGTGGAGTGCTGTTGAATGTTAAAAATAAAAAATAAATATTTATATATTATAATTGTTATTTTGATATTTCTTTATGTTTTTTCTTTTATTTTTCAAAGAAGTGATAAGAGAACGTATGTTAAGTCTTCACTGATAAATCCATCAACTGTCAATAAAATTGACAATTTTGAATTGTTTGATGGAGATAAAGAAAAACTTATTTTTCAAAAAAACGGAAATGTGTGGGAAATAATAAAAATTTTTGATGATAATCTGCAAAAACTTCCAGCTGAAACAAAAAAAATTGAAAATTTTTTCAAAACTGCAAGCCAAATTGTTAACATGTATAAAATATCAGACACTTTTACAGAGAATAACTCTTTTATGATTTTAAAACCAGGTTTTATTCAGTTCAAATACTTTACAGGTGATAAATTTTATGAAATCTTCTTTGGTGCTCAAGATTTTTCTTTATCATCAAGATATGTAATGTCTGGAAAATCAACTGCCATTTATGAAATTTCAAATTTTCTGGATAATTATTTAACTACTTCTGTTCAGTTCTGGTGTGATTC
Source organism: uncultured Treponema sp. (assembly GCA_945868875.1). Classification (GTDB taxonomy): domain Bacteria; phylum Spirochaetota; class Spirochaetia; order Treponematales; family Treponemataceae; genus Treponema_D. The sequence continues at coordinate 23,791 of CAMBMW010000001.1, forward strand.
TTCATTGATTTCACAAAACGTTTTTGGGAAAATTCAGGTTTCTGACATTCAAAAAAACTATGTCATTTTTGATGATAAAATGCATATTTTTTCAGACTTGCAGAAACTTTTAGATTTAAGGCACGGTGGTTTTATTTCTAACATTCAAAGTAATCATGATGAACAAAATCCTGAAAACCCATATAAAAATGACCATCTAAACAAAGAATACGAATCCAAAATGACGATTTTCCTTGAACTTGGAAACAAGAATCAGATTACTTTAAATCTTTTTCAATTAAAAGAAAATTCTTTTGTAAGTGTAGAATCTGTTTATGAAAATTCGGTTGGGGAAAAATTTGTTTACAATTCACAAATAAGTTTATGGACTTACAATAAAATCAAAGAAATCACGTTATAAAGAAAATGTGCTGCTGTGTTGCAGTAAATATTTCTGCTTACAAAAAAACTTGAACGCAAAACTATGTGGGCAAAAAAAGCATTTAAAACTGAAAGAAATCCTAAATAAAGATGCGAAAAAGCAAAAAGCAGGCAGCAAACAATTTCAATAATCACGAAAACTGCTTTGTTTTCTTGAGATTTTTGGCTGAAAAAAGAATGAAGACTCATTGGAAGATAAAATCTGTAAATAACTTCCTCAAAAAAAGCTGAAAACAAAAAGTTTAAAATGCAAAAAAACCATGTGAAAAATGTGTCTGGTAACAAAATATTCGCCTGGAAATCCATGCTATTCTGATTTTGCGAAAAATAATTATCAGAAATGCTGATAAATTTAAAAATCAACTGGATAAAAAACAAAATTGAAAAAGTAAAAATAAGTGGAAATCTAAAAATTTTATTTATTGTTCTTTTTTCATAACTTAAAACTCTGTTTCTATAAAAAAAATAAAGTGAAAATGCAAACAGAGCATAAATTAATTGACGTGAAGGAAAGTGCCATGCCAAAAAAGGTGAATTATTTTCTGAAATTTGCGGAGCGAAAAAAGGCGGGATTAAAAAAAAGAATAAAATCAGTAAAAAAATAAATAAATCGGACAAAAATGAAGTATTTTTTTTCATATAATTATGTTATAATATTTACGCAGATTTGAAAATATGTATACTGTAGTTGCTATCATAGTTATATCTTTTTTTCTCTTGATTCTGGCATTTGTTTATTCTGTTTATAAAACAAAAATCAAGTTTTTTATAACAGGAATAGATGCAGGATTTTCAATGTCTGACGCACTTCTTTTGTGGAATGTGTCACAAATCTGCGAACTTGATGAACCTACAACTCTTTTTTTCTCATTACCGGCTTTGACAAAGTGTATGAGTCAGATTACAAATCAAGCATCAGCTGATAATCAGATTGACTCACCAAAATATCAGACTCTTCTTTCGAAACTTTTTGCATACAGAACTAAAATCCAAAATGAATCTGACAATAAAAAAGGACTTACTTCAACAGAAACCCTCGAAAGTGGGCAAAGACTTAGAATTATTCTTCCAGGAAAAGGAGTTTTTGCTTCCAAAATCATAAATAATGGAAAAATGCTGATAATCACGATTCCAAAAAAAAATGATATAATTACAATAAGTGCGGAAGAGTGGGTTGGAAAAGTTATAAATGTCTATTTTTGGCGCAAAGGAGATGCCCAGTACGTTTTTGATACGATTGTTGTTCAAACTGGAATTTATCTTGGAAAATCGACGCTTTATGTCAAACATTCATACAACCTGACAAGAACACAAAAAAGACGTTCCGTGCGTGCAAAATGCGAAATCTATGCTGATTTGTTTTTTATAAAAAAATCAGATAATAATGAACAGATTATTGAATCTAAAAATGGATTTCGTTGCCTTCTTCAAGATATTTCAGAATCTGGAGCTTTAATCAAAATTGGTGGAAAGGGAAGGGAAAACATAAAAATCAAACTTCAGTTTTCAATCCAGAATAAACTTATTATTATGACTGGAATTGTTAGAAAAGTTGAATACAATATCGAAAAGAATCAGTCGCTTCTTCATTTTGAATGTACACATATAGAACAAAGTATGAAAAACGAAATACTTGCCTATGTATACAATATGCTTCCAGAAAATGAAAAGGAAGTTTTAGAAGCAATAAGACAGACGGAAGATGATTCCAAAAATGAGATAGAAAATGAATTGAACGTTTCAGAAACTGGCAGCCAGAAAAATAAAAAAGAAATTTCTGATGCGCAAACAGATAGTACTGATAATGATTCCATTGATAAAAATCAATTCATATCTGAAAATAAAAATGATATAAACAAGGAAAATGAAAATTCTATTATTTCTGATTATGAAGAAAATATAAAAAATGGTGATACTATAGAATTTAAATACAGTTGATGATTTTTTTTTTGAATTTTAAAAACGAGGTAATATTTTGAAAAAAATTGCTTTTTTGTTTATTTTATTTTCTCAAGTTTTTTTTCTGTTTGCACAAAATGCTGATAATGAAAAACTCATAAAATTTATAAAAGGAAATATTTCTGAAAAAACTTCGGCAGTGCGGGAAGCTTCTGGAGCAGAATCAATTTTACTTGCACTCAAAGCTATTGATTTTTCACTCGAAAATAAGGATCTTCTTGGAAACGACAGGGAACTTGAAGGGCTTGCAGTTGCGGCAATCCTTTCCATTTCTCCAGATTACATAAAAAATGCAAATGATTCTCAAAAATCTATCATTGTTTCGCAGTTTATAAATCTTTTTAATAAATTTTCTACAAGCAATACTGTTGCCATTGCCACTTTGACAAAATATTCCAGTTTATACGAATATCTGCAGGACCGACAATTTGTTGAAACGCTAAACTTTTTTTTGAAATCACAAGAAATAAAAAAGACTGATGAAAGCGTAATGAAATCTGTTTTCAATACACTCCAATTGATTGGAAATAGTGAAACTTTTTTGATTTTATACGATATTTTCGATGATAAAAATTATGCTCACTTAAAAAATGAGATTGAAAATACACTTGTATCTTTATCATTTATTTCTCAAAATGAAATAATCGGACTTTTGGAAACAGCAGATATTAAAGATTTATCGCAAATTTTTAAAATTATCAAAAAAAATTCAAAAATTTCGAAAAATTATGTCTGTGATGTTTCCGAAAAAGTGATATCTAAGTCTATATTATTATTAGGTAGTTCTTCTTTTGTTTCGCAGGAGGATATTTTAGTTCAACTTGAAGCATTGAACAACTTATCTGATAATAAATGGACTCGTGCATCATTAGTGGCTGTTTCGTATTTTCAATTTGCAAAGAAAATTTATAATCAGAATTTGATGACTGAAACTCAATTTGAAAGTGTTATCAATTGTTTGAGCAATGTTTCACCAGTTGATGCTGTGAATCCTCTTACAGCATATCTTGAAGAACTCAACAGACAAAAAGAGAATGAAACGGATGTTTCTTCTGCAATTGTATTGTCTGTGATTAAAACTTTGGGTGCTATTGGTGATAAGTCAGCTTTTGATTCACTGCTTGCTGTAACTTACCTTGATTATGATGAGTCAATACTGTCTGCCGCCAGAAAAGCATTATCTGGACTTAGATGGTGAAAATCTATTTAAAAAGACCTTTTTTTCTCGCTTCTTTAATTTTGGTTTTTGTTTTTTATTCTGGTTTATTTAAGATTCCTGAAAAAAACAAATTTGTTTCTTTGATTCCATCAGATGATGTTTGTATGATTCAAATCAGACTCCTTTCATCTCCTTCAAAATGCGAAAACGGAAAATATTACAGTTCAACTGGTTTTGCCTTAAAAACTGCTAATAAAACTGGTATAAAATCTTCTGCATCTGGAAAAATAAAAGTGTACATTCCAAGCGAAAGTGTGGAAGCATACTTTCCAGGAAAACTTTACAGTGCTGCTGAAAAAAAAGGAGCATTTCTGTTTGAAACAGGGGGCATTTATTCATTATTTGGAAAGAATACAAAATCAGGTTTTTATGCCGAAAAATGTATAGATGCATTTTGGGAAAACAACAAAAATGGAAGAGTTTGCAAGTTCAGAGCATTGTGTAGATTACAGTTTAAAAGATTGATGTATTGCTGGAAAGATGCCGGAGGTCTTCTGCTTGCTTTGCTTAGTGGAGCAAGAGAATACACAGAATCAAAAATATCAAATGCATTCCGGCTTTCTGGTCTTTCACATATTCTGGCACTTTCGGGAATGCATCTTTCTATGTTTTCTTCTATAGCCATTTTTTTTGGAGATAAAATCGGAAGAAAACGTCTTACATATCTTATAAGAATCATCGTTCTCATTCTTTTTGTCTGGTTTGCAGGTTTTTCGCCATCTTTGATGCGTGCTTTTATCTGTTCTGTTTTAAGTTTACTTGCAGCAATCTGCGGAACTGAAAAACCTGATATGATAATGATTCTATGTTTTTCTTTTCTTTTGCAAAGTTTTATTTCCCCTGATGATATTCATAATGTGGGCTTTATGTTGTCTTATGGCGCATTGGCTGGAATTCTTTTGACAAATCAGCTTTTTCATAAAATTTATTCAAAAATCTTTCCTTCATTTATTTCATCTTCTTTTGCTTCATCCACTGGAGCTCAAATAATCACAGCTCCAATCGGGTTAAAAATTTTTGGAACATTCAGTCCAATTGGAATAGTTGCAACAACTGTGATTTCTCCGATAATTACAGTTTTTATATACAGTGGACTTATTTTAATCATTTTGAGTTTAATTATTCCAAACTTTTATAAATTCAGTGGATTTTTTATGAATTTTTTGTATACTGTAATTAAGTTTTTTGTTATGCTTTTTTCTAAAGTTCCGTGCATAAAAATAAATTAATTTTATCTCGAAAAAAATTCAGTTAATAATTTTTTTCCAAAGGAAAGATATGAAACATCCAGATTATAATTCACCTGCAGAATTAAAGCAGGTTCTTGACATAAACGGTTTTTCAATGCAGAAAAAATTCGGTCAAAATTTTTTGATTAATTCTGAAGCACGAAAAAAACTCATTGATACTCTTCAGGTGGATGAAAACACTAGCGTTTGGGAAGTTGGACCTGGTCTTGGAGCAATGACATCTGAAATTCTTGAGCGAAATGCAGAATTAACAGTTTTTGAAATAGACAGGGGCTTTGCATCATTAATTTCAAATTATTTTGAAGATTTTGCAAAAAAAGATAAGTTTTTTCTTGTGGAAGGAGATGTGTTAAAAACCTGGAAAACTCATCTTGAAAAAACAAAGATTCCAGACAGATTTTTTGGAAACCTTCCTTATAACATTGCTGCAACAATTATCGCTGATACTATTGAAAATAATGTCAGATTTGAACGGTGTGTTTTTACTGTACAAAAAGAAGTTGCCCAGAGAATGACTGCAAAACCTGGTCAATCTGATTATTCTTCTTTTTCTGTTTTGTGCCAGTGGGCTTATGACTTACAGAATGTAATTGACTTGTCAGGCGGAAATTTCTGGCCTAAGCCAAATGTTGATTCCAGAGCTGTCTTATTCACAAAAAAAACAGATTTTCCATCCTGCGAAAATCCCTCGCTTTTTATAAAAATGCAAAGAGCTTTGTTCAGTTCAAGGAGAAAAACAGTCAGAAATAACTTGTCGCAGTTTTTAAAAAATAATGAACTTGCAGTGGAATGTTTAAATCTTGCAGATATTGACATAATGAAAAGAGCTGAAGTTTTGACAATTGAACAGTTATTAAAACTTTCTGATATAATAAATCAGAAAACAGGTGAAAAATGATAAAAGAAAACTTAGAAAAAATAAAAAACAGGATAAAAATCGCCGAAAAAAAATCAGGACGGTCTGAAAATTCAGTAAAACTGATGGCGGTTAGTAAATTTCATCCAGTTTCACAGATTATTGAAGCTGTTGAACAAGGACAGTTTTTGTTTGGCGAAAATAGAGTCCAGGAAGCTGTTCAAAAATTTACCGACCCAAGTTTTGAAGGATTTAAAAATAAAATAAGTCTTCATCAGATTGGACAGCTACAATCAAACAAAGTTAAACAGATATTAAAAATCGCAGACTGCATAGAATCAGTTGACAGAATTGAACTTTTGCAGGAAATAGAAAAACAGTGTGCAAAAATAGAAAAAAAAATCCAGATTTTATTTGAAATTCATACGGCAGAAGATTCAAAATCTGGATATGATTCAGAAAAACTACTTTTTGAATCTCTGAAGGCTTGCAGTCAGAACGATTTTCCACACATCACGGCAAAAGGATTTATGACGATGGCTCCTTTTACACAAGATGAGCGATTAATCAGAAATTCTTTTATAACACTGCGAACTCTGTCTGAAAAAATGAAAAAAGAATTTCCAAATCTGGACCTTTCTGAACTTTCAATGGGAATGTCAAATGACTTTGAAATTGCGATTGAAGAAGGTTCTACAATTGTTCGTGTTGGCACTGCAATTTTTGGAGAAAGGAATTATTCCAGATGAAAAGAAAATCGATAATTCTGAAAATCTTACTTTTTTCTCTCATTTTGAATTCAACAATTCCAGTGTTCTCAGAAGACACAACACCGCTTGAATATGACAGTTCGTCTATGCCACAAGGATTAAAAGATTTACGACGATTTGAAATCATCACTTTGGGTTCACTTCCTTTTGTGACGCTTGATGCAGGAATTGTATATTCTGGAATCAGATGGGCTAATAACGGATTTGATTCTGCATATTCTCCAAATCCTTTTGCAACTTCAACATATTCAACCGAAGAACAAATTGGAATTCTGCTTACTTCAATTGGAATTTCTATAAGTATTGGCTTAACAGATTATATTATCAATCTTGTAAAACGTTCAAACAAAAAAAATAGGGAAAAACTTTTGAATCAAAGCATTATCATTACACCGCTGAGTCAAGATGACACTGCAACTCCAATTAATATTGATAAAAATGATGATATAGATTTTCCTGAGCAGTCATCAGAAGATGAAAATAAACAGTTTCAGGATGAATTTTTGAATTCTTCAGAAGATGAAATCCTGGAGGTGAAAGAATAATGCCTTTTTTCAGTGAAAAAGTTCCTGCAGATTTTGAAGGTTCAATCCGTCTGGATAAATTCATTGCATCCCTTCCAAATGGAATGAACAGATCAAAACTAAAGAGCGGAGTTACAGAAATTCTAATCAATGGAAAAAAGGTAAAACTTTCTGCAAAAGTCCAGGCTTCAGACCAGATAGACATTCAATGGGAAGATAACATTCCAGATGATATTGAACCTGAAAACCTTCCGCTTGATATTATTTATGAAGATGAAAATGTTACAGTTGTGAATAAAAAACAGGGAATGGTGACTCATCCTGCTTGCGGAAACTGGAACGGTACACTCGTAAATGCTTTGTTATATCACTGGGGAAGGAAAGCTGTTTCACAACTAAAAGAGGGAAGTGCTTCTGAAATTCTTGAAAGACGCCGCCCCGGAATAGTTCACAGGCTAGACAAAGAAACTTCCGGCATCATTATAACAGCAAAAAATCGTGATTCAGAAGAATTTTTACAAAAGCAATTTAAAGAAAAATCACTTCAAAAAGAATATATATTAATCTGCACTGGTCGCCCTCCAAAAAGAACGGGAGATATACGCACTCAAATCATCAGAGATCCAAAAAATCGTCATCGTTTTAAAGCAGTTGATGATACACAACAGGGAAAATTTGCCAGGACAATCTACCATTGTATTGCGTGTTATGGAAATTATTCACTAATGAGAGTTCGAATCAAAACTGGAAGAACGCATCAGATTCGTGTTCACATGAAATATTTGGGTTGTCCAATTCTTGGAGATTCCATTTACAATAAACCTGACAAGAATTTTCCTAACGCCACGCTCATGCTTCATTCAGTTCAGTTAAAAATCAGATTACCTCACTTTCTGAATACAGAAACAAACAATCAGTCAAATTTTGCACACTGTGTTGAAACTTCTAAAGATGATGGTTTTACTATATTTAGAACAAAAACTCCACAAAGGTTTATCGAAATAGAAAAAAAACTAAAAAAAATGTTTCCAAAAACTGTTATCGATTAAAATATGGATAAAATTAAAATTATTTTTGAACCAGATAAAAATAAACCATTTCTCGTTATTTATAAACCAAAAAATCTACCATCTGCACCATTGAATGAAAATGATAAAAATAACGCCCTTTCACAGGCAATCCAATTGTTTCCAGAAATTCAAAATGTCATCGGTAAAAAACAAATCGAATATGGTCTTTTACATCGTCTTGACACAGCAACAGACGGGCTTCTGCTCATCTGCACGACACAAGAATGTTATGATTTTCTTTTTGAACAACAAAAACTTGGAAATATTGTCAAACACTATTCTGCAAAATGCGATATTCTGATGGAAAATGCAAAACTGTTAGGAGGATTTCCAGAAAACAGGATTTCCTCAAATATTGATATCCATAGAACTTACAAGATAGAATCTTTTTTCAGAAGTTTTTCAAAAGGAAACAAAGAAGTGCGCCCAGTAACTTCAGAATCTCCGCTGGCAGTACAAAAGAAAGTGGGTACTAAAAAAAATTACACTACAAATGTCACAATTTTACAAAAACATAAAGATTTCTGTCTTGTCGAATGTAAGATTTCTCAAGGGTTCCGTCATCAAGTGCGTTGTCACCTTAGCTGGATTGGTCTTCCAATACAAAACGATAAACTTTATAATTACAAAACAAAGTTAATATACGAAAATTCACAAAAGGAAGATGTAACAAAAAAAAATCACCCTCAAATTGAAGATGATTTATCGTTTACTGCAACCAAAATAGAATTTGAATACCCGAAAGGAGACTTGAACTCCTATGAAATTGCTTTCACTTGGACCTGAACCAAGCGCGTCTACCAATTCCGCCATCCGGGCAAAACAATGTAGATAATTATATAAAAAATGACTTTCTTTGTCAAACCATTTGCAACCTTTTGCAGACTATTTGTCAAAGAGTTCTGTGCAAACGTTTGCGTTAATTCACATAAGACCTGGCAATTCTCAAAAGCTTTTCTTTATCATTTAGTTCAGGATCTTCAATCACGCATTCCAAAAGATGATTTAAAACTTCCCCAATCTTTTTTCCAAAAGCAATATTCTGCTCAATCAAATCATTGCCGTTTACTTTTAAACTTTTTAATGAAAGTGCATTCTGTTTTTCTAATTCACTTTTGATTCTTTCTTTTAGTTCCAAAAGCAAACCAACACTGGCACTATATTTGATTTCAACTTTTTGATTCCACATTCCATACATATCAGAAAGCCGTAAATCAAATAAGTCTTCAAGATTTTCAGGTTTTACTCTGATAATAAAACGTCTGACAGCTGCATTTGTCCAGTTTGTTTCATAATGAAACATATGTTCATTTACAAGATGACCCACATTTTTTATCATATCGTTAGAAAATTTTAGTCTTGTCAAAACTTTTTCAGTTATATCCCTGCTGATTTTTTCGTGATTGTAAAAAGTGACAGTTTCAACATTCTCAGTTTTGCCAGTTTTAACATTTAACGCCTGTTGTGTGACAATTTTTTTGGCATCAGGTTTTCCAATATCATGAAATAAAGCAGCAAGCCTTACATTTAATTTTTCTTGAACAGCACCATCACAAGCATAAAAAAGATGATCTAAAACGTCAAATTTATGAAATCCTCTATAGTCACTTTGAGTAACACCGCGGCATTTTGAAAGTTCAGGAATAAAAAGCTGTAAAATTCCTGTTTTTTCCATAAGTTTTAATCCAACAGACGGCTTGTTTGATTGAAGGATTTTTACAAATTCATCTCGAAAACGTTCAATCGAAATACTCAACACTTTTTTTTGAACTTCATTGTCAAAAATTGCATTAAAAGTCTTTTTTTCTATCGCAAAATCCAGTTTAGAAGCAAAACGTAACGCTCTGATTGGACGAAGTCCATCTTCCATAAATCTTTCTAAAGGATTTCCAACCGTTCTAATCAGCTTCTTTTTTATATCTTTTTGACCATGATATGGGTTAGTTAATCTGCCGTTTTTCAGATTTACTGCAATCGCATTCATAGTAAAATCACGTCTGGCCAAATCTTCATTAATCGTTGCTGCGTAGTTAATCTTGTCAGGATGACGTGCATCTGAATATCCTGATTCTGTTCTAAAAGTTGTAACTTCAATTTCGGCTTTATGAAAATGCACAGTTACAGTTCCATGTTCAAATCCTGTTGGAACTACAAATTTAAACATCTTCATTACATCCTGCGGCGTTGCATTAGTAGCCACATCCCAGTCAGAAGCCTTTTTATTTAAACAAATGTCACGAACCGCACCGCCAACAAGATATGCTTCAAATCCATTTTGTTCAAAAACTTTGTAAAATTCTTTTAAAATTTGAGGAAGTGAAATTTTTTTTAAAAAGATTCGCTGCAAATTCAACATCATGATTTTAATCCTTCAGAAAGATACATTATTATATTAGAAAATTCCATAATAAAAATGCCAGTAATAATGCAAAAAAAGAGAAAAAATGAATTCAAAATGTGTTTAATCTTTTTATTCTCGCTGAAAATCTTTATTAAACTTTCTATTAAAAGCAAAAAAGAAAAAATACTTGTAAATATTGATGAAAAAAAAAGAATTTTCAAAATAAGCAGCTGGCTTGAGTCCTGAAAAGTCTGATAATTGCCAATAAAATAAAGCATCATCAATATTATTTCAAACAGAAAAAAAACTAAATCAACTGTCATGCTGATTCTATAAACAATCGAATTTGAGATAATCTTTCTGGAATACTTAAATTTATTTTTAGCCATTTTATGTAAATTATAGAAACTTGAAATTGATTTTTTGAACTCTGCTTGTTATAATATATTGCAAAAATTGGTTTAAGTCCATGAAGAAATTTCTTATTTCACTTTTTATATTAATCATTTTTTCTGCTTTTGTTTTCTTTTTTGGTTGGACGCAATATCAGGTAAAACCAGGAGAATTCGGTGTCGTTTTTTCCAAAACAAACGGGATAGATGAAACTCCAATACAAAATGGTGAGTTTTCATGGTATTGGCAGTTTTTGTTACCCACAAATGCCATTCTCAAAACTTTTACTGTTGAACCAGTTTTTGTCACAAAACAGATAAAAGGAACGCTTCCATCTGGCGATTTTTATGCTTCTTATACTCCAAAAGAAACGTTTGATTATTCGTTTGAATTCTCCATGTCGCTAACTGTTTCTCCTCAGGATGTTATCAAACTTTTGCAGGAAGAACAGATTTCAAATCAACAGGATTTAACTCAATACATCAGCCGCAGTGCTGATACGATTGCACAATTGGCAGCAAATTTTTATCTTAAAAAAATTCAGGAAAATCCAAAATTCCGCCTGGAATCTGTAAAACGAGATGAATTACTTCGGGCAATAAAAATTTACGAAGACTGTCCATTAATACAGCTTATGAATTTTTCATTAACTTCTTCGAAAATTCCAGATTTTGAACTTTACGATAAATTAAAACTTCGTTTTTTTGAAAATTCTGTTGAAATAAATAATGAAATTGATACAGAAGCACAAAGTGAATTTGAATAAAAATGGGCCTGAAATAATTAAAAAAACGATAAAACCCGCTGATATTGAGCGGTATTTATATTAACCAAAGTTGGCGCTGCTAACCTAATTATCAACTGGAGGTGAAAATGAATCTTTGGTGTGTCAGCATGGAGTGTGCGGGAATTGCAGAAGCAGGTGGTGTAAAAAACGTCACTTATTCTTTGTGCAAGGAATTTTCACTTTTAGGTCATAATGTAACGTTATTTATTCCATCTTTTAAATGTACTCAGTTTAATCTTCTTCAAAATATTCAAAAGGATTTTTTTTCTTCGCAACTAAAAATTTGTGATAAAAATGAAACTGTATCTTACACAAAAGCACTTTTTACAGAAGGAAATTTTCAAGTAATTCTGATAAATCACAAATGTTTTGCAGAAAAAGAAGCTGTTTACACATATACGGAACATGAACAGAAATTAAACCCGGATTTCATAAAGGGAAGTGGTCATCTTGATTCTCCGTTTATGGATATTCTATTTCAGAAATCAGTTTTCGAATACTTTATTCATCATCAGAATGAACAATTACCACAAATAATCCACTGTCAGGATGCATCCACAGCAGTTTTGCCTGCTTTTTTTCACAATATCCAAAAACAAAAACTGCCACAATTTGTAGTTACAATTCACAATGCAGGACCGTTTTATCATCATGAATTTAAAAATCTGGAACAGGCAGAATATTTTACATCACTTCCAGATAAACTTCTGAAGAACTCCATGAATAATAATAAAGTTGAACCTTTTTTAATTGCCGCAAATGTAAAAGCAAAACTTACGACAGTCTCTCCAGAATATGCAAAGGAACTTGTAAATCCTGCATTTCATAATCAAACAGACGGACTTTCTACTATTTTTGCATCAAAAAAAATAAAAATCACTGGAATTACAAATGGTTTTGACTTTGAACGCTACAATCCAAAAGACAAAAACTGTTCAAAACTTCCATACGAGTTTGATCCTTCTTCCAGAAATCTGGCAGGAAAATTCCTTTGTCGTGAATATTTTTTGCAAAATGTTGTTCAATCAGACAACTTTGATACAACAGGCATAAAAAAATACGGTTTAATCTCACAAAAAAATGGAATTTTCATTGCTTATCATGGCAGAATTACAACACAAAAAGGAATTTCTGTCCTTACTTCTGCCATTCCAAACATCATTCGAAATTTTGATGATGTACATTTTGTTATAGCAGGACAAGGTGAAACTGTACTTGAAAATAAAATCATTGAATTAACAAAAAAATATCCCCAAAGAGTTTTTTTTATTAATGGATACAATCAAAAAGTTGTCAGACTTGCAACAGCTTCCTGTGATTTTATGGTATTGCCAAGTTTCTTTGAGCCATGCGGACTTGAAGATTTTATTGCACAGTCTTATGGAACTCTTCCAATTGCACACAAAACTGGCGGACTGAACAAAATTATTGATAATAAGACAGGCTTCCTCTACAAAGATAATACTCCAGAAGCATTAACAGCGAAACTCTCAGAAGTTATAATGATTAAAAAGCTAAAACCAAATTTTATCATCTCAATGATAAAAAAAGCTTCAGATTACATTTACAGAGAATATTTATGGAAAAATGTAATCGAAAAAAAATACATCCCATTTTTCGAAAAAATTCAAAAATTTTAAAAAAAATTAATTTTGAATATTGACATTTTTTTTCAAAGAGTATATTATTAGAAACGTTCACAACGAACAACCTAAATGCTGCTTTAGCTCAGCTGGTAGAGCACGTGATTTGTAATCTCGGGGTCGTGGGTCCAAATCCTACAAGCAGCTTAACGGGGAGTTTCTAGAGTGGTCAAATAGGACAGACTGTAAATCTGTTGCCGTCGGCTTCTGAGGTTCGAATCCTCAACTCCCCAAGAATCAGAGCTAGTTTTCTAGCTCTTTTTTTTTGTCTTCATATCATCTATTTTTATTAATCATTTTCTTATTTTTTTTCATTTTTTTGTAGACAATTTTTTCTCTATAGTTTAAATTTATTACACGAAAAAGAGAGGATTATTGTGAAAATTCGTTTTTGGGGAGTGAGGGGGTCAATTCCAACTCCATTAACTCCACAGCAAATACAATCAAAAATTATGGCTGCAGTTCAGCGGATTACACCAGGAGATTTAAAAAATTCTGAAACACGAGCCAGATTTGTTTCATCTTTACCTTCCTGGATTTTTGGAACAACTGGTGGAAATACTGCATGTGTAGAACTCATTCACAATAATACCGATATAATTCTTGATGCCGGAACAGGATTAAGAGTTTTAGGCAAATCTAAAAAGTGTCCTCAAAAATATCATCTTTTTCTTTCCCATTTTCATTGGGACCATATAAACGGTTTTCCTTTTTTTGACCATGCTTTTAATCCAAATTTAGAAATCCAGGTTTATTCTCATCAAAAAGATGCACAAAAATATTTTTACAATCAGATGTCAGAACCTTATAGTCCTCCTTCAGTTGCACCTTCAATCACAAAAAATATTGTTTTTAATAATCTACAAGAAGATAAACAATTTTTTATTGATGATATAAAAGTAAATTCCCACAAAATGCGTCATCCAGGAGATTCTTATTCTTTTTCCTTTGAGGTTAATGGGAAAAAATTTGTCTATGCAACCGATGTTGAATTGAAAAGTACAGATTTTTCTTCACAAACCGATGGTCAGGAAGTTTTCAAAAATGCAGATGTTATTGTCATAGATTCTCAATATACTGTTCAAGAAGTGTACAGAAAGGAAAACTGGGGACATTCTGCTTTCTGCTATGTCATAGATTTTGCAATTTTCTGGAATATTAAAAATATTTACTTATTTCATCATGAACCCACTTATGATGACAGAAAACTTGATTCAATTCTTCAGGCTGCAAGATGGTATGCTCAGTACATTGGTCATTCTGATATTCATATTGAAATGGCAAAAGAATCTTTGGAAGTAGAATTGTAGTTTAACAGGCAGTGAATTATAATGAAAATTGACAATGAGGATGTTTCAGTTTTAGAATATAACTTTTCAAAAAAAGAGCTTTTTCTGCTTGCAAAATTTTTGCGACAAAATGAAGAAAAGCTTCCAAATGGATTAGAATCCTTTTATCATGTTTTAGAAGATTCTATTTATAATACACTTTCTCTTGATGAGGTAAAACGTTTTTATTCATGAAAAAATCTATTTTAATTTCAATTATTATTTTACTTTTTTTATTCTTTAGTTTTGGAGCAACTTTTTTTGCGATTAAAAGTTTGTCAAAACCTCCTGTTATTTCAAGTGAAACTCAAACTGAGGCAACGTCTGTCCGCATTGAAGTTCCATACGGTATGTCAGTTTTTCAGATTTCATCTGTTCTTAAAGAAAATAACCTTATTCGAAGTGAAAAAATTTTTTATTATTGTGCAAGATTTCCAAAATTCACAAAAATTCTTTTTCCAAAAGAATCAGATTTAGATTTTTCTCTTAAAAGCGGTGTTTATTATGTCAAAAATGACATGGAGATTCCACAAATACTTAAACTTTTATCATCAGGTCAGCAGGAATATATAAAAATTTCCATTCCAGAAGGTTTTACAATATCAAAAATTGCTGAACTTCTCGAAGAAAACAGGGTCTGTTCAAAAAATGATTTCATCAATATTTCTAAAGATAAAAATCTTCTTTCAAAATATCAGATTCCAGCAGATTCTTGTGAAGGATATTTATTTCCTGATACATATTTTTTTACACTTGGAATGAAAACTGAAACAGTTATATGCAGCATGCTCGACAATTTTTTTGAAAAGATTAAAACAATCCCAAATTTAAGTGAAAAAAATCCAGAAGATTTATTTTATACAGTACGTCTGGCATCAATAGTTGAACGTGAGTACAGACTTGAAGAAGAAGCTCCATTGATTGCAAGTGTATTTCAAAATCGCCTTCGGTATAATATAGGACTTTATTCTTGTGCAACTGTTGTTTACATTTTGACAGAAATAGAAGGTCGTCCTCATCCTGATAGAATTTTAATTGAAGATACTAAGATTGATAGTCCTTATAACACATACAAAAATGCAGGATTACCTCCTGGAGCCATTTCAAATCCTGGCATTGTAGCTTTAAGCGCAGCTACAAATCCCCCAAAAACAAATTATTATTATTTTCAAATAGCAGATGCACAAACAGGACGTCATGTATTCTCCAAAAGTTTTGAGGAACATATAGAAAATCATAATCTTGTTTCCAAAAAGGCAGCAAACTAATTGACAAATTTTATTTCAAACGAAACAATTGATGCAATTCTCGATTCTCCAGACCTTATTTCTATAATTGGAGAATATACAAGACTAGAACAACGTTCTCCAAATGACTGGTGGGGTTGCTGTCCTTTTCATGGAGAAAAAACACCTTCTTTTCATGTAGATGCAAATCAAAAGTTTTATTACTGTTTTGGATGCCATAAAGGCGGTAACATTATTTCTTTTGTTATGGAAATGGAAAAACTTCCTTATTCTGATGCACTTATTTCCATCGCAAAAAAAATGGGTATACCGATAAAATACAAAAATGGTGAAAATAATAATTCAGATTTCCACAAAAAAAATGATGAAATTGAAAAATATATAGATTTATATGAAAGAACAGCTTCTATGTTTCATTATTTTCTTCTTGAAACTCAACAAGGAAAAAAAGCTCTTGATTATGTTTTAAAACGAGGACTTTCAATCGATATTATAAAAAAATTTAAAATCGGCTATGCTCCAGATGATAGAAAATGGCTCAAAGATTTCTTAAAAAAGAAAAATTTTTCAAATGATTTTTTAAATAAATCAGGTTTATTCAGTCAAAAATATCCTGATTATTCTTTTTTTTCTGACAGGTTGATGTTTCCAATTTTTAACAGAAGGGGGCAGGTTGTAGCATTCGGAGGGCGTGTAATTCCACCAGCTGATGAATCTCAAAGAAAATATTTAAATTCGCCGGATTTACCGCAATTTAAAAAACGGGAAACTCTTTTTGGGTTTAATTTTGCAAAAAATTCAATAAGGCAGAATAAAAAAATAATCTTTTGCGAAGGAAATATGGATGTGATTGCTTATCATCAGTGTGGTCTTGATTTTGCAGTTGCAACTTTGGGTACAGCGCTGACTGTTGAACATATCAAAATGATTCAGGGATTTGTTGCAGAAGGTACTGTTTATCTTTCTTTTGATTCTGATGGAGCAGGTCAGACAGCCACATGGAAAGCTATAAAATTATGCCGTGAAAATGATTTGACAGTCAGAATAATCAGATTAAAAGGTGGTAAAGATCCTTCAGAAATTCTTTTAAAATTTGGTGAAAAAAACTTGACTTCTCAGGTAAACAATGCTATATTAGATTGCGACTATCTTTTACTTAGACTAGGTGAAAAATACCCTGTGGACACTCCAGAGGGTAAAACAAAGGCAGCATTGGAGTTTTTTCAATACGTTGATGTTCTTAAGTCTGATATTCAAAGAGAGTCTTGTCTGGAACAATTATGTCAGACATTCAATCTAAAACCGGAGGCTGTAAAAAGGGATTTTATAAATCGTAATCGAGCCCAAGAGCGTTCAAACATCCGGAATAATACAAATCAAATAGAACAGAATACTCCAGTTAAGCTTGATGCTGAATTAAGGGGATTAATTGCTGTTACTGCAGACCCGGGTCAGTTCAAAAACATACGTTCAAAGATTTCCGAAAACGATTTACAAAATATTTATGCGCGTCGGCTTTTTAAAACATTAGAAGAGTGTTATATTGAAAAAGAGAATTCTTTTACTATCAAAGATATTCTAGATTGTTTAAACCAAAATGAAGATGACAAAAAACTGGTTCAAGTTATAACAGAATCAATTTCTTCGGGAGTCTATCAAAGCGAAAGGATTGGTGTTTTTGTTCAGGACACAATCGAATATATATTGAAAAACAGATTGGAAGACCAAAGGAATAAGTTATCAAAGAGAATCAAAGAATATTCAAATTCGATAGCTACAGAAGATGATCAGATTCAGTTTAATAATCTTTTAAAAGAAAAACTTGAACTCGATAAAAAGATTCAAGCATTAGTAAAAAAATAGGTGAACACACAAAATGGAAGTTACTAATTCAAATACTTCAGAAAATGACAAAACAGCACAGGGATTAATGTCAAATCCAGCCATTGAAAAATTACTGGAATATGCAAAAACAAAATCGGCAATTACATGGGACGACATTATTTCATATTTAGGGCAGGAATTCGTTAATTCAGATGATTTAATGGAACCTGTATTGGATTTATTAAAAAATATTGGTCGTGAGCCTATTGAAACAGACATCATTGAACAGGAAGTTGATGATGGCATGGAAGATGATTTGATTCTAGAAACAGATGATGATCTTGTTACTGATGATGATGAAACAATTTCTGAAATTGAAAAAGCTGAAAAGGCATCTAGAAGCAAACTTGTAAACAATGATAAAGATTCTAGCATTGACGATCCAATTCGTCTTTATCTTCGTGAAATCGGAAAAGAAAATTTATTAACTGCAGAGCAGGAAGTTGAACTTTCCAAAACAATGGAACAGGGTAATAATATCATTAAAAATGTTATTATAAATTCTGGTATAATGATTCCTGAATATTACGCAGTGGCACTGAAAGCATTTTCAAGAATTGATATTCATGAACCTGGAAAAACCAGAAAAGAAATCAATGAAGAAATGGCTGATAAAAGAAGATTAAAATCTGCTTATGGGGAGCATTTAAAACCAGTTTTATCTGAGATGAAACAATATATGCAACTCAAAAGACAGCTTTTCGAGACAAATCAGTCTAATTCTATTTTTGAAAATGAGCAGCTTATTGAATTACGAGACAAAATTCTCCCGGAATTAAAGAAAATTGATATTCAAACAGAAGAACTTGATAAGTTTACTCAAAAATATCGGGAAGCTACAATCAAGATAGAAGAATATTATCAAAAACAGGAAAAAAAGATGAAGGAACTTCGTGTTTCTTCTCCATCTGAACTTAGAAGTTTAGGAAGAAAGATTTCTATTAAGTCTCAGGTTGTTTTTCTTGAAAAAGAATTGAATATGACAGCAGATGAAATCCGTGAAATTTATACACAGATTCAAAAAATTGACAGGAAACTTCATCGTCTTGAATATGAATTCGAAAACAATGTTGATGATATTCAGAAAATGGCAAAGGAAATTGAATCTGGCCGAAAAATGATGGAAAGAGCAAAAAATCGATTGATTAACGCAAACCTTCGCCTTGTTGTTTCAATTGCCAAAAAGTATACAAATCGTGGTCTTCATATGTTTGACCTGGTTCAAGAGGGAAATATTGGTCTTATCAAAGCGGTTGAAAAATTTGAATACCGAAAAGGGTTTAAATTTTCGACTTATGCTACATGGTGGATTCGTCAGGCGATTACACGTTCGATTTCTGATCAGGCAAGAACAATTCGTGTTCCGGTTCATATGATTGAACAGATAAATAAAGTTGTACGTGAAAGTCGTCAGCTTTTGCAAAAACTTGGTCGAGAACCAACTGATGATGAGATTGCACAGCAGCTTGGCTGGCCTTTAAGTCGTGTTAAACAAGTTAAAAATGTTGCTAGAGAACCTATATCTTTGGAAACTCCAATTGGGGAAGAAGAAGATTCTATTCTTGGTGATTTTATTGAGGACAAGGAAGTTGAAAATCCAGCTTCACAGACAGCATACACTTTGTTACAGGAACAACTTCGTTCTGTGTTGAACACATTGCCTTCTCGAGAACAGGAAGTATTAAAAATGAGATTTGGACTTGATGACGGCTATTCATTAACACTTGAAGAAGTTGGTCTTTATTTTGACGTAACACGTGAACGAATTCGTCAGATTGAAGCAAAAGCTTTACGCAGACTTCGTCATCCACGTCGCGCAAACGGATTAAGGGATTATGTTGAAACCTGACACAATTTTTCTGGCTGATTTTTTATATTACACAATTAAATATTAAAAATTTTTTTGTGTAATATGTTTTTTTAACTGACTAATAGACTAAAAATAATATTTATTGTATATTTAAAAATATTTTAAATGAGGATCCTGTATGGTAACAACAGAAATTTTTGAAAGCTTAAAAGAATTACAAACAATTCTTGTACAGAAATACGAATTGGAAAAAAAAGTAGCAGATGCTCCTAAACAGCTTCGTAATCAGGAAGAATTGCTGGCAAAAACTCAAAAAGAATTTATTGAATTGAAATCACAATATGATGTTCTTGCTGAAAAAATCAATAAAATCAAATCAGATTTGAATGATGCAATCAGTGAACGAGAGGAAGGGGAAAAAGGTGTTGCAAACAGTACAACACACCGAGAATATGAAACTCTCGAAAAACAGATTTCAGAAGCTAAATTAAAAGAAGATAATCTTCGTCATGAACTTCAGCATGAAGATAAAAAACTTTCTGATGTTGATGAGAAAATGAAAAATACTGAAGAGTTGATTCATTTTCAGGAATCTGAATTGAATTCAAGTAAAGATTCTTTGAATAGCGAACTTTCTGGATATAATTCAGAACTTTCTGAACTTAAAACACAGGAAGATAAAATTATTCCAAATCTTGATCAGGAAATTCTTTTCAAATTCCAAAGAATTATTCAAAGAAATTCTGAAGGTATTGTTGCCGTTCGAAACGGAGTTTGTACCGGATGCCATATGATTCTTCCTGCAAATTTTGCAAATGAAGTTCGTGAAGGTGAAAATATTAAATTCTGTCCATACTGCAGCCGAATTTTATTCTATGAAGAAGTATCAGAAGAACAATCTGAAGATTATTTCAATATGGGACTTGCAGGAAGTCTTGCTGGTTTGGATGATGATGAATTTGATGAAGAATCAGAAGATAAAGAAGACTATGAAGAAAATGAAGAATTAGATGATTCGTTTGATGATGAAGATTCTTCAGATTTAGAAGAGTCTGCTGATGATGAGATTGATGATTCTTCTGAAGAAGATTAATTTTTTACTAAACAGTTAATTTTGTAAATAATTCAGATGGGATATAACCGCGTTTTGCATAGTTGATGATAATTCTGCAAAATGAGATAAAGTCCGGGCTCCTTCGGAAAAAATGCCGGATAATAACCGGGCAAACAATGGTAACTGTAGTTTTCTGCATAGTCCAGTGTTTGACAGAAAGTGCAACAGAAAATATACCGCCAGAAATGGTAAGGGTGAAAAGGCAGTGTAAGAGACTACCGCATAACTGGTAACAGTTATGGCTTGTAAACCTCATTTGGAGCAAGATTAAGCAGCAGTTATGTTTTCCGAGCAATACTGCGGGTAAATCGCTAGAATCAAATGGCAACATTTGATGCGGATAGATGGTTATTGTCTTTATGACAGACAGAACCCGGCTTACAGTCCCATCTGATTTTTTTTTGTTATGAGAATAGAAAGTAAAAGAAATTATACTAGAGAGTTTAGTATAGAAAACAAAAACTCTGCAAAAAAGAAAAATTTTGCAGTTTTAAAAATAATTTCATTTTCCGCACTCATAGTTGTTATAATAATGGCAATTTTGATAGGAATACTTTCTTTTATTAAATTTCAACGAAGTAAAGTTAGCATAAGAACAATTCAGGAAGCCTGGAAAAAATATGATTATCAGGCTGTATATGAACTATCTAAAAATTATCTGCAGGAAAAACCTTTTAATAACACTGCTCTAACTTATTACAGTTATGCATGTTTTTATCTCTCTCAAGAACAGACTGATACATTACAGGCACAAACATATCTTGATGATAGCATAGTAAAACTTAGGATTGCTTTATATGATGCAAATCCAAAACTTGTACCACAACTTCAATACATGCTAGGGCGAGCATATTTTTATAAAGATACAATTGCAACTCATTATTACGCAGATCTTGCAGTTAAATATCTATTGGCAGCAAAAGAAAATGGTTATGTTGCAGATGATATTGCAGAGTATTTAGGGTTAAGTTATGCGTCACTGGGAATGACAATGGAAAGCATTTCCGCTTTTACAGAAGCTCTTCTTGTGAGAGAGTCTGATTCGCTGCTTTTGGCAATTGCAGAACAGTATGTAAATGCAAAACAATATAGTGCAGCTGAACAATATTTATTTAGAATAATAAAAAATAGTGAAAACGATGAAATTATTATCAAAAGCGAATTATTATTGGGAAATATTTATATAGAAAAAGAAGAATATGACCTTGCATTAAAAGAATTTGAGAATGTTTTGAAAAAAAACGAAAATTCTGCTGACGCAATTTATGGAATTGGTGTAATATATGAAAAACAAGGTAATCTTGTAAAAGCAAGAGCTCAATGGAGAAAGGCTTTAAAAATTCAAGTTAATCATCCTGGAGCTTTACAGAAAATGGCAAATTATTAAAATATATATATAGTTGATAATTTTGGGAGGAAATGAATGGGATTTTTTGATCATTTTACAACTGATATTGGTATTGACCTTGGAACATGTAACACTTTGATTTATGTTCGTGATAAGGGAATTGTTATAGATGAACCATCTGTTATTGCAGTGGAAAAGGGCACTAAAAGAATAGTAGCAGTTGGTGCTGATGCAAAACGAATGTTGGATAAAACTCCTGGTAGTATTATGGCCATTAGACCTTTGGCCGATGGTGTTATTGCCGACATAGACAGCACAGAAAAAATGATTAAATATTTCATTTCGAAAATTATTCCACGTCATCAGTTTTTTAAGTCAGTTAGAATGAAAATTGGTATTCCATCTTGTGTAACTGATGTTGAAAGAAGAGCTGTAATTGAAGCAGCTTTGAAAGCTGGTGCGAAGGAAGTTGAAGTAATAGAAGAAAGTCGTGCAGCCGCAATTGGTGCTGACATTCCTATTTTTGAACCAGCAGGTCACATGATTTGTGATATTGGTGGAGGTACAGCTGAGATTTCTGTAATTTCACTGGGTGATATGGTTGTTACACATTCTATCCGCATTGGTGGCGATAAGTTTGATGAAGCAATTGTTAAACATGTTAAAAGTGTTCATAACTTGATAATCGGACAGCCTGCAGCTGAAAGATTGAAGATTCAGATTGGTAATGCAGCACCTGAAAAAACTATTGAAAAAATGGAATTAAAAGGAACTGATGCTATTACAGGCTTACCTCGTCGTCTGGAAATTGACTCTGTTGAAGTTCGGGAAGCATTAAAAGAACCTGTTACAAAAATTGTAGAAGAAATCAAATCTGTTTTAAGTGAAACACCTCCAGAGTTAGCTTCTGATATTATAGAAAGAGGTATTGTTATGACTGGTGGTGGTTCAATGCTTCGAGAATTACCTAGACTTATTTCAAAAGAAACTGGTGTTCCTGTTATCCTTGTTGAAAAACCTCTGGAATGTGTTGCTATAGGTGCAGGAAAAGCATTTGGACTGTTTAAGGATTTGAGTTCTGAACGTTCAATCTATGATAGTTTGAATAACTAATTCTGATTAATATGGCATCAAAGAATAAAGTTCCCTTTAGATTTAAGTTTTCTGAATTTCTGTTGATAATCTTTGTTTTGTTGTCATCTTTGTTGTTGGCATTTAATTCAGGAGGTTTTGTCGTAAATCTAAAAAAGGTTGGATTTTCTATTATCTCATCTGTTGAAAAGAGTGTTCATTTTGTCGTAGATGGAATCACAAATACTGTAAATTCTGTTGGTGAATTAAGAAAACTGAAAAAAGAATATAATGAACTGGTTTTAAAACTTGAAAACTATGAGCAGATGCAAAGATCAAATGCTGACATCACAAAAGAAAATGAACGTTTAAAAGAGCAGCTTGGTTTTTCAATTTCGATGGATGAGAAAAACATTCCGGCCCAGATTATTTCTAGAAATCTTGATAATGCGTATTCGTATCTGACTATAGATAAAGGTAGTGTAAATGGTATAAAAAAGAATATGCCTGTTGTAGCATTTCAAAATGGAAATCAGGGGTTGGTTGGAAAAGTAATTCAAGTGGGTACATTTACAAGTCAAATCATGCCGATTTATAATATTAAAAACATTGTTTCTGTGCGAATTCAAAATACTCGTGATTTGGGTCTTGTCAGTGGACTGGGAACTCAAAATCAGCCGCTTCTTTTGCAGCATATTAGAAAACGTGTTATGGAAGAATTAAGTTATGGTGATGTAGTTGTTACATCCGGAGAAAACGACAATTATATGCGTGATATTCCAGTGGGAACTATTACAAAAATAACAGCCCTGGATTACAATTCATCGTTAAATATTGAATTAACACCAATTATAGATTTTGCTCGTCTTGAAAACGTAATTGTTGTAAATCAAAAGGAATTAAATGATAGAAAAACTTCGTCTGATAATTCTGACAATGAATGAAAAACCTGTTGACAATAGTTTGTGTTTTATAAATGAAAATTGTTAATTGAAAGAGTTGTAAGATAAAAACTGCTAAAATTGCGCGGCTTTTTTTACATAGAGTTTGCATTGCAAACTTTTTTATGGGAGTAAGGTAAATGGTAAAATCAATTTTGTTCAGCTCATTTATTCTGTTTTGTGCCACAATTATCGAAGCTTCAATTTTATCAAATATTAATTTTCTGCTTGTGGTACCAGATTTAGTGTTAATTTGTACAATTTACTTTTCTTTATTAAATGGTAAAACAATAGGTGAGACTACAGGATTTATTTCTGGTCTTTTTCTTGACTTTATTACAGGAATGCCTTTGGGATTTAACTGTCTTTACAGAACTGTGATTTGTTACGTAACTGGAATTTTTTCGAGTACAGTAATCATTACCGGAATATTTATTCCAGTTGTAAGTGTAGGAATTGCCACAATAGTAAAGACTATTCTTGTAAAATTTGTTTCTATTTTGTTTCCGAATACTGGACTTTTTGTTTTCGGTTTGATTTCTCCTCAATTTTTGTTTGAATTTATAGAAAACATCATTTTGGCACCTTTTTTATTCAGATTTTTGGGATTTTTTAAATCATATCTTGCAATAAAAACAACTCAGGATAAAGTAAGTAATGTTTAAATCTGCAGAAGACAAATTAAGTAAAACCGAAAAAGTCATTATTCTTCTCTTGATTTTAATAATTTTATTTATAGTTTATTCATATAAACTTTTTTCGATGCAAATTATTCAAGGGGAACATTACAAAAGTCAGTCCCAAAAGATTTCCAGTCAGGTAACTATCATTCCTGCACAGAGAGGTGAAATTTTTGATAGAAATGCTGATTTGCCAATGGTAATCAATACTGATTCATTTGCTGTGGAAGTAATTCCAGGTGAAATTCCACCTCAAAAATATGATACAGTTATCCAAAAACTTGCAAATTATTTGGGTATTCCAAAAAGTCAAATAGATAAGAAGATTCCTAAAAATATTCGTCGTTCTTATTCTTCTGTTCAAGTAAAATCAAATGTACCGTTTACAGTTATTTCAAATATAGCTGAAAATCTGAATGATTTACCGGGAGTTTCATGGGTTTCAAAACCCATACGAAATTATTTGCATACTGAATCATTGAGTCATATTGTTGGATATGTCGGAGATATAAATCAAGATGAAATCACAGCACTTTATAATCAAGGATATACAAAAAATAGTATAGTTGGAAAAACTGGAATTGAAAAACAATATGATTCACTTTTACAGGGAACGCCTGGACGTGAAATGTCGACAGTTGATGTTCATGGAAGAGTTATTTCAGAAACTCCTGTAGTTGAACCTCCAAAAATGGGAAAAAATCTTGTATTAACTATAGATTCCACAATTCAAAAACTTGTAGAAGAAACGTTGGGTAATCGAGTTGGAGCTTCTGTAGTTTTAAAACCTGCAACTGGCGAAGTTCTTGCAATGGTTTCTTATCCATTTTATGATTCAAATATTTTTAGTTCTGATGATGCTGCCAGTGAATATTCAAAGCTTTTAAACGACAACACAAAACCACTTATTAACAGGGCTGTTCAACTTTCTTATCCACCGGCTTCGACTTTTAAGATAATAATGTCTGCAGCGATGCTTCAGGAAAATGCATTCCCTGCTTCAAAAACAATTGAATGTAAAGGAAAAATGCTTTATGGAGGAAGAGTTTTCCATTGTCATATTCATGAACCTGGACATGGCTGGCTTGATATGAAAAATGCTATGGCTCAATCCTGCGATGTGTATTATTGGACTATTGGTCGTGATTATCTTGGAATTGAAAAAATTGCTTCTTATTCAAGAGAATTTGGACTTGGAAAAAGTGCCCAAATTGATTTGCCAAGCCAGGTTTCAGGACTCGTACCAACTGCAGAATGGAAACAAAAAAAATATCATGAAAAATGGGTTGGTGGTGATACAATGTCCTGTTCTATTGGACAGGGATTTATGGAAGCAACACCACTGCAACTTGCAAATATGATAGCAATGGTTTCCAATGAAGGTATAATCTACAAGCCTCATATTCTAAAAGAAGTACGTGATCCTGTAACAAATGAAATAATCGAAGAAATTAAACCTACAGTGTTAACCGAATCTACAATTGATAAAGAAGTATGGAAACAAATTCAGGAAGCTTTGAGATACACTGTCACTGATGGAACACCACAATATCCTATGCACAATAAACTTGTTCAAATCGCTTGTAAAACTGGAACTGCCGAAGTTGATGGCTATAAAGACAGCTGGCATTCATGGCTTGTAGCATACGCACCATATGATGCACCTCCAGAAGACAGAATTTGTGTGGCTACGATTGTTGAAGCATGCAATAAATGGGAATGGTGGGCACCTTATGCAACAAATATTATAATTCAGGGAATTTTTGCAAATCAAACTTATGACGAAGCAATTAAGGAACTTGGATTTACTTATCTTACTAAAAATCGTGGGCGACAGGAGTAAATATGAAGAATAAAATTTTGGCAATGTTTGATTATCTTCTTATTCTTGTCGTGCTTATTCTTGTAGCACTTGGAGTTTTATTTATTTATTCATCAAGTATTAATTCTGAGGGCGTTTCTGTTACAAATGAATATATCAAACAAATCATTTGGGCTTCCATTGGTTTTGTTATTATGATTTTTGTAACGCTTTATGATTTTAGAAAAACAGAATCATTTACACCATATTTATATGTTTTTTTGATTCTACTTCTTGTATATACAAGAATTTTCGGACGATATGTTAATGGTGCCAAAAGTTGGATTGGAATTGGTGAATTTGGTGTACAGCCATCTGAGTTTGGAAAAATATTCTTTATCTTATTTCTGGCAAGATTTCTTGATGAAAGCAAGAAGATGAATCAATTTAAACGTTTTGTTTATGCAATTGGAGTGTTGATAGTTCCAATGGGACTAATCTTAATTCAACCTGATTTAGGAACAGCAAGTGTTTACATTCCAATTTTTCTGACGATGTGTTTTATAGCAGGAATCCCAATAAAATATATTTTGTATGTTTTAGCTTTTGGAATTCTTACAGTTTTTTTTACTGTTATTCCCGTATGGAATATGGAAATTGCAGAAAAACCTTTAGTTTTTATTTCCGTGTTGACAAATCTAAAACTAAGAGCACTTCTGATTTCATCTGTTTTACTGATTACACTTTTGGGATATGTAGTAAGACGATATTTTCATGGTCCAAAATATATCTATTGGATTACACTTGTTTTTTCTGTAATCTGCCTTTCTCTCATTTTTTCAATGGTTCTAGGAAAGTTTTTGAAAGATTACCAGATTAAACGTCTTATTATTTTTATGAATCCAAATAAAGACAGACTTGGTGCTGGTTGGAATATTATTCAATCAAAAGTTGCAATTGGTGCTGGCGGCATGACAGGGCAGGGATATTTACAAGGTACTCAAAGTCATTATCGTTTTTTGCCACAGCAGAGTACAGACTTTATTTTCAGTATTCTATCTGAAGAATTAGGCTTTATTGGCGGTATTTTCGTATTTTCACTTTACTTCGTTATTTTACTTAAAATTTTGTATATTATTCGAAAATGTATTAACAGATACGGTTCTTATATTTGTGCAGGAATTTTTGGAATGTTTTCATTTCATTTTTTTGTCAATGTAGGAATGGTTATGGGTATCATGCCGATTACAGGAATTCCGCTTTTGTTTCTTTCTTACGGAGGTTCTTCTTTGCTTACAGCGATGACATGCATAGGACTTGTGATGAATATTAACTGCAGGAAAAGTGAACTTAAGTAAATCTTTTAAGCAGAAAAAGTGATTTCTTTTTCAAAATACATGTTTTATGAAATAATTATAGACAACTGTAAAGACAAATAATCAAAATGATTAGCACTAAAATTGAAGTTATATAAATCCAAACTGGTAATGAACCGTCTTGTCCAGATTTATTTGATTTATTTGTTTTGTTTGATTTATTTTGTATTATTTTATTTTTAGATTCATTATGGTTTTCAAATAAATCGTCAGAATCTTTGTTTTGTGCCAGTGAAACATTGGAATTTACAGCATATCCGCATTCAGGACAGCCTTTTTTAAAATCTTCTGAGGCTCCTGTATGTCCACATTTTGGACAACGTACTGATGCAAAAAATTTTCCACAGACAGGACAAAACCTTGATTTTCGAGGAACTTCTGAGCCACAGTTTTCACAAAAAAATTTTGCTTCGTTATCAGTTTTTTTCATAATATTCTATAGGTTCAAGTTTTATTATATTTTTATTCTTTGATTCAAAATCATCTTTTATAATTTCAATAATTTTTGCAGAAAAAACAGAAATTTGATTATTAGTATCGTAAACCGACACATATTTTATAATCATTTCAGGCTCAAAATCTGAAAAGTCCTGTAACCTGCATGAAAATAATCCGCTTGATTTATCAAAAACAGCAGTTCCAAATATGAACTTTTTGGATAATGGATTAGTAAAAATAATTCTACAATAATCTTCATGTATTTTATTTTCTGAAACAACATTTTCAGTTATTGTTTCTTTTTCATAATCATCAGTTTTGGAAAAGTTTTCAGATTTTTCATGATTCGGAATAATAGTGCAAGGAATATTTTGATTTCCATCTTCAGATGAAATTTTTTGTGTTTTGATTGAAGGAATGATTTGTTCAAAACTTTTTGTATTTAATGTTGTTATGTAATTTTGTATCCCAAGTTCAACAGCTTTTCTTTTTTCCTCATCACTTAATGAATCAGGATCATAAAGATAAATCTGAACATTGTTTCCACCAATTCCGCTTTTTACAAAGGAAGCAAGCGTTTTCCAATGACGAGGATATTCAGCAGCACTTAAAAAAATTAAATCAGGTTGAATTTCTTCGATATTATCTATTGCTTTTAAAAGCCATCTGTACACAATAATGTCATAACCATTTTCTTTTAGAAATTTCTCTGAAAAATCAATAATTTCCTGTTTGTCTGAGATTATTAATGCTTTCATGTTATTCAGTTCCCAAATTTACAACATTATAATCATAAATTCTCCAAATACCTTCTCGCTGACGCACTTTGTAAGTATATCTTTTTTTCTCGCTGAAGTTTGGATACTTAAACCATTCGATAACTGAAACATAACCTTCAGTTGGTGTATAAAAAGTTTTTTCAATCTGAAAACTTTGAGGTACTGCTACAATATCATTCTCAATTTTTTCCTGCATTAAATCTGCTTTAAATGATTCCAGCATACGAACTCTTTCATCTGCTGAAAGTGAAATGTATTTCTTTTTGAGACTTGGATTTCTTTGGAGCATTGCTTCAACATCCATATAAAGAAAATATTGATCCCAAAGTGATTTTTGTCTTGCAATGATTGTTTGTTCTACAACTTTATCAGGTGATAATTCCATTGGACGAAGTATTTCTACAGATTGCTGAGAAACAGGAATATAATTTGAAGCAGTTGCAGAAAGTGGCGGCATGATTTCTAAAGAAAGTCTGTTAGATTTTAAGGAAATGTATTTTGATTTGTACAATTCTGGATAGAAAAGAAGCTCCAGATAGTAAACAGAACTTTCATCAATTTGGAGATAGTCTTTTACGTTTTCAATAAATGAATATTCTTCACCTTGTTCCAGCGCAATTTCCCGGAAGTAAACAGTTTGATTTGTTGTGCGTTTTTCTACAAGGTTTCCAGTTTGCTCCAAAAGTTTGTTTTTTACAGTGTAAGCATTAAAATCAAGACTGAAAGCTCTGTCATCAGCTAATTTAAATCTTAATGTCTGTGGGCTGTTGTTTTTAATAGTAATATGAACAAGAATTTTAGAATCTTCTGAATTTCCAGGATAATAAATAGATTTATTGTAATATTTTATTGAAACGTTAGCCTGTGAAAAATCAAATTGTTCACTCTGAGCTGTCAATATCTGTGCAAAAACAAAAAAAACTGATATAATTGAAAAAAGTTTACGAATTTTCAACGTATTCTCCTGTTAAATATTTTATCTATACTCTTTAATAATCGGTATAAAAAAATGAAATCATTAACTTCTATTAACGAATTATTACATAATTTGCAAGAAATAAAAAGTTCTGTTACAAATATTTTTAATATTAATGCTGAATTTCCACTTCATATTGAAGGAATACAAGGTTCTTTTTTCAGTTTTTTTGTAAGTGAGATTTGTAAGCAAAATCATTTGCAAACACTTCAAGCCGCACAATATAGTTCTTCTAGTAGAAAAACTCCGCAATACAATAGTTTTTCACAAGATTTATTTATTGTAGTGCCACAAGAAAGTGATGTACAGGATTTAGTTACCGATTTTCAGTCTGTTTACCCAAACGCACAACTTTTTGTATTTCCATCCTGGGGAACAGTTCCTTACAGACCTGCAGCAAAAGGTTCGGTTACTTTTGGGAAAAGATCTGGTGTTCTTTCTAAAATTCTGGATGACGACAATAAGATAACTTTTAATGAAAATACAAGAATTTTCATTTTTACTCAACGTACTTTTCTGCAAACACTTCCTCCTCCTGATTATATAAAATCAAAAGTTTTCAGTTTGAAAAAAGGAGATTCTTTTAATACTACAAAAATTGCACAAAAAATTGTGGAATTGGGGTACATAAGGGTTCCAAAAGTCAATGTACGAGGCGAATTCAGTTTACGAGGTGAAGTTCTTGATATATTTTTGCCTTGTGATGAATATGCCACACGCATTATTTTTGATTTTGATGAAATCGAATCAATCAAAGAATTTGAAACTGATAATCAGGTAACAGTAGGTTCCAAAGACAACGTTCTCATCTATCCCATGAAAGAAGTTTTATGGAATGAAAATCAAATAAATATTATCCGTGAAAATATCAAAAAGTATCAGCAAACTGCTGTTTCGAATGAAAGTGAATGTTTAGGTAAAAACGCAAGTTCAGCTCAAAATGATTTTAAAGCACTAGACATGCAGATAGAATCTACCATTGAGAAAAAAACTGTGACTTTATCTTCTGATAATGATATTCAAAAAAATAATTTTACAAAAATTCATCTTCCACTAACTGAAACTGCACTTCAAAATGCAGAAAATATGCTTAATCAGCTTTCTGCGTATGGTGAAGCAGAAGGTGAGGAACTTTTATATCCTTTTTTATGGGAAGAGAATAATTCTATCTTGGATTATCTTCCCAAAAACTCGTTCGTGCTGTTTTATAATTTTGATAAACTTGAAAATGCAGAATTAGTTTTGCTTCGGGAATATCACAAATTGTACAGAACTTCAAAAGATTCTCTTCCTGTAATTTCGCCAGAACAGATGCTTTTTAGTTTTAGAAATCTTTGTAATAGAATTGAAAAAAGACTTTATTTTAGAACTCTTTTAAAAGAAGATGAAAAGGAACTTTGCGTAACAAAACTTAATTCAGAACCTGCCCGAAGTTTTTTTGGAAATCTGAATTATATGAAAGATGAACTTACAAAACTTATGCAGGATAAATGGCGAGTTTTTATTTACACTGACAATGAAAACCAGCAGCTTCGTCTTCATCAGATTTTTAAAGATTTTATTGAACTTGATGATTCAAAAAAAGATTTATATCCAGTTTGCTTGATTCCAAAACCCATTTCTGCTGGATTTGTTCTACCACAGGCAAAGATTCTTGTAATCCAGGAAAATGAAATTTTTGGACGACGTAAATATGTTCCAAAAACTGTAAATAAAGCAAAATCTAAGGCAATTGATACTTTTGTGGAATTAAATCCAGGTGATTACATAGTTCACGTAAACTGGGGAATTGGACTTTTTCACGGTATTGAACGTGTAAAAGCAATGGGAAATGAACGTGACTACATTAAATTAGAATATGCTGATAATGAGTTTGCATTTGTACCTATTGAACAGGTTAATCTTGTGCAAAGATACATTGGAAATGAAGGTGAAAAACCAAAACTTGACAGAATTGGAAGTAAAGCTTGGGAAAATCGAAAAAATAAAGTAAAAAAAGCTGTAGAAGATCTTGCTGAAAAACTGATTGCTTTATATTCGCGACGTCAGGCTTCTGTTGGTTTTGCATTTCCAAAAGAAACAGAATGGCAGACAGCATTTGAAGCAGCTTTTCCATATGAAGATACTCCAGATCAGATAACTGTAACTGAAGAAATCAAAAAAGATATGGAAAAACCTGTTCCAATGGATAGACTGGTTTGTGGTGATGTAGGATATGGCAAAACTGAAATTGCAATGCGAGCTGCATTCAAGGCTGTTATGGGTGGAAAACAAGTTGCATTTTTAGCTCCAACTACAATTTTAGCACAACAGCATTACGAAACTTGTATAGAACGATTCAAAAATTTTCCAGTTAAAATTGCAGCACTTTCAAGATTTGTGACTCCATCTGAACAGAAAAAAATTTTGCAAAGGGTGAGTGAAGGGCAGGTTGATATTTTAATTGGAACTCATAGAATCATTCAAAAAGATGTGAAATTTAAAAATCTTGGACTTATGATTATTGATGAAGAGCAGCGTTTTGGTGTAAAAGACAAAGAAAAGCTAAAAGAAATGAAGAACAATATTGATTGTCTCACAATGTCTGCAACTCCAATTCCAAGAACACTTCACATGAGTCTTTTAAAAATCAGAGATATGAGTCTTCTTACAACTCCTCCGCAAAACAGACAGCCTGTTGAAACAGTAGTAGATGAATATACTGATGATAGAGTTGCTTCTGCAATAAGACGAGAAATTGAACGTGGTGGACAAGTTTTTTACCTGCATAACAGAGTAGAATCTTTGCAGGAAATCCGAAGAAAAGTAGAAAATATTGTACCTGAGGTTCTTGTTGATGTAGCTCACGGGCAGATGACAAGTTCTCAGCTTGAAGACATATTCCAGCGTTTTAAAATGGGTGGTTTTCATGTATTGATAGCAACTACAATCATTGAAAACGGAATTGACATTCCAAACGTTAATACAATTATAATTGACAGAGCTGATATGTATGGTGTTTCGCAGTTGTATCAGCTTAGAGGACGAGTTGGACGAAGTGACAGAAAGGCTTATGCTTATCTTTTATATCCTGAAAATAAGGCACTTTCAGAAGTGGCAATGAAAAGGCTTCAAGTTATAAGTGATTTTACAGAACTTGGTAGTGGATTCAAAATTGCAATGAAAGATATGGAAATTCGTGGTGCTGGAAATCTTTTAGGAAGAGATCAGTCTGGTGATGTTTATTCTGTCGGTTTTGATATGTATGTTCGGCTTTT
>CAMBMW010000002.1 GCA_945868875.1 uncultured Treponema sp.
ACTAATGTCAGGTTTAATCTTTTGATTGAACCTGACATCTTTCATTGAGGGGGTAGTACAACTCCCTCAAAACGGCGAAGTCAAGGCTTTAAACGTTAGCGTGCCTTGACCGGTCGTATTCAGAGGGTAATACAACCCCTGAAAACGAGCGAGTCAAGGCCTTGAGCGAAGCGTGCCTTGACTCGCTCGTTTTCAAAAAAAAACGAAATTTTATTAAATAAAAACAAAATAAGTAAAAAAAAATGCTTGACAGATTTTCTGTTTCGTTGTATAAGTTTTGTTTCAAAATTCATAAAATTTCATATTCTTTATTGATTAATTCCCTTTTTTTCTATAAAATCAAAATATAACTTATGAATATTCAAACAGAAGCTAAATTAAAGGAAGTTCTTGAACTTTTAAGGCAGGGAAATCCTTTTGACGCACAAAGTATTATTAGTTCTCTTTTTGAAAATGATTTAGATTCTGCTGAATTAAATTATACTAATAAGTGTTGTGTTTTCTGGGTTGAATCCATAAAACGTTTGAATTATATCAAAGATGTTTTTGAACGAAGTGAAGCTCTTCTTTTGGAATGGAAAACTTTTCAAAGTTATATTTCCAGAGAAGAAACTTATGAACCTGCTTTTTTTGCAATGCAGTATGGTTTTTTTTCAAATGCATTACAAGAGTTCATAAAACTTATGGAAATGAAAGATTCTTTTCAGAAAGCAGAAGTTTTTAAGAATGCCGGCATTTGTTATAAAAAACTTGGTGATTTTGTAAATGCAAAAGCCTTTTTGTCAGAAGCAAACAAGATTTATCCTGGTTTGTCTGAAGTTATTGCAGAACTTGCAGATTGCTGTGCGCTTTGTGGCGAAGATAAATATGCAAAATTGTTTTTTAGAGAAGCATTTTTCATCGGACCTGAAAGTATTGATTTAGATTTTCTTGATTCAGAATTGATAAAATGTCTTATTTCGAAGACAAAGGAAAAAGGTTTTACGGGAAAAGTTCTTCACTACTGGATTCCAGTTTTTGGTGTTTTGAATGGAGTTTTGAATATAAAAAGGGAGCTAACTTCTGTAGAAGTAGCACGTTTAAAAAAAGATATTTATGCAATGGAAATGGAATATAAAGATCCGGCTTGTAACAGCGAAGTTATTGTTCCAAAACTGTTGAATAATTATTTTTGGCTTATGGATCATTATGAATTGTCAAGAGAAAATCCTGCAAAGATTAATGAAATGCTTATAAAAATAAAAGTTTTAGATTCATCGGTATACGATGCCTATATAAAGTAAATGTTACCAGAGAGATGGTATAAAAAAATAGAGGAAACAGCTGCTTTTGTGGTGAGTTTATTGCAGATATCATGAAGATTTAGCGAACCACCAATGCAGAATTTTTTTTAGGAGTAATAATATGGCAGAATTAGTTCAGTCAGTTCAGGACATGCTGAAAGAAGAAACTTGGACACGTGCAACAATTAGCAATTACACACAAAACAATTTAAAAGAATTTGCAAATATTGTTGAAAAAGCACACAGTGAAAATTGTGCAGACGAAATTTATGACATATGTCAGGAACATTTGTCTCATTCAAAAGACAGTATTATTGCTCTTTATATCTGTGGAATTCTTGATTTACAGAAAGGTTCTCTTGATAATTCTTCTTTAGTAACTTTAGTTGATATTTTTAAAAACAATCACAAAGAACCAATTGTTACTTATCTGTGTGAAAGTATACTTGAAGATGATCCGAACAATAAATTTGCTTTGCGAACTTTGGCTGAAGGTTATCGTGCAGAAGGCAATGAAAAATACTGGGATTTGTATGCTCAGATTGTAAAAATTGATTTTGAAGAAGCTGACCTTGCAAGACTTCTTGCTGAACATTACGAAGAAGCTGGGGATGTTGATATGACTGTAAGTTATTACAAAAAAGCAATTCTTCGTTATATCAACAATTCAAATTATAATGCGATTAAAGAAGTGTGGTCAAAACTGATTCAATACATTCCTCAGGAAATTGATTTCTTCCAGCTTTTGCGAAGAAAGATTTCTAAACAGATGGGTGATATTCGCACAACAACATTGATGCAGGAACTTTACAACTGGTATAAGGATAATGCTCCAGCTAAAAAAGAATACTGGGATGTTGCAATCACAATTCTTAAACAGAATCTTGAAGTTGAACCAAAAGATATTTGGGCAAGAAAAGAAATTGCAGACTGTTTCCGTGGAAAATACAAAGAGCACAGTCATCTTGAAGAATATATCCGTACATCAAATTTGACACAAAGCTACCGAAATGTTTTTGAAGCAATAAACGATTTTGAAAAACACATCGCTTTTGATAAAGGAAGTTATGTTTTCCATAGAAACTGGGGCGTTGGCCGCATCAGAAAACTTGAAGGTGATGCTCTGACAATCAATTTTGGACGTGTAGTCGGCATAAAAGAAATGAAACTTTCTATGGCAGTTACTGCTTTGAAACCTCTTGCAAAAGATCATATTTGGGTTTTGAAAGCTACAATGCAGAAAGAAGATTTAATCAAATCTGTAAAAGCTGATAAAGCAGAAACTCTTAAAATCATTATCCGTAGTTTTGATAACAATTGTGATTTCAAACGTATTAAGGCAGAACTCGTACCTTCAATTTTGACTCCAGGTGAATGGACTTCTTGGAATTCTGCAGCAAAGAAAATACTTGAAACAGATTCAAGTTTTGGTGTAAATCCAAATGACATTTCAATGTACACTGTTCGAGATGGAAATATTTCTCCAGAAGAAAAAATTTCAAATGAATTTAAAGCTCAGAAACAATTCTTTGCACGTGCTGACCTTTTGGTAAAATTCTTTGAAAGTGATGACACTGATAATTCAAGTGAACTTTTTGCAGAGATGTATTCATATTTCACAGGATATCTTAAAAACATTTCGAAAGTGAATGAACAGGTTTTGGCATCTTATCTTCTTGTTCGTTCAATTTCTGCAATCGATAAACAGTTTGCTTTCCCTGTGAAAGAAACTTTTGCCGAAATCTACAATAGAATAGAAGATCCAAAAGAAATTTACCTTTTGCTTAAAGACTCAAAATCTACACATTTTAAAGAAGATTTTATCAGATGCATAAAGCTTCTTCCAAACTGGAACGAAGAATATGTAAAACTTTTCCCAATTGTGCTTAAAGAAGAACTTTTGAATGATTTAATTAAAGAAGGACATGTTGAAGATGTTCAGAAGCTTGTACGCACAAGTTTTGAAGCTTTCAAAGACTTCCGCGAAACAGTTCTGTTCTTCTTCAAAGAATGTCAGAATAAAGACTGGTTCAACGAAGCTGGCGTTTCTTACGAAAAGCAGTTGATAACTCTTATCAATATTATTGAACTTACTTTCCGTGAAATTAACAATCATGTTAATTCTACAGAAAACAAGAAAATCAATAAAAATGCAACTGATTTGTTGTTCAAAACAGATGCAATTTTCAATTATATGTTTGCAAATGGTGAAGATGCAGTCAAAAAGATGTATACACTCATTGATGATATTTCCGACATTGACCCTTCATACAAAGCTCTTGCAAGAAACAAGATTTTGGAAAAATATCCGGATTTCAAATTCCGTGTTTCTGAAGAAAAGAAGCAGCAGTCAGTCGGCTTGATTGTAACAGCTAAAAAGCTTGCTGAAAAGAAGGCTGAAGTTGATGAAATTCAGAATGTTCTTATTCCAAAGAATGCAGCAGAAGTGGCTGATGCAAAAGCAAAAGGTGACTTGAAAGAAAATCAGGAATATAAATCAGCAAAAGAAGAGCAGCACTTCCTTAATCTCAAACTTACAAATCTTCAGAATGAGCTTAATCGTGCTGTGGTATTTGACCCAACAACAAGCACAACAGCAATTATTTCTTTTGGAACTGTAGCAACTTTGAAAGACAATCAGACTGGAAACGAAGAAACATACACAATTTTGGGACCTTGGGAATCAGATCCTGATAACAACGTAATTTCTTACATGGCTCCATTTGGTGATGCTATTTTGAACAAAAAAGTTGGAGATGTTTTACAGTTCACAATTAACGAACACAAATATGATTACACTGTAAAAAACATTTCAAAGGCTAAAGATATTTAATTTTCTTAATCACAAAGAAATAGATTTAGAAAATTCTTGATTAGTTTGAAATAAGTTTGAAGAAGTAGTTTTACTTTTTTTCAGACTTATTTCTCAAAGTTTGGAGTGAAAAATGGAAAACTTTTCAACAAAAATGGTTGAACTTTCTGATGGCGTTTTTGTGATTCCCGGAAATACTAATGTCGGTGTCATAATCACTCAAAACTTCGAAAAAGAATTTTTTGGAACTGAAACTGAAAATCAAAATGAATGCAAAAATCAGATAATTCTTGTGGATTCTGGAGCTTCTGAAATCGATGGGGAATATATTCTTGATGTTTTAAAAGATTTTTTTGAACGTCAACAGGAAAGTTTTTGCGTTAAAGCAATCTTTTCAACACATTGTCATGCAGACCATGTTGGCGGGCACAATTTTATAAAACAGCAGACAGGCTGTAAAATTTTTTCACACGAAAACGAAAAATGGGGAATGGAAACTCCTCTTTTGCAAAGTTCAACTTTGTGGGGTGGTTATCCTCCTCATGAACTTAGAACCTTATATTTTAAACCTGAAAAAACTTCTGTTGATTTTACTTTTTCCCAAAAAGATGAATATTTTTTGAGTGACGAAAGAAAAATCACTTTTTTGGAAATGCATGGACATAGTCAATGTTCGATTTCAATTATCGTTAATTATAAAAATGGGAAAAAAATTATATTTTCTGGTGATTCAATTTTTCCTCGTGCAGAGATTGGAAAATATTGGATTCCATTGATTATTAATCCTGTGGAATTTATGGAATCTCTTGATGTTTTAACTTCAATTCCTGATGTTTTGTGGTGCATTCCAAGTCACGGTGATTTTCTTTCAAAAAATTTATCTGAAACTGCAGAATTGAATAAGATTGCCATTTTATCAACTAGAATGTGCATCTTCGAAGCATTGAAAAAAAAGCCCCTGACAATCGAAGAAATTGTAAAATATGTTGCAGATAAAAATAATCTTGATATGGCAATGGGGCAGTACGCATTAATCAATTCAACCGTTCGTTCTTATCTTTCTGTAATGCATGACGCAAAAGAAATCAAAATGAAAATTGAAAAAAACAGACTTTATTTTTATACTGAATAATCTATAATCTGATTTGAATTGATTCGTCCCAGTTTTCAATGATGTGAACGCTGCTTGAAGTTCCAATTCTGTTTGCACCAGCCTCCAGCATTGTAATGACAGTTCTTGGAGAACGAATTCCACCAGATGCTTTTACTCCCATTTCTGGACCAACAGTTTTTCTCATCAGTTTTATATGATGTTCGCTGGCTCCATTTGGAAGTGGATTTCCTGCAATGCCTTTTGGAGTTGCGAATCCTGTAGAAGTTTTAACAAAATCAGCTCCAGCTTTTTTTGCACATAAACAGCATGTTTCTATGGCAGTATCATCCAAAAAGCATGTTTCTAAAATTGTTTTTACAAGAATTGTTTTGCCTTTTTTATTTCCTTCCTGTTTTATTGCATTTACAACATCAAAAATATCTGTACCGACTTCAGAAAATCTTCCGTCTTTTGCAGCACCAATATTTATAACCATATCAATTTCATCTGCACCGTTTGCAATTGCATTCAAAGATTCATTGATTTTATCTTTTGTGGTAACAGCACCCAGTGGAAATCCTACTACAGTACAAGTTTTTACATTCGAATCTTTGAGTTCAGTAGAAACTGCTGGAACATAAATTGGATTTACACAAACAGAAGCAAAATTATATCGTTTTGCCTCCTGACATAACTGGATTATTTCATTAACACCGGCTTGCGGAGCTAAAAGAGTATGGTCAATATACGAAGCTAATTCTTTTTTTGTCATAAACCTATAATATCAGTTGAAAATGTTTTTTTCAATCATCAAATATGTTTCCCATTGTAAAATTCAGATATTTTTGGTATTTTTATTTTATTATGGAAAATGATTTGAAGTTACCTGCATTGGCTCCTTCTTTGCTTTCAGCCGATTTTTGCAGTTTAGAAAATGCGATTAAACAAATAGAAGAAAATGGTGGTTCTGTAGTTCATATTGATGTTATGGACGGTCAGTTTGTTCCTGAAATCACATACGGTCAACCAGTTGTGCGTTCTATCAGAAAACTTACAAAACTGCCGTTCGATGTACATTTAATGGTAGAAAATCCAGAAAACAAAATAGATAGTTTCGTAGATGCCGGTGCTGATTGGATAACATTCCATTACGAAGCAACAAATCATGCTCACAGGCTTATTCAGATGATTCACGAAAGAGGAAAACTTGCAGGCGTATCAATTTGTCCGGGAACTCCAATTAATATACTATCGGAAATACTAAAATGTGCCGATATTATATTAGTGATGACTGTAAATCCAGGTTGGGGCGGTCAAAAAATTATTCAGTCCTGTGTTGAAAAGATTGCTGAATTAAAGAAAATTCGTGAGGAAAAAGGATATAATTATCTGATTTCTGTTGACGGCGGTGTGAATTCACAAACTCTGGAGAGTGTAAAATCTGCTGGTGCCGATATAATCGTTTCTGGTTCTGCATTTTTTAACAACACGTTAAAGTGGAGTTAAAAACTTTATGAAAAAAATTATTGCAGTATTAGCTTTAATTTGTTCCTTTTCATTTTTTGCTTTTTCATCAGAATCTGCTTCAATGGCTTTTGTTGAAGGTTGCAAAGCGTATTCAACAGGTGACTGGTCTTCTGCAAAAATCATGCTGAAAAAAGCTGTGTCGTATACTCAAAATCAGAATGCTGATACTTATTATATGCTTATCTCTGCTGAAATTAACGCTGGCGATTATAAAGGAGCACTTGAAGACTGCAATTATTATCTTGAACATTTTAAAAACAGTATTTATTATCCGAGAATTAGTTATCAGAAAGGAAAACTTTTATATAATCTTGGTGAATATGAAAAATCAATTATTGCATTGAGTGATTTTTGCCATCAATATGAAAACAATGAATTATATCCCTATGCTTTGTTTTATATAGGCGAATCTTTGTACGAAGGTTACAGGTATAATGATGCTTTGGAAATTTATGATAGAGTGGTGACAGAATTTCCAGATTTTGAAAAAGTTTCTGCCGCAAAATATAAGATAGAATCAATTTCGCAGCGTTCCAGAGAAGAAAAATTGCTTTATCTTTTAAAACAGACTGGAGAAGAATATCTTTCTGCAAAAGAAGACTATGAAAAGCAGCTTCGTCAGTATAATTCAGAATCTGTAGCCTTGACACGTCAGAAGCTTCAGGAAACTCAAATTAGAAATGAAGAACTGGAAAAACAGATCGCAGATTTGCAGATGGAAGTTGCAAGTTTAAAGGCTGAAAACGAACAAAAAGAAGCTCTGTTATCCGTAATGAATAACAATCAGAAACAGAATTCCGAAAATCAATATGAAGAGTCTTCTGAAAATGATGAAAAGCAGATAGAAGATTCGTTTTCTGACAATTATATAAATCAGAATACCATAAATGATTTGGATACCTTGAAGGAAGATAGTGACATTCCAAATCAAGAACCTTTTGATGAAACTAGAGAACAAATTCAATCAATGAAAGAAAAAGCACTTGAAATTCAAAGGATTTTAAACGAACAAACAGTTAATCATTGAAAGAATTAAAAAAATTGTTATAAAAAGCTTCCTATGATAATGAAGGAGAAAAAATGAAAAAAAATAAAGTTTTATTTTTATTAATATTTATTATTGCTTTATTTATCTCATGTGCCTCTACAAAGAAGGAAAATACAGAATCAAATAAGAATATTGAAAAAGATAATAAAAAAGGAACAGCCAGTAAAAAGATGAGTTTTCTGGGCTGGATAGACGTTTCTGAAAAAGAAATGGAATTATCTATGGGTATTGTTACAGTTAAATTGAAACCAAAATTAGGTTCTTTTAATTATTTTGTTTCAAATAAAAACAAAAAACAGATTCCGGTTTTGTCCACATCAAATGAATATACAGGTACTTCTGTTCAATTAAAAGTAGGAAATCAGGTTTATAAACTTATTTCCGATTCGAAAACAAAGGTGACAGCAGGAAAAGGTGAAAAAAAAATATATATGAATTATGAAATTCCTTCAGTTGCTGATGTAAGAATTGATTTTAATTTTGTTTCAAGTGAGGATAATTCAAATTTTGATACTTTAAAAATTGTATATACAATAACTAATACTGGAACAAAGAAAAAAGATTTCTCTGTAAAAACTATTTATGATACAACCCTAGGAGAATCCTCATCAACACATTTTTTTGTAGCTGATGATTTACCTGTAAAAAATGAAGTTATGTATAAAACTATGCAAAATCAAAAATGGGTGATTTCAAAAAATAATAATGCTTCTGCTCAGTTTTTATTTAACGGTGGTGATACTACTGAACCACAGATTGTCGCTCTTGCAAATAAGGTAACACTGGAAAAAGATGTCTGGGAGCCGGAAATGTTCACATACAGAGCATTTGATACAGTATTATCTTATAATAATTCTGCTATTGGAGTAATCTGGCCTTCTGTCATGATTATGCCTGGAAAAACTTCTAAAATAATTCATTATGTTAATTTTGCTACAGAAAATGAACAGCCGAAAGGTGAACGGTATGTCTATTCTCAGTCAGAAAAAACTTCAGATTTTTCCCAAAAGTTAATAGATTTTAATGATAAAAATGATGAAAATAATGAAAATTATTTAGAACACAATGATGAAAAAAATCAGAATTATAATCTTCCTCTAGTGGAATTTAACGTAAATTCTTTAGAAAAAGAAAAATTATCTGTTGAGTATGTAAATAAGCTTATTCAAAGAATAACAGAATTGGAAAAAGATTCTTCAATTGTTAATAGAGAAGAGATATTAATGTTGAACGCTGAACTTGATTACATTTTATCTGTGCTACGCAGGCAGTAATTTTTTATTGAGAATACGATGTAAACTGTTTATAAAAAAATTGCTGGATTTTTATCGAAAATTCTTGTAAACTGATATGAATTTGAGGTAAAATCATAGTATGGCAAAAGATGCGCTTTCTTTGGCTTGGAGTGATATGAAATGCCGTCATTTTGCAACGGCAATCAAACGTTTGGAATCTCGGGCTGATGTTTATGAAGAAAATTTTGAGTATTATCTTACTTTAGGAATTGCTTGTCTTTATGTGGGGGATGTTGGTGCGTCTTCTTCATATTTTCAGATGGCACGTAAAATAAAACTTACAGACACGAGACTTCTTCTTGGACAGGCTGCAATTTTTCTTCGGCGTGGTGATACAGCAAGGGCACTTCAATATTATCTTGAAATTCTTGAAAATGATCCTCAAAATAAGATAGCAGCCTCAGCAATGGAATTTATCAGAATTCATGGTGATTATGATACTATTTGCAGATGGGTTGATACTGGTAGAATTGAGCAGTTTTATCCTCCGCTTGGAATTAATCCTCAAAAAGTTCGGCTAGTTTGTTTTGTTACTGCTGCATGCATCGCTGGTTGTGTTTTTGCTTTTTCGTTATTGAATTCTCACAAGAAGATTTTGAATTTGAGACAAGATTTGTCTGTCCTTGAGCTTTCTTCTGATGAAAAAAATCAGGCTACTGAAAAAGATTTGTCTACTCAAAGTTTTAATTTTATTCTGTCTTCAAAAGAGATAACAAAAAAATATCAGAATGCATTAAATTTTTTTCAAAATCACAAAGATAATGCAGCTCAAATTGAAGTGAATTATATTTTAAATTCGAATGCGTCTGTTTCAATCAAAAATAAAGCTTCCATGCTCATGACATATTTTGAAATTCCTGATTTTGATTCAATTTCTGATGTTCCTTCTTTTTCTGATGTCGGAAAAAATAATTGCCTTTACATTGACTGCTGGGTTGATTGGGGTGGAAAAATTGCAAATTTGAAAACTTACGAAAACGGTTCTTTTGACTGTGATTTATTGGTAGGGGACGAATCACTTTCCAGGTATGAAGGCACTGTTAGAGTTCATTTTGATTCTGCTGTCAACATTGATCCAAATAAATATGTGAAAATTCTAGGAAAAATTGCACTGGAAGATGGAATGATTTTTTTAAAAGGTCGTTCCGTTTATCAAAGTGTTTATAATTAGCAAAAAATATGATAGAATTGCTAATAGTTCAGTTCGATTAAAGCTGAGTATTTGGGTTTGTTAAAATAATAATTTTTGATTAGGTTTACAAATGTAAAGTAAAAGATAAAAAATATCAAAAAAAAGTCAAAAAAAATTGCATTTTTTTTTCTTTTTTTGGTATAAAATCGTTTGGTTTGAGCCATATTATATATTGGGAGGAAGGTGGCTTTTTATGTCTAGTTCAAATTCTACTCCGATGGAATTAT
The DNA here is from genome assembly GCA_945868875.1 of uncultured Treponema sp. GTDB lineage: Bacteria > Spirochaetota > Spirochaetia > Treponematales > Treponemataceae > Treponema_D. Next base: position 10,478 of record CAMBMW010000002.1, read on the forward strand.
CGGAAAAAATGAAGGCTTTGGAAGCAGCGAGACTTCAGATTGAAAAACAGTTTGGTCAAGGTGCAATTATGAAGCTTGGTGATAAGGCTGATGTTACTGGAATTGAGGTGATTCCATCTGGTTCTATTCTGCTTGATGAAGCACTAGGAATTGGAGGGTATCCGAAAGGACGCGTTATAGAAATGTATGGTCCTGAAAGTTCTGGAAAGACGACTTTGGCTTTACATGCCATAGCTGAGTCTCAGAAGCTTGGTGGTGTTGCGGCTTTTGTTGATGCAGAGCATGCTTTGGATCCTGTTTATGCTAAGAATCTTGGTGTGAATATTGATGAATTATGGGTATCTCAACCAGATACTGGTGAGCAGGCTTTGGAGATTACTGAAAATCTTGTTAGAAGTGGTGCTGTTGATATTATTGTTGTCGATTCTGTTGCGGCTTTGACTCCTGAGAAAGAGATTGAAGGAGAAATGGGTGATGCTGTAATGGGTATGCAGGCACGATTGATGAGTCAGGCATTAAGAAAACTGACGGCGATTATCGGAAAATCAAATTGTATTGTTATTTTTATTAATCAGATTCGTATGAAGATTGGAGTTATGTTTGGAAGTCCTGAAACTACAACTGGTGGACAGGCTTTGAAATTCTTTTCTTCGGTGAGACTGGAAATTCGTAGAGTTGAAACAATTGATGGTAAAGGCGATGAAGATGCAGTTGGAAACCGTGTACGTGTAAAGATTGTTAAAAATAAGGTTGCACCTCCTTTCAGGAAGTGTGAACTTGATATTTATTTTGGTAAGGGTATTTCTGCGAGTGCAAGTCTTCTTGATTCTGCTGTAAAACACGGAATTATTGATAAACGTGGTGCATGGTATACGATGGGTGAAGAAAAAATTGGTCAAGGTAAAGAAAACGCTACAAGTTATATCGAGCAAAATGTTGAACTTGCAAAAGAAATCGAAAAGAAAATTCGTGCCGAAGTATTTCCTGGTCAAGTGTTAAAACAAAAAGAAGAAGGTGTTTCTGCTGAAAAAGGAAAGAAAACTTCTAAAAAGTCAGCAGATTCTGAAACAAACGCTGATTTACAAAATGGACTTTTCTAGAAAATGAAACGTGTTCTATTGGGATTAGGTTCGAATAGACCATATAAAAGCTATACTTCATTGGAGCTTCTTTCTTTTGCAAGAAAGGAGCTCCTTTCTGTTCTTATAGATTGTGAGTTTTCTTCTGTATACAGAACTAAAGCAATGTATTACGAAAACCAACAGGATTTTTATAATATGGTTGCTGCAGGATATGTAAACGATGATAAAAATCCTTTTGAGTTATTAAAAACTATAAATCAGATAGAAGCAAAATATGGAAGAGATAGAAAAAAAGAATTTAGAAACGGACCACGTTCTTTGGATATTGACATTGAGTTATTTGGAGATGATGTTGTCTGCACTCAGGTTCTTGAAATCCCCCATAAAAGACTAAGTGAAAGAGCATTTGTTTTAATACCTTCTCTTGAGGTTTTAACAAAACCTGCCGATGAATTAATAAGAAAGAAGTTTGCATGTTATCTTGACGAAATTAAAAAGAATACCAGCGTAGATGATGTGCAGAAAATCTATTCTTTTACAAAGGCAGAATCTTATGGAACAGACGAACAATGTTGCAGAAACTCAAACAATTGTGAAACATGCTTATAAGGCAGGAGAGTTTGAAGGACCTCTGGATTTATTGTGGACATTAATCCGTGAAAGCAAAGTAAATATTTACGATATTCCTATTGCCCAGATTACAGAACAATATCTTGAATATTTGGATTACGCAGTTCAAACTGATTTGGGAGATTTGTCAGAATTCTATAGTTGGGCTGCAAAACTTATCTATATCAAAAGTCGTATGCTTCTTCCAGTTGAAGTTGCTTATGATGATGAGGATGAGGAAGATCCGCGTCAGGAACTAGTGGAAAAATTGATTGAATATCAGAAGTTTAAAAAACTTTCATCACTTATGGAAGAGCAGGAAGATGATTCTGAATGGAATTTTGAAAGAAAAAAGATTCAAAGAGTTCTCCCTTTTGATGAAAATGAATCAATGTGGGAAGAGGTAGATACCTGGGAATTACTTCAGCAGATGCAAAGTATTTTTAAGTCAATTATGAATCAATATTCAAATGAAAAAATTTTGAATATGTATGAAGAAATATCTGTGAACGAGAAAATCACTTTGCTGAATGAATTGTTGGAAAATCACAGTGAATGTCTTTTTACAGATTTATTGACTAGACCTGGAAATGAAATGGATGTTATTTGTGCATTTATGGCAATCCTAGAGGCTGTGAAATTCAATATGATTCGTATAATGCAGAATAAGCTTTTTGGTGATATAAAAATTTGTGCACGCCCAAAAGAAGAAGGTTATATTCCTTCTGAAGAAGAACTTACAACAAATTAGGATATGAAAATGGAATTTGAAAAAGAAACAGCATTGTGTGAAACTGTTTTATTTTTGGAAAGTGAACCTTTAACTGTCAAAATGCTTTCAAATAAAGCACAGTTATCAGAAGAGGTTGTAGAAAAATGTATTGAAAGGTTAAAAGAAAAATATAAAGCAAATGATTCTGGAATTGAACTTGCAATGATAACTGGTGGCTGGACTCTTACACCAAAAAAAGAATATTGGGATGTTTTAAAAGAAGTGTATGGTTCAAAACGTGAAGGAAAACTTTCAAAATCGGCAATGGAAACTCTTGCTATTATAGCCTATTCACAACCAATAACTCGTGCTGAAATTGAACAGATAAGGGGTGTTGGAGTGGATAATATGATCAGACTGTTGATTGAAAGAAATCTGATAAAAGAAGTTGGTAAAAAAGAAGCGCCAGGAAGACCTGTTCTTTTTGGTACTACAAAAGAATTTTTAAAACTGTTCAGACTCAATTCTATATCTGAACTTCCAAAACTTGATGAAGACGAACAAGAGAGGTTTGAACTTGCAAGATAAGTTTATAAATAAATCAGAATTACAGAGTGAAGAAAAACAGATTCGCCTTCAGGTTTATCTTTCACATTGTGGTGTAGCAAGCAGACGGGCTTCAGAAAAAATCATTCAGGAAGGACGTGTTTCTGTAAACGGGCAGATTGTAAGAGAACTTGGAACAAAAGTTAGTGATGATGATGATGTTTTAGTTGATGGAAAAAAAATCAGACTTGAAGAAAATAAACGTTATGTTCTATTAAATAAACCTGCTGGATTTGTCTGTTCATCTTCAGATGAAAAAGGTCGTGCCTGTGCATGGGATTTACTTAAAGAAAAATATTCAGAAAGATTATATAATGTCGGTCGACTTGATATGTACAGCAAAGGGATGATAATTTTTACAAATGACGGAGAATTTGCAGCTAAGTTATCACATCCTTCTAGTCAAATAGAAAAAGAGTATATAGTAGAAACAAGTCAGGATATTCCTCAAGATTTTCCAGAGAAATTTGAAAAAGGTATTCGTGTTGAAGGAAAATTTTATAAATGTCTTCACTGTGAGATTTTAAAACCTAGAAAAATCAAAATTATTTTAATAGAAGGAAAAAACCGTGAAATTCGAAATGTATTGGATTCACAAAATATAGGTACTAAATCATTAGTCAGAGTGCGTATTGGTAATGTAAAACTTGATGACTTAAAGCCTGGAGAATTTAGAGATTTAACAAAATTTGAAATTCAACGCTTGATTTCTCTATGCGAAAACAAAAAATTATAGTATATTAAAGATAAGTTTTATTATAAAAATGAGGATACTAAAATGATTATAGCAATTGATGGTCCTGCAGGAACTGGTAAAAGTACAATCGCTTCGATGATTGCAAAGAAGCTTAACATAACTTTTTTGAATAGCGGTGGATTCTACAGAACTTTGACAATTGCAATTCTGGATGCCGGCGTTGATTATAGCGACGAAGAAAAAACAATTGAATTTTGCAGAAATCAGAAAATTGAATATACTGCTGATAGTCATTTTATTTTAAATGGAAAAGATGTTACAGCTCATCTTCATGATGACAGGGTAGCAAAAAATGTAGCACAGGTGAGTGCAATTATTCCAGTCAGACATTTTGTAAATGACTTGATGCGAGAGATTACAAAATCTTTAAGCATCGTTTGTGAAGGACGAGATATGACAACTGTAGTCTTTCCTGATGCTGAGTATAAGATTTATCTTGATGCAAGTGCTGAAGTTCGTGCCAAAAGACGTTTTGAACAGGGTGTAAGTGATATGACTCTGGAACAAATAAAACAGTCAATTATTGAACGTGACAACATCGATAAAAATAAAAAGGAAGGAGCGTTAAAGATTGCAAAAGATGCAATATATATTGACACTTCTAACTTGACGATTGATGATGTTTGTGCGATAATATATAAACAAATTTCATAATTTAAAGGTTTTACAATGGAAGAAATGGAAGTGGAAAAGGAAGTTGCCCAGAACTCCAAGGGAGACTTTCAGGCACAATTAGAGGCATCTCTGAAAGAATTCAATGCACCTCAAGCAGGTCAGTTGGTAGAAGGAACAGTTGTTCAGGTCACAAACGATTATGTTTATGTTGACATTGGAGACAAATCAGAGGGATTAATCCCTGTTGAGGAGTTCGCAGAAGGTCTGCCGAAAGAAGGGGATAAGGTACAGGCATTGTTGTCAGGCCATAATGCAAATGGTCCTGTTTTATCAAAAAAGAAAGCTGATTCAAAACGCTTTTTAAAAGAAATTCAGGCAGCTTGGAAAGAAAAAACTCCAGTTGATGGAATTATTTCAAAAGTTGTAAAAAGCGGATATGAAGTTAACCTTGGTATTGATAAAACTGCTTTCTTGCCAATCAGTCAGGCTGATTCAGATAAAATTGAAAAACCTGAATCTTTGCTTGGTTTAAAGTCGAAATTCTATATTGAACGTCTTTATTCTGATAACAAACTCAATCCTGTAGTTAATAGACGTAAATATTTGGAAGAAGAGGTTGATTCAAAACGTGAAGCATTCTTTAACTCTGTTCAGATTGGTGATACAGTAAAAGGAACTGTAAAAAGTTTCACAAGTTTTGGTGCTTTCATTGATTTAGGTGGATTTGACGGTCTTCTTCACATTAATGATATGAGTTGGGGTCATGTTGCACGCCCTAAAGATTTTGTAAAGAAAGGTCAGGAAATTGAATTAAAAGTAATTCGTCTTGATCCAGCTGAAAAGAGAATTAATCTTTCTTTGAAACACTTTACAGAAGATCCTTGGATTCATTTTGAAGAAAAATATCATGTAAATGATATTGTAAAAGGAAAAGTAACAAAACTTACAGAATTTGGTGCTTTTGTTGAATTAGAAGAAGGAATTGAAGGTCTTGTTCATATCAGTGAATTCTCTTGGACAAAGAAAATCAATAAGCCTGGTGATATGGTTTCTCTCGGTCAGGAAGTTGAAGCTGTTATTCTTGGATATGATATTCAAGCAGGACGTGTTTCTCTTGGATTTAAACAGGCAACTCCAAATCCATGGGATACAATAAATGAAAGATATGCTCCAGGAACAAAAGTTCACGGAAATGTTGTAAAAATTACAAATGCAGGTGCTTTCGTTTCTCTGGAAGACGGAATTGACGGATTCCTTCATGCTGATGATATTTCTTGGACAAAAAAAGTTAAACATCCTGGAAGCGAATTAACTGTAAATCAGGAAGTTGATGCTGTAGTTTTGGAATGTGATTCTGAGTCACACAGAATTAGAGTTGGAATCAAACAACTTACTGACAATCCTTGGAAGGAATTTGCTGAGCAGTATAAAGCTGGTTCAACATTGGAAGGTGAAATCACTTCAATCACTGATTTTGGTGTATTTGTTAAAGCTCCAAATGGAATCGAAGGTCTTGTAAACAAAGCAAATTTGAGTGATGACAAAGATGTTCCTTTTGAAGAAGCTGTAACAAAATATAAAGTTGGTGATAAAATCAATGTATATGTTGTTGACGTAAAAGTTGAAAAAGAACAGGTTGCATTCTCAGTTCGTGAGTACAAACGTAAACAGCAGCGTGATGAAATTTCTCAGTATATGTCTACTGCAAATGGTGATGATGAAGGTGCATACACTTTGGGAGAAATGTTAAAATCACAGAAAAATGACTAGTTTATATTGAAGAGATTTTCGATATTAATAAACTAGAAAACTGTCTGATGATTTTCTTTAAATTGTCAGACAGTTTATTTTTTATAATAACAGAATGAATAAAAATTTAGTACCTTTTGCCGGATTAAGTGCTTTTGCAATTCAAATGAGAGATTTAATTGATAATCTTTCAAAAGATAATGCTTCTGTTTTGCTTATTGGTGAAAGGGGAACTGGAAAACGTTTGATTTCTCAGCATATTCATTATAAAGCATCTGGAAATTTTGGGTACTATTTTGAGATTAATTGTAAGTCTTTTGACAAACAGCAGATTATTGAATCTTTTTCTACTGTAGAAAATCTCATTGCATTAAATCAAAAAATAACTCTCTTTTTAAGTTTTGTAGATGAATTATCTGATGAAATGCAGCAGATTTTTAAAACTTTTTTACAAAAAACTGTAAAAAAAAGTTTGAATATAAAAATAATTTGTTCTGTTGAAAATTCATTGGAAGAAAAAGTTTCCAGAGGTTATTTTCTACCTGATTTATATTATAGACTTAATTCTGTGGTGCTCAATGTTTTACCATTGCGTCAACGGAAGGAAGATATAATTCCAATTGCTCAAACTTATTTAAAAAGTTTTAGTAAAAAATCAGGATATCATTTTTCAGATTTTTCTGAAGATGCAAAAACTGTGATGGAAAATTACATCTGGACTGGAAATGCAGATGAATTGATAAATGCTGTACAAAGGGCTTTTATTGTAGGAAATCCTCCTGTGATAAACAGTTCTGATTTGGGAGTTTTTAGTTCACAAATATTTTTTAATAATAATTGTCAAAATAATAATGAAAGAAAAACATTAAAAAATGCTATAGAATCTTTTAAAAAAGAATATGTGACAAAAATTCTTGAGGAAAACAGTTGGAATCAAACAAAAACTGCTAAAGTACTTGGAATACAACGTACTTATGTGATAAAATTAATAAATGAACTTAATATTCAAAAAAAATAAAGTTATTGCTTTGTTGCAGAATTATTTTGGGAGAATTAATAATGGCAGAGAAAGAAGAAAAACAGATATCAGGAAAAAAATTAGATAGTTTTTTGGAAAAAAACAGAAAACTTTTGGTTATTATATTAATTGCAATAGTTGTTTGTTTGACAGGATTTATTATTGCTGTTTCTGTTTCAGCAAATCAAAAGGAAAAAAATCTTTCAAGAATTGATGAGATTTCATTTACTATGACAGATGGTTCTCAATCATTAGAAGAAGGGGAATTGACGGCTCGTAAAATAGATGCTCTTGATAAATTACAGGAACTTGTTAATAAAAGTGGAATTGCAGGAGCTCGTGCAAATCTTTTATGTGCTGAAATATCTTTTCAGATGGAAAAATATGAAGATGCATTGAATTACTGGAAAGCTGCTGCTAATAAAGCAAAGAAAACTTACATTGAACCAATTGCTTACTATCAGATTGCAGTTTGTTATGAACAATTGGGAAATGCTGAAGAAGCAGCTGTAAATTATAAACTTGCTGCTGAGTCAAAAGATTTTGCTTTGGCTTGTCATGCAAAATTCAGTTATGGTCGTGTTTTGGAATCTTTAGGTAAGACAGAAGAGGCTATTGCTGTTTATACTGAATTAAATGACAGCAATCCTTCTGATGATTGGGCAAAACTTGCAAAATCTAGACTGATTTCACTTAAAAACTCAAAATAGAAGGAACACTTTGAAAAAGACATTCTTAAAAAAAATAATTCTATTTTTCATCGTTTTGGAATGTCTTTTTTTATTTAACAGTAGTTGTGGGCTTGATGTTTTTACAATGATTAATCCACCTTATAGTTTGATTAATAAACCTGCTTATTATGATGTCGAAGTTTCATCAAAATATTTTGAATTCTATACTAATGAAACAGAGGACAATGAGTTTGATGGAACTGCAGTATATTATAAAATATATAATAATGTTGAAAAACTCCAGTCTGATGTTGCATCTCTTGTTTCTTTAGCAAATGATTCTCAAAATAATTATAATGCTCCATACAGGTTGATAGAAAAAGGTTATTTTTATTATCAGCCTTTACGAAAAGAAGGAAACTCCAGTCAGATTTTAGTAGAATATACAGGTTATCCAAAAAAAGTTCATATTCGGTTGAGTGATTATAAAAATTTTAGTGATTTTTCTGCTTGCATTAAAATATCTGAAAACAATATTGGAAAACCATTAAGAAATTTATCTAATAAATCAACTTTCAATTTTTTTGCTAAAACTTCTTATGATAGAATTCCTGAGAAAAATGATGATGATGTAAGATTTTCAGGAAATGCTACAGATGATGGATTGTACGTTTCTATGTTTGCCGTTGCAATAGGTCATAATCTTGATTATACACCAATCTATAGTAATATTCTTTATTTAGGTTCTGTTAAAATAAATCCAGAGGATTTTTCTTAACTATTTTTTTTGTATTTGAGTCATAAAAAAATATAAGTTTATTTAACTTTAACTATTCTTCAATGGTGTAAAGATTAAATCAACAAGAAACAATCTTGTTATTAAAAAATTGCTTAAAATCAGATAAAATCAAGAACAAAGTTAAATTACAATAAAACGACCTTGAAATAAATCTTCAGGACAATAATTCTTTTGGCGCAAATATAACAGAAGAAGAATATGTTATTGAATGAAATGTTTTTTTCTGATAAAATCTATATGTAAAAATACTTGCGATGATTCTGCATATTTTTACTGCAATTTGTATGATTGTAATTTTTCTTTTTTTTAGCCGAGATGATTCAGCGGCAAGGAAGTTACCATGAACATTGTAGTTATGGGGGCCCAGTGGGGTGATGAAGGTAAAGGTAAAATTGTTGATTACCTTGCACAAGATGCTAAATATGTAGTTCGTTTTGCCGGTGGTGCAAATGCTGGTCACACAATTGTTGTTGACGGCAAAAAATATGCACTCCATCAGGTTCCTTCTGGAATTCTTTATCCTGAAAAGTCTGTTTTTCTTGGTTCTGGTATGGTTATTGACCCAGAAGCTCTTTTTAAAGAACTTCAGATGCTCAAAGATAACGGAATTGATTGGGAAGGTCGTGTTTTTATTTCTGACCGTGCTCATTTAACTCTTCCTGGCTACAGAGAAATGGATAAATCTCGTGATGCTGCGCGTAAACGTCCTATTGGTACTACCGGTCGTGGTATTGGTACTACATATTCAATGAAATCTGAGCGTGATGGAATTCGTGTTGCTGATTTAGATTGGGATGAAAAATGGAATGATTTAGACGATGCTGATAAAAAATTTTTGGAGCAGTACAAAGACCAGTTGATTTCTATGCGCGTTAATATTGCAGCAAAAATGTTTGAATACCGTAACGAAAATATTTTATTTGAAGGTGCACAAGGTGCAATGCTCGATATTGACTCTGGAACTTATCCTTATGTTTCTTCTGGTGCATCAGGTTCTTATGGAGCTGCTTCTGGAGCTGGAATCGGACCAAAGGCATTGGATAAAATTTACGGTGTTTTCAAGGCTTACGAAACTCGTGTAGGAAATGGTCCTATGCCTTCGGAATTTAATGCTGAAACTGAAGGTGAACTTTGTGATTATGTTCGCAAGACAGGTAATGAGTTTGGAGTTACTACTGGTCGTCCACGTCGTTGTGGTTATCTTGATTTAGTTGCTTTGCGTTATGCTTGTCATGTAAATTCTATTGATAATCTTGTTTTGACTCATCTTGATATTTATGATGATATGAATGAGATTGAAGCTTGTGTTGCTTATGATATTGACGGTCAGATTGTAACTGATTTCCCGGCTTCTATTCCTGATTTGAATAAAGCAAAACCTGTTTTGCAAAAATTTGCTGGCTGGAAACAAGCTATTACTTCATGTACTTCTTATGAACAGCTTCCAAAAAATGCAAAAGAATATATTGAATATATAGAAGATTTTACAGGTACAAAAGTTGGTATCGTTTCTGTTGGTGCAGACAGAAATCAAACTTTTGTTCGTGAAAAAATCTGGAAATAATTTTATAAGGTAATAATAACAAGGACAAACGAAGAGATGATAAGAAAGCTTACATTTGCATTTATTTCTGTTTTGTTTGTCCTTAATTTTTCATGTACTTCATCAAATGTTCAAAGCAAAAATAATTCAGCTAATCAAAACAACTTAATAAAGGATGAAAATCTCAATACTTCGATTTCAGTAACTGATTCTGACGTTAATGAGATTGTAAGTAAAACTTCTGAAACAAAAGATTTGCGGAAGGATAAACAAGTTCAAAATCCCCCTGAAACGGAAGTTTTACAAGAAAAAGTTGTATTGGCTGAGGCTGATGATAAAGATGAAACTGATGATGAAATTAAGCTTCTTTTTGCTGGTGACATCATGGCACACACAAATAATTATCACATTTCTTCGTTTGATAAAATCTGGCGTGATGTAAAATATTTAATTGATGGAAATGATTTAGTTTTTGCAAATATAGAGGCACCTATTGATACCACAAAACCAGTTTCTAGCTATCCAAATTTTAATATGCCACAAAATTATGTTCAGGCAGCTGTGGATGCTGGTTTTAATGTATTTTCGCTTTGTAATAATCATTCAAATGACCAGTATTTAGACGGAATAAAAGAAACGCTGAAAACTGTTGACAGAATTTGTGAAATGGCTGCAAAAAATGCACCCCCTCGTTCACTTTATTTTTCTGGACTAAAAAATTCAAAAGAAAGTGAATTTTCTTATAATATAATAGAAAAAAGCGGATGGAAAATCCTTTTTTTGCCGATGACTGAACTATTAAATCGTCCTGATTTTTCTGAATATATAAATTATGTAAAAACAGATGATGCTTCACGAAATGAATTCATTGATTATGTAAAAAAACTTAGAGAGAAGAATCCTTGTACAGTTTTTATTTTATCATTTCATACTGCTGAACCTGAATATACTAGAAATATAACAAGTCGGCAGGAAAAATTTTATAAAGAGTTGATAAAAAATGGTGTTGATATTATTTGGGCAAATCATGCACATATTATAAAAAACCGTAAAATTATTGTGGATACTGAAACGAATTGTGATAAATTAATTATGTATGCAAATGGAAATACTATCAGCGGACAGAGACGGAATCCTGATTTAACTTCCAAAAATCCAAACGGAGAAAGAGATAATACTGGAGACGGACTTTTTTACAAGGTAACGTTAAAAAAAGACAACAACGGTTCTGTAAAAATTAAAAAATGTGAACCGATTTTTATAACTACTTACATAAATACTGCAAATGAGTTTGTTTTAAAACCTCTGAATCAGGATTTTGTAAACTATCTTTACAGTGTGCCTCGCACAAATTGGGCTAAATATATTGAACGCCGCATTAATATCAATCAAGAGGCAACAAAGGATTTAATAGAATGGCAATAGATTATAAGGAATTACCTGTTTATGCACAAAAACAAAAAATATTAGAATGTCTAGAAAATAATCAGGTTGTGATTGTGGAAAGTCCGACTGGTTCTGGAAAAACTACGCAGATTCCTGTGATTTTGTATGAAGCTGGTTATACTACAAATGGAATAATAGGAGTGACTCAACCAAGAAGAATTGCAGCTTTAAGCGTAAGTGAATTTATTTCGAAACAAATGAATACTCCTTATCCTGGACTTGTGGGCTACAAGATGCGTTTTGAAGATGTCACAAATAGTGATACAAAAATCAAAATTATGACAGACGGAATTCTTTTGCAGGAAATGAAACTTGATCCGTGGCTCAGCAAATACAGTGTTTTAATGATTGATGAAGCTCATGAACGAAGTTTGAATATTGATTTTGTATTGGGACTTGTAAAACGTGTATTAAAAGAACGAAAAGATTTTCATGTGATTGTTAGTTCTGCAACAATGAATACAAAAGTTTTCAGTGAATATTTTGATAATGCACCGATTGTTTCTATTGATACTGTAACTTATCCTGTTTCTGTTGTGTATGATCCTGTTGAAGGCGGAACTACAACTTTAACTGATGTGGGCGAAGAAAAACTTTTGACTAAAATTTATAATACTGTCGATCGTGTTTTGGATAATAATGAAGACGGTTCCATTTTGATTTTTCTTCCTGGCGAAAAAACAATAAAAGACTGTGTTGATAAACTTGTTCATTCTCCAATCGGCAGAAAACTGCATATTGTGCCACTTTATGGTCGCCTTGCAAAAGAAGAGCAGGAACTTGTTTTTGAACCGGCACCAGAGAACAAAAAGAAAATTGTCATTTCGACAAATATTGCTGAAACTTCCGTTACAATAAGTGATGTAACGACTGTGATTGACAGCGGATTGTGTAAAATGAATTTTTATAATCCAAAAAACTTTACTTCCAGTTTGAATGAAACTTTTGTTTCAAAAGCTTCCTGCAATCAAAGAAAAGGAAGGGCTGGAAGAACTCACAGCGGAACATGCTATCGTCTTTATTCCAGAACAGATTTTGAAACGCGTCCAGAATATACAACTGAAGAAATTTACAGAACTGATTTGAGCGAAGTCGTACTTAGAATGTCTGAACTTGGCATTACAGATTTTTATGATTTTGACTTTATTTCCAATCCTGGTGAAATCGGAATTATTGGCGCTGTTGATACTTTAAAAAAATTAGGTGCGCTCGAGGATGACAATACTCTTTCTGATATTGGAAAATTAATGGTTCAGTTTCCGCTGGAACCTAGAATCAGCAGAATAATTGTGGAATCTGTTCTGCAATATCCTGATGTAATCGATAAAACTTTGACTGCAACTTCTTTCTTGTCTGCAAATTCTCCATTTTTACTTCCTCAAAATGAAGAAATGGAAGCAAGAAAAGCTCATCATAGATTTCAGGATATGCAGGGGGATTTTGTAACTTATCTGAATCTTTACAATGCTTTTTTGCAGACTGATAACAGAGAAAAGTTTTGTAAAAAAAATTATCTTGATTTGAGGGTAATGCTTGAGATTGAAAATATCAAAGAACAGTTGACTCAGATTGTACGAGAAAAACTTGGTATTCCTGTGATAGAAAATAAAGGTGATTTATCTGATTATTTGTGTTGCATTGCAGCTGGTATGATTCAATTTGTATGCGTGCGAACTGGTCGTGAATCTTATCACAGTTTAACAGCCGACCATATCTGCATTCATCCTGGAAGTGTAATGTTCAGACAAAATCCTGTTTTTATTGTCGCTGGGGAAATTGTGAGAACAAGCAGAGTTTTTGCAATGAGCGTTTCTCCGTTAACAAGACCAATGCTTGATAGAATAAATCCAAATCTGTATGAAAGACTTATGGCATGCAAGTCTTCCAAAATTACAGAAAAAGAAAATTTACGTGCTCAGCTTTTTGAAAATTATTCTGAGAAATCAAAAAGAAAAGGTTCAAAACTTACAGAAGGTGAAAAAAGAATTAAAAAACAGCAGGAGTTAATTGCAAAAAAAGGTTCAGATGAATCTTTCAGTTTTGGTTCTTATCTTTTTGAAACTAAAAAAATCAATGGAAAAAAGACTGCAATTTTGCCTCTTGAACAGTTTATCCAAGCTGTAAAAGATGAAAAAAATAAAGAGAAAATTAATGCATGCAAAAATCTGCGTGGAAAGATTGTTACAAATGATAACGGAACTTTACTTAGTGGAGAAAAAATTTCACTTATCATTGATATCATCAAGTCTATTGATTTGAATCCTATTTCAGAAAAGAGTTGGAACCGTCATTTGAATGTAAATGTTTTTGATGCAGTTGGAAAAGAACAGTTGATAGATTCTTTATGCTTTATTTTGCGCACGGCTATGGCTAAACAAAAAAACAGGGAATATGGATTTATATGTCTATTTACGGATGGACGTGGAAATTATTGGTTTAAAGTTTCTCGTGGATTTTCTACTGCTTTAATGGAAAGTCATTCCAGTCTGGAAGTTTTAATCGAAGAGAATATTGATTTTTCAAGCGAAGAAAAACATGAAATAAGTAAAGCTCTTGCTCTTGTAAATAAGTTTTATAAGTAAAGAAAAGTGGAGTTTTTTTTAAGTTTAAATTCTCGTGGATTTTATTTTGTTTCTTTGTTTTTCTCATCGTCCTTTTCTTCGATATTGAGCATTTTTTGAATTCGTGATTTTATGCTGCTGTTTGTCTTTTTTTCATCATAAAGGGAACGCATTTTTTCCAAAGCGGAATGAAATTTGTTTGTTTTGTAAATATCAAGTCCGAGTCCAATTGTTGTTGTATCTTTTGAGTCAAGAAATAAAAGACAAATGTTTTCAAAATCAGGATTTTCGTATTTTGCAAGTTCTTTTCCAATTGCATAACGTAAATCTTTCTTTTTATCATCTTTAACGCACTGTTCAGCCAGCTCAAGGATTTCGTTTAAACCAGCATGTTTTTCTTTCAAAAGGCATTCAATAATTTTCTTTTTTGTTGCATCGCCAGTTTTTTTATCCTGAAGCTTTGAAATTAAAAAATCATTTCCTTCATCAGTGTTTAAAAAAGCAACTGTTTTAATACTTTCTTCTTTGATTACTTTTTCACTGTCATTTTCAATTCTGTATATTAAAAAAGGTACAGCTTTTGTGTTTTTCATTTCCTGGCAAGCTTTAATAGATTCTTGTCGGACACGCCAATGTTCATCTCTTATTCCTTGAATAATTGTGTTTTTTGCATCATAATTTTCGGGAAAATGAGAAAGTCCTTTTATAACGTATTGTCTAAGGTTTGGGTCGGTTGCCAGAAATGTTTCTATTAAAACAGGAACAGATTCTTCTTTTTGCATCAAACCGATTGCTTCTGCGGCGTACATTCTGACATAAGTATTTTCATCTTCATCTTCTAGAATGTTCACAATTTTGTCCCAGGTTTCCACTGCGTGCATTTTTCCGCAAGTACGCATAAGTGTTTGACGCTGCGGATCACTTAAATCTTCGCGTTCAAGAAATTCAACTAGAAAAACTGCTTCTGAAGGTCCACCAATTTCACCAATTGTGGAAATTGCATCATTAAAATAATCTTCGTTTTCAGTTTCTATAAGAGTTAATACTGCAGGAATTGCCTGGACAGTTTTAACCGCACTAATATATTCAAAACCTGCTTTTACAAGGTCTTTTTTTGCATCATAAGGATCATTTATAAGTTCCACAGCAAAATCTTCAAGACAAGGGTCTTCCTGCTTTGTAAAATATTTTAAAATCTGAAGCTGAATTGTAACATTTTTTGTTTCTTGAAAAACATCGTAAAGTTCTTCTGTAAATCTAGGATCATCATTTTTGATTAATTTTTCTACTAATTCAGAAATTTCAGATGGAATTCCATATTTTATTGTCTTTTTAAAATTTTCCTCATCTTTTTCAGTTTCATCTTTTTCGCGTGCTTTTTCTGCTTTTTCAGAATCTATTGGTTTTGGACGTTTTGCCGGTGGAATTTCTGCAAAACCAGATTTAGCACTTTTAATTTCATCTGGTTTATCTTGAGTTTCTGAGTCTGTCGTTTCAAAATTCAGTAATACAGTGTCTTGACCAGAATCGGATTGATTATTTTGACTATTATCATCAATCTCCTGAGCAAAAACTGTAAAACATAATAATATCGAAATCAAAAAAAATGATATTTTTTTCATACTACACCCTGATGAAATTTTTCAAGAAAATCTTTTCTATATGTTTCAAATCTGTTTTCGTTTATGGCAACCCTAATTTCTTTTATCATATTATGAAGAAAATAAAGATTATGATAACTTGCCAAAATGGAACTGAGAATTTCTTGTTCTTTAAAAAGATGACGAAGATATGCTTTTGAATAAGTCTGGCACACTTTGCATTTACATTCACTGTCAACTGGTCCAAAATCATGAATCCATCTTTCTTGTTTGATTGAAATCATTCCTCTGTGCGTAAAATATGAACCGTTTCTTGCATTTCTTGTTGGTAAAACGCAGTCAAACATATCAATTCCAGCCTGCACCGCATCAAGAATATATTCCGGAGTTCCAATACCCATAACGTATTTTGGTTTATCTTCTGAAAGATATTTTACTGTGTGATTCAAAAAATGCTTGAATTCTTCAGGAGTTTCGCCAACGCTCAAACCTCCAATTGCAATTCCAGGCATATCAAGACTATCTACAAATTGCGCACTTTGCTGACGTAAATCTTCGAAAAAATTCCCCTGCACAATAGGAAATAAAATTCCTTTATATCCATTTTCGCGCTCTTTTTCCCATTCTTTTTTTGCACGAAGTAACCAGTCACTTGTTATTTTCAGTGCTTTTAGTGCATCTTTTTGAGAAGTTCCAGCTCCTGTGCAAACGTCCAGCTGCATTTGAATGTCTGAATTATATTTTACTTGATGAGAAACAACATTTTCTGGAGTGAACATATGATAACTTCCATCAATATGACTTTGAAAACGTACACCTTCATCAGTGATTTTTCGCAGTTTGGATAGAGAAAAGACTTGAAAACCGCCAGAATCAGTCAGAAAATTTTTCTGCCATTTTGAAAATCCGTGTAAACCACCAGCTTCTTTGATTAAATCTGGACCAGGTCTTAAAAAAAGATGATAAGTGTTCGCAAGAATAATTTCAAAATCAATTTCTTCAAGAAAATCTTTTGGCATTGCTTTAACAGTAGCATTTGTTCCTACTGGCATAAAAACTGGAGTTTGTACATCGCCATGTGCAAGATGAAGAACCCCTGTTCTTGCTTTTCCGTCAGAAGATTTATGATAAATATCAAATATTTTTTCCATTTTCATACCTTTTTGTTTTGATTTATTGCGACAGGAAGCAACGCAACGTAATCTACCGCAATTTGTTCATAATAAACACTTTTATTAATTTTTTATGTTCTGCTGTATCTGAGTAAAATAATGCTCAGAATTGTGAAAAAAATGACAGGAAACCATGCTCCCATAAATGCCGAAATGTATCCGTGTTTTGCAAGTACCATGGTAATCATCATGGAAACATAAAACAAAACAGAAGCACTGATGCAGGAAGCGAGACTTATTAAAAGTACATTTTTTTTAGTTTTTCCAGTCAATCCAATTGATAAAAATACTACAATAAAAACGATAAAAGGAAAAGCATATTTTTTGTAGTATTCAGAAAGTTCTTCATTATATGGAAGACCTGCTTTTTTTAAATGCTCAACATAGATTTTAGCTTCTTTTGCAGTTACAGCCTGCACGTCAATGTTCGATTTTCTAAAAATTTCATAAGATTCATTAAGTCTGTCTGTATATTCTTTATCAAGCGGCACGATTTTCATTCCATGATTATCAGGAACATATTGAACCGCACCATCAAGATTCCAGATATTCTGGTCAAAATTCCATTGTGCCTGTGAAGCAAAAATGATAGATTCAAGATTTTTTTCTTCATCTCTAAAAATGAAATAAATTCTTTTTAATTGTTTATTATCCTCATAATATCTGTTAGCTTTATAAATAATTCTTCCGTTATCAGAAAGAACAATAACATCAGAATTATTTTCATTTGTAGTTTTACCTAGCAGCTGATTTTGAAGTTGAACTTTTTTTTCATAAGTTTTTACAACAAATTTATTTTCAAAGGCAAAAAGACCAAAAGCAAGAATAAAAGAAACAAAAAGAATTGGAAAAGTAAATCTAAATAGTGAGACACCAGATGCAAAAAGTGCTTCAATTTCATTATTTGCATACATATCACTTAAAACATAAGATGTGGAAAAAAGAATTGCAACAGGAACAGAATACCAGATAGTTTTTGGAACATAATTTGCCATCACTGTCAAAATGTCTTTTAAAGCACAGCCATTTTGAAGATAGTTAGCAATGTTCATAAACAAATCGACAAGGTTTAACACAAGTGCAAAAAAGGCCATTGCTCCAAAAAAAAGAGGAATAATTTTTTTAAACAAATAAATAACAAGTTTCATTTTTTTAAGAGTTTTATTAAAAAGATAATTCCAAAAAATCCAATAACAAAATTAGGAACCCAGATACACCAAAAAGCGTTGGCACCAACTTTCTGCACAAAAAGCTGCCCCATAATCTGCATTGCCCAATAGATTACACAAATTATAAGTCCCAAAAATAATCCTAGAGTTTGACCATTATGTTTTCCAAACAGAAAAGCAATGGAAAAAGCAAGAAAAGCAAAAAAAATCGAACCAAAGGGGAGTGCAAATTTTTTGTGAAATTCCATAGTCCACAAGTTGACCCTCGTTTTCAAAGAAGGGTCAGACTTATATTCTTCTTTCATCTCGTTCAAGGCTTTTGTTAAATCATAAGTTGTCATTTCTCTGGCAGAGCGACTGGTCGTTCCTAAAACAGCTGTATCAAAAATGTTTAAAATAGTTTTTTCAGAATTCATGACATCAAAGTTTTTTCGATTTTCCTTATCGATTGAAACAACAATAGCATCATTCATATCAAGTTGCATCAAAACACCTTCCTGTTTTGCACCAGTAAGTTTTGAATCTCCAGCCACAATAATTCTGTCAGAGTCTTTATCAGAATCAAAAAGAATAATGTCAGAAACAGAAGAGCCGTCTACATCGCCAATTACAACATGAGACTTATCGATTTTTTTTACACTGTTAGATTCAAGTTCAATTGATGGAGTGGAATTCATAATTTCACGCATCAGTTTGTTATATTTCATGTGTCCCAAAGGTAAAAGATAATCATTTACAAAAAAAGAACCAATGGAAATAATTAATCCCAAAGAAGCTACAGGAACTAGAATCTTCCAGAATGAAAATCCCGAAGCTCTGAAAATCAAAATCTCATTGCTGCTCATCATTCCGCCCAAACTCATCAAAAAACCAACCAAAGTTGCAAATGGAGCTGATTGAGCAACAATAAATGGAAGACTGTAAACCATAATCCTCATAACATCTTGAAAAGGAGCAGATTTTGCAAGAAGTTTTTCAACATCAAGCAGAATCTGGTTTACAAAAAAAATCATAAAAAAGAAAAGAAACGAAACCAGAAAATATAAAAACAAGTCTTTAAAAAGATATTTAATTAAAATATGATTTTTAAGAGTTCCTTTTTTAAAAACTTTTACCTGAATAGTTTCAATGCAACTGGAAATAAAAGAAAAAAAACGCAGGTTTTTCATATTTTTGAAAAAGTTTTTACCACGCGTTTTAAAATTAATCCATTTTCGCTCAAGAAAATCTGAAAAAGAGGAACACTCTGAAAAACTATTTTTATTCTCGTCCCGATAGCTCATTGATTAAGATTTTACACCAGTAGAACCAAAACCACCAGTTCCTCGCTCAGTTTCAGAAAGATTTTCAACAATCGAAAAATCAGCTTGTGTAACAGGCGCAACAATCATCTGTGCAATTCTGTCTCCACTGTTAATGACAAAATCCTCATCACCAAGATTAATCAATATGATTTTTATTTCACCGCGATAATCACTGTCAATAGTGCCAGGAGTGTTTAAAACAGTCACACCATTTTTTGCAGCAAGCCCAGAACGCGGACGAATCTGAATTTCATATCCGTTTGGAATTTCAAAAAAAAGTCCAGTAGGAACAATTGCAGTTTTTCCACATGCAACAGTTAAAGGTTTTTCCAAAAGAGCACATAAATCAGCGCCAGCAGCACCACAAGTTTTGTATTGAGGAATTACAGCACCTTTTTGTGCAATACATTTAATATCAATTTTATTCATAAATAAATTATACCATAAAACGTCATAAAAAAAAAGAAGGCAATGCACAGTAAAAAACTGCACAATGCCTTATCTAAAATAAAAAAAAGTTACAAAAATACCGTTATAAATCAGATAACAGTCAGTTTCTGCAAATTTTATTTTGTTTCCAATGCATCAATATAAGAAAGATTAAGTCTTCCCTGTTTGTCCACTTCCAGAAGTTTTACAGGAATAACTTGACCTTCTTTTAGAACATCAGTCACTTTGTTTACACGCTGACGAGAAAGTTTTGAAATGTGACACAAACCTTCTTTTCCAGGAAGAATTTCAATGAACGCACCAAATTCCATAATTCGTTTAACAGTTCCCTGATAAATTGTGCCAACTTCAGGATCTTCTGTAATGCCTTTTACAGCTTTTTTAGCAGCTTCAGCGGCAATTCCAGTTTTACCATAAATTGTTACAGTTCCATCATCGTCAGTGTTGATAGTGACACCATACTGAGCACACAACGCTTTTACATTTTTTCCGCCAGGCCCAATCAAAGCACCAATCTTGTCAACAGGAATCTTCATAGTAAGAATCTGAGGAGCACGTGGAGAAAGTGGAGCCGGTTTGTCGATACATTCCTTCATTTTTCCAAGAATATGCATACGACCAACGCGAGCCTGTTCCAAAGCATTTTTCATGATTTCAGTAGTAACACCAGGAATTTTAATATCCATCTGGAAACCAGTAATACCATCTTCAGTACCGGCAACTTTAAAGTCCATATCACCAAGATGATCTTCTTCACCAAGAATATCACTCAAAATCTTGTAGCGGTCATAATGTTCACCTTCAGTGATAAGTCCCATTGCAATTCCAGCAACCATTTTTTTCATAGGAACACCAGCTGCAAGCATAGAAAGACAGCCACCGCAAGTAGAAGCCTGAGAAGAAGAACCATTAGATTCCATAATTTCAGAAACAACACGAACAGTGTATGGGAATTCTTCACGACTTGGAACCATAGGAGCCAAAGAACGGCGAGCAAGATTTCCGTGACCAATTTCACGACGACCAGTTGTGAGTTTTCCAGTTTCACCTACAGAATATGGAGGGAAGTTATAATGGAGAATAAAGTGTTCACTTCTGTCTCCGTCAATATCATCATAAGTCTGTTCATCCATTGCAGTACCCAAAGTACAAACTGCAAGAGACTGAGTTTCACCGCGAGTGAACAAAGCAGAACCATGAGGCATAGGCAAAACATTGATTTCGCAGGAAATAGGACGGATTTCATCGCACTTACGACCATCAATACGCACACCGTCATCAAGAATAGACTTTCTCAAAAGTTTATATTGAATATCATCCATTAAATTACAGAAAAGTTTAGCCTGAATAGGGTCAGAAAGCTGTTCAGCATATTTTTCAGCAAGCTGATTTTGTACTTTTGCAATCGCAATTCCACGATTCTGTTTTCCATCCTGGAAACAAGCTTCTTTCAAAAGAGGAGTAGCTTCTTCTTCAATAGCCTGAGCATTTTCAAGAGTAACATCAAGCGGATTCAAAGGAAGCTTTTCTTTTCCAGCTTTTTTTACAAGTTCTTCCTGCAAAAGACACATTTCCTTAATAAATTTTTCAGCTTCTGCAAGAGCACCAAGCATTACTTCTTCAGAAACTTCGTTTGCACCACCTTCTACCATTGTAAAACCGTCTTTTGTACCAGCAACAACAATTTCCATATCAGCTTCTTCAATCTGCTTGAAAGTAGGATTGATTACATATTTACCGTCCAAAAAACCAACACGACATGCAGCAACAGGACCATGGAAAGGAATGTCCGAAATACAAGTAGCAGCCGAAGCAGCAAGAACAGCAAGAATATCCTGAGTATGTTCACCATCAGCAGAAACACAAGTAGGAACAATCTGCAATTCATGACCAAAAGAAGGTTCAAAAAGCGGACGCATAGGACGGTCAATAAGACGACTAACCAGAATTTCCTTATCCTTAGGACGACCTTCACGCTTTACAAAACCACCAGGAATTTTTCCTGCAGCATAAAATTTTTCATTGTACTCAACAGTAACAGGCACAAAATCCTGACCTTCTGTTACAGTGCTGGAAGCACAAATTGTTGCAATAATGGCAGCTCCGCCCCACTGAGCGTAAACACAACCATTAGCCTGCTTACCGATTTTACCAGTTTCCAAGATAAGATCAGCATCACCAAGTCTGTAAGTAACTCTTTCTACAGCCATATTTTCCTCTTAAATAAAAAAAATTATGCCTGGAATTCACCACAGATTCACACAAATAAAAACTTAGCCATTTTCATAAATTATAATTATATAGAATATAAAAAAGAATATTAAAGGAGGGGAAAGCCTTCCCCTGACTCGCACTACGTTGCTCGCCACCCCTTCTAGCGGGGCAAAAATCATTCCGTCGCTGCCCCGCAACGCCCCAAAATTTTTATTTGTGTGTACCCGTGATTCAACGAATTCCAGGAATCCTTGTGAAAAACTTCCACAAATACAATTTTAATCGATTATAAAGATTTTTTCAATTACTAAAAACTAAACTGCAATTTTTTTTTGCAAGATGTTTTTTTGTCACGCAGATTCAGATTGTTTCAAACAGGTAACTATCTCTTTGATTATTTGTATCATTTTTTTTTGTGTGCAATTATCTGCTGATTAATGTAATATTTCCACCAATAATTTGATATTTATCAAATACAAAATCATTTAATGCACGGGCAGCATCTTCGAAAGTTTTTCCTTCTGTTTTGCGGACATAAGCTGCTAGTTCTGGTGTGTATTTAATAACCGAACCTCTATTTGCAAGATGCACAAAATAATTCGCCACTTCTGCTATTCTTTGCTGCATTAGATATGCCATGAATTCATTGTGCATAAGATAATCATCATTTTGATCATAACCAAGTTCTGGTTGACTTTTAAAATAATCTTTTAAGAATTGAATTGAAGTTTGATCCATGGTGTAATAAACTGCACTTGTAAAATTTCTAAATTCTTCATCTTTAAAAAATAATGTATGCCATCCTTCGTGCGCTAAAAATGTGGAACGAAGATACGGAGCTGATTCTTGAGAAATGGAAACAATACCACCTTCGTGAGGAATAAAAACTGTTCCATCAAATTCTATAAGTTCATTTTCTAAAAGAATTTTTTTGAGGAGTTCTTCTTGTTTGTTGAGCGGAAAATTCTCCTTCAGAGCTTTGTTGAAAAAATTCGCCATAGAAACAGCACTGTAATCATGTGCATTGTAACCGTGTTTTCCTTTGAGCTGTTCATCTGTAAGAAGAGTGCCTTTGTAACCTTCTTTTTCAACAAAATATGCCATGCGTCTGAAAAAATTATCCTGAATATCATAATTTCGTGTATCAAAAAATAAAATGCGTTCAAATCTATCCCATTCAAAAATTTCATAATCTAATGTTCGCCATGCAGATTTGTTGTAGTTAAGAATAAGTCCAGGATCTGTTCTTACGGGAATAAGTACTTGTCCTTCAGAATTTGGCTGATTGTATGTTGCTCTTAAGATAAACGAACTGATATGATCTGAGTTTTGTGTAATTTCAGCTCGAGAAAAAGGTGATTTTAATGCTGATGACGGAATGATTATTTGAGAATCAGTTTTTACACTATTGAGTGAAAATTTTTCTCCTCCCAAAGTGAAGTTAATTAAAACTTTATTTTCGAGAGTTGATTTATTTTCTTTTGTTTGATCCAAAGTAATGGCAAATTCTGGCATGGAACTTACCGATGTATTTTCTACTGGAAAAACAAGGGACGCACCTGAAAAATCTATTGTATTGTTTGAAAAATCAAGATAACCTCCGTTTCCTGCAAAACCGTAAAATGGAACTTCATAGTTAATATCAAAACCAATTTCTGAAGGAACTGCACAGGCTGCAACAATTTTACAGTCGTAAGTGCTTGAAACAAAAAATCCTTTTGGAAGATTATCTTGAAAAGTTTTGTAATCCTGTTGTTTTTGAGTAGCAAGAGAAATATCAAAAGTTTGCGGCGCATTATCAAGATTTGTCTGAATTAGAGGATGCGAACTGTCAGAAATACTTTGTAATTCTTGTTTTGTAGAATGTGATAAATCTTTTTCAGTAAGAAAACCGAATTTTAGATAACTGTTTTGATATTCTTTGTCTTTTTTGGGAAGAAGATTAATGCGGACAGTAATGGAAACTGTGGAATATTTTTCATAAACTGATGAAATCAACTGAAGTTGCTGTGTGGAAAATTTAAAAAAAGCAGTCTGCCCGTCTTTGATAATGCCTTTTTGTGCATACTTATTTATTGCAATCAGTGATGATGACCCCTTTGTTTCAATACATTCAAGATGAACTGCTGATTTATGTCTGTTTGCTGCAAAGAAAATAAGAATAATAAAAATAACAGCAAGTAAACTAGAACAAAGAATGATTGTTTTTTTCTGAAAGTCTGTTAATTTATGAAAAAAAGATGAAATTCTGTGAGAAAATTTTTTTAAAAATGCAAAATCCATATTAAAAATATAGCAGATTATTAAAAAAAAAACTATGGAAAACCGTTTTTCAGGAAAAATTTATAATGTGTTTGACCTGGAAGTTTTGTCGTTTAAAATTTCATAAAAATCTTCTATATTGATGCATTTCAATCCGCGTTTTTCAATTTTTGTTTTCATCTGGTCTGAAATTTCATTCTGGAAGATTACTGTTCCTCCAGTTGTAAGATGCTCGTATACACAGCCTCCGTATTCATAAATTCTTTTGACGAGTTCAAATGTTGTATCTACATCTTTGAAAAGTTTTCCGTCAATTTCGAATTTTTGACCGATAAGTTTTTTGAATTTTGGTTTTGGTGAAACTTTTCCAAAAAGTCGTTTTATTTTTTCTGTCACTTCCCTGCGGTATGCACGTTCTTCTGCTTGAATAAGCATTTGTTCGCTGGAGATGAAAAATCCCTTGTTTTCTGTAAAAACCTGTTCGATGGATTTGCCTGTTTTTGCACATTCTGATTTTAAACACAACATTGTCATCATGGCATCGTCAACTGATTTGTGCGATTGAAATTTGGAAATGTTTACTCCAAATTCTTGTGCCCATTGTGACAGTTTTTGTTTTTTTCCATATTTATTTTCAAAATATTTTTCTGCATCAAAAGCCCTGAAATTGATGTAGTCGCAATTATATCGCTGGCAGGCGCTGTTTACAAATCCAACATCATTGGAAACTGCGAAACCTCCGATATATCTGTTTCCGGTTGTAAAAAGTTTTTTTATGCTTTTATAATAACTTTCAAAATTTGGTTTTGTGCGGAAAAAATCTTTGGAATAGGCAAGTTTACATTCTCCTTTGCCGCTTAAAATATACCAGTCGAATTCACATTCTGGATTTATTACAACGTCTTCGCTTTCTATTACATTCAAATCATCATCGCAAATAACGTATCCAAGTGAACATATTTTTCCAATTCCTTCAAAAGTGTTTGCACATTCACAGTCAAAAAAGACAAAAGATTTATGATTCATAAAAGATTCCTGATTCTTTTTTTATATAGGACAATGTTGATTTTTTTTCTACAAAAATGATTTTATCATAAAGTTTAAAAAAAATATATGGATTTAACTTTTATTGTATAGAAATTATTTTTTTTAACCTGAATAGCAAAAAAAACTTCCCTAGTAAATTAGTAGGAAAAAGTGTGATATTTGTTGTCTAAATATCAAAAATTTAGTATATTATGGTTATGTTATTAGATGTTAAAAATTTAAGTGCCTCGTTGGAAGATGGCAAAAAAATAATTGATGATTTATCTCTAAGTGTAAATTCTGGTGAAGTTCATGTATTGATGGGACCTAACGGCGCTGGAAAATCGTCTTTGGGTAATACATTAATGGGAAATCCTGTTTATAAAGTTACTGGCGGTAAGATATTTTTCAAGGATAATGATATTACTGAGGAAGCTTGTGATAAACGTGCAAAACTTGGTATGTTCATGTCGTTTCAGTCGCCACTGGAAGTGCCAGGAATTTCTTTGGAAAGTTTTATTCGTTCTGCGATGCAGCAAAAAACTGGTGAACATGTGAAGCTTTTTCAATTTCAAAAGGAATTAAAAGCCTGCATGGAACTTTTGAATATGAATGCAGATTATGCAAAACGTGATTTGAATGTTGGTTTTTCTGGTGGAGAACGAAAAAAGTCTGAAATTTTACAACTTTTGATGTTGAAGCCTGATTTTGCAATTCTTGATGAAACTGATTCTGGACTTGATGTTGATGCTGTGCGTGTTGTTTCTGAAGGAATTAAAAAATATCAGGAAACAGTGGGCGGTGCACTTTTGATTATTACTCACAATGCGAAAATTCTTGAAAATTTGAAGATTGATTATACTCATATTCTTGTGAAAGGTCATATTGTTCACACTGGTGACGGTTCTTTGGTTGAAAAAATTAATGCAGAAGGTTTTGAGCAGTTTTTAAAGAACTAATAGATTTTTTGTGTTTAAAATGCGGCAAGGATTGTAGGGGCTGGCGAAGCCAGTTCCGAAGCGTAGCGAAGGAATGAAACCCCGAAAAGCCTGGTTTGCGAAGCAAAGCCGCCCGAATAATAAAAATGATTATTGAAATTGTGGTTTCGAATTTGAAATTTTTTGGAAATCTGTTTTGATGTTTTTTTATTAATTTTTTATGGAAAAAGCGATGGCTGAGAATAAAACTTTTGTTGATGATATAAATAGAGAATTTTACGATTTTCGCTACGAAGAAAATGAGCAGGATTTTTTTAGAATTGAAAGTGGGTTGACTGCTGATATTGTGGCAAAAATCAGCGAGGAAAAAGGGGATCCGCAGTGGATGAAGGAATTCCGTTTGAAATCGCTTGAAATGTATCACCGTCTGAGAGTGCCTGACTGGGGACCTGGAATCGAAGGGCTTGATATTCAAAATATTGCGACTTATGTTCGTCCTAAAACTCAAATGAGCGGTAAATGGGAAGATGTTCCTGATGACATAAAAGAAACTTTTGAAAAACTGGGAATTCCTGAGGCGGAACGGAAATCTTTGGCTGGTGTTGGGGCTCAATATGATTCTGAACTTGTTTATCATAATGTTCAGGAAGAAGTTGCAAAGCAGGGTGTGGTGTACATGGGTTTTGAAGAGGCTTTGAAGTCTGAGCAGTGGGGACCTATGGTGCAGGAATATTTTATGACTCTCATTACTCCAAAAGATCATAAATTTGCTGCTTTGCATGGTGCTGTGTGGTCGGGTGGAAGTTTTGTTTATGTTCCAAAAGGTGTGCATTTGAGTTTTCCTTTGCAGTCGTATTTCAGATTGAATGCAAAAGGTGCGGGACAGTTTGAACACACTCTTATTATTGTTGATGAAGGGGCGGATTTGCATTTTATTGAAGGATGTTCGGCTCCAAAATATAATGAGGCTAATCTGCATGCAGGTGCTGTTGAACTTTTTGTGAAAAAAGGAGCGCATTTGCGTTATTCGACTATTGAGAACTGGTCTAAGAATATGTATAACCTGAATACTAAGCGTGCAAAAGTGGAAGAAAACGGTAGCATTGAATGGGTTTCGGGTAGTTTTGGTAGTCATATTTCGTATTTGTATCCTGAGTCTGATTTGATTGGAAGAAATGCTCGTGCAGAGTTTACTGGAGTTACTTTTGCTGGAGCTGGTCAGAGTCTTGATACTGGTGCCAAAATGGTTCATCTGGCGGAAAATACAACCAGTTTGATTACTACTAAGTCTATTTCAAAAGGCGGTGGTGAAAGTTTTTACCGTTCTGCTATTTATATAGGAAAAGAAGCGAAAGGTTCGAAAGCCAGTGTTTCTTGTCAAAGTTTAATGCTTGACAGTAAAAGTCGTTCTGACACAATTCCTGCAATGCAGGTGATGACTGATGATTGTGATGTTGGGCATGAAGCAAAAATTGGACGCATCAGTAATGAAGCGATTTTTTATTTGATGTCGAGGGGAATCAGCGAAGAAGAAGCTAGAAGTATGATTGTAAGCGGGTTTGCAAATCCTGTGAGTAAGGAGCTTCCGCTTGAATATGCTGTTGAAATGAATAATCTTATTCGGCTGGAGATGAAAAATTCTCTGTAATAGGAAAATTATGATAGTTGAAAATGTAAAAACAAATATTGTACCTTCTCTGACATGGAACTGGCTTAAATTAAATAATGATTTGCTTTCAATTGAAGGTCAAATTTGCGATTTTTATGAAAATAATGGAAATATTGTGGAATTGCCAGACGGTTTTTCTGTAAAAAATCTTTGTGATGTTGCTTTTCCGCAGGAAAGATTTGAGAATTTAAGTGGTGTTTTTAATCGTGCAAATCCAAAACCTTTTGATTCGGGATTTATTGCAAATTCAAAACAACAAAAAACAAATACTTTGGATAATGTAAAATCAGATTCTTCTGATTCAGAGCTTGTGGTACAACCTGAAAATGACGATGTGAATAATGCTAAAATTCAAGAAACGAAGGAAGTTCATCCGCTTGAAAAAATAATCCTTGAAAATGCAAAAAATCAAAAAGTTATTGTGATTGAAGGTGAAGCAGAAAATCCTTTGATTATCAATTTTGATTTTTCTGATGATATTGATGGAAAAGATAATTGCAAGGCGGTGAACAGTTATAAGTTTGTTGCAAAAAAAGATTCGCGTGCAACTGTCATTTGTGTGTTCAAAGGGAATGATAACTGTGTTCTTGTAAAAAATGACATATATATAGAAGAAAACGCTGAATTAAAAATTATAAAAGTGCAGCTTATGGATAATAAATCCCTGATGCTAGATGACACTGCGATTTTTCAGGAAAAGAGTTCTAAAGTTGATTTTATGCAGATTGAACTTGGAGCTGCTCATATAGATTCAGGACTTCACGTTGTTTTAAAAGGTGATTATTCTAAGTTTGTGTCAAATATCGCTTATCTTTGTCGTGATGAACAGTATCTGGATATGAATCATATTGTTGAGCAATATGGAAAAAAATCTGAATGTAAGATGTTTGTGAATGGTTCGGTAAAAGATTCTGCTAAAAAAACTTATCGCGGGACTATTGACTTAAAAAAAGGATGTTGCGGTGCAAAAGGTAATGAAATGGAAGAGACTCTTTTGCTTTCTCCAAAAGCTGTGAATAAATCTTTGCCCGTCATTTTGTGTGATGAAGAAGATGTTGAAGGTGAGCATGGAGCAACTATTGGAAGGCTTTCTGCACAAATGTTGTTTTATATGCAGACTCGTTCAATTAGTCAAAAGATGGCAGAAGAACTTTTATCAAAAGCAAAAGTACAGGCTGCTGCTGATTTGATTGAAAATCAGAACGTAAAAAATGAAGTTTTGGATTTTATAAATAAAATTTTTTAGGAAATGATTATGAGTGATTTTATAAATGAAAAAAAAATTGATATGAAAAAATATCGTAAAGATTTTCCTTTTTTTAAAGCTATTGATGAGCATAATTCAAAAGAAAATGCTCAGCTTGTATATTTTGATACTTCTGCTACGGCACAACGTCCTTTTTTAGTAATTGATGCTATGAGTCACTTTTATGCAACTGCAAATGCAAATCCTTTGCGTGGTCTTTATGATTTAAGTGAACGTGCAACATTGGCTTATGAACATTCTCGAAATGAAGTTGCAAATTTTATTAACGCACAGGATAGTTCGCAAATCATATTTACAAGAAATACAACTGAAAGTCTAAATCTTGTGGCGTACAGTTATGGACTTTCAAATCTTCAAAAAGATGATGAAATCTGTATTACAATTATGGAACATCATTCAAATATTCTGCCATGGCAGATGGTTTGTCGTCAAACTGGTGCGAAACTTGTATTCATGGAATGTGATAAAGAAACAGGAATTATTAGTGATGAAGAAATTGAATCAAAAATCACAGAACGAACAAAAATCGTTTCTTGCGTGCATGTAAGCAATGTTTTAGGCGTGACAAACCCAATCAAAAAGATTTGTAAAAAAGCTCATGATGTTGGCGCTGTGATGATTGTTGACGGTGCTCAATCTGCAGCTCACACAAAAATTGATGTGCAGGATCTTGATGCAGATTTTTTTGCTATGAGCGGTCACAAACTGTGTGGACCTATGGGAATAGGCGTTTTATATGGTAAAAAAAATCTTCTGGAAAAGATGCCCCCTTTTTTGACTGGTGGAGAAATGATTGAATATGTTACTCGCGAAAGTGCAACTTGGGCAGAAATTCCTCACAAGTTTGAAGCTGGTACTGTGAGCGCTGCAGATGCAGTTGGTCTTGGTGCTGCAATTCGTTACATAAAATCTGTAGGAATGGAAAACATTGAAGAGTATGATAAGTATCTGACTTCTAAACTGATTGATGGAATGGTAAAAATTCCCCATGTGAATATAATTGGAAGTAAAGATGGCTCAAAACGCAGTGGAATTGCCACTTTTACAATTGATGGTGTGCATCCGCATGATATTGCATCGCTTTTGAGTGATGAGCATATTGCAATTCGTGCTGGACATCATTGTGCGCAGCCTCTTGGTCAGTATCTTGGAGTGCAGTCGAGTGCAAGAGCAAGTCTTTATTTTTATAATACACCAGAAGAAGTGGATATTTTTCTGGAAAAACTTGCAATGGTGCGAAAATGGTCAGGTTATAAAGATTAAAATTATCTGAAACTGGAGCAGTAAATGGAAACTAAGGAACTTTATCGTGAAATTTTAAATGAGCATAATATAAATCCTTCTCATAAACAGAATATGAATGAACCTACTTTTTGTCTGGAAGGTGTAAATCCAAGTTGCGGGGACCAAATTACTTTACAAATGAAACTAGGAGATGATGGAAAAATTATAGATGCAAGCTTTACTGGTTCTGGTTGTGCAGTAAGTCAGGCTTCTGTAGATATGATGGCTGATGTAGTTATCGGCAAAACAAAAGAAGAAGCTTTGGCGCTTGCAGATATTTTTGACAGAATGATAAAAGGAACTGTTTCTCAGGAAGAATTGGAACAACTGGATGAAGCTGCGGCACTGCAAGATGTTTCCCATATGCCTTCTCGTGTAAAATGTGCTATGCTTGGATGGCGGACAATGAAAGAAATGCTTGGTTTACCTCTTGATTCAAATTAATTTTTTTGATATATTATTTCATACGTTTAAGGCGCTTTAGCTCAGCTGGATAGAGCAACTGCCTTCTAAGCAGTAGGTCGACAGTTCGATTCTGCCAAGCGTCAAACTCTTAGTTTCTTGAAAAAGGAATTAAGAGTTTTTTTTTGCCCAGACAAAATCTTCTATTTCCTTTGTGTTTTCTGATGATTGTCTGCAGATTCCAAGTCTGAAAATTTTAATATTTTTTATTGGATTTTTTGTATTTCTGATGATTTTTTTGTTTTCGCTGGTAAAATTAGTGCTGTTATGAAGTTTTGAAACAGGCAGGTCGAAAAAAAAATCCAGATTTTCTGGTTCAGGAGAATGAGAATTTTGCATAGTGATTTTTGCAGTGATGTAAACTGAGTTTTCAAAAACTTTCAGATTCTCCAGTAAAGAAACATTTTTTATGTCAGCAGCGAGTTTTTTTAATTGGGATTTGTTTTTGCAAACAAAATCATCATGATTTAATTCAAGCCACAAAGGCAGCGGAGAATAAAAAAAAGATTCTGTCTGTGGGAATTTATTCTGAGATGAAAAACTGTTTTTGTCAGAAGCTAGTTTTTGAAAAACAGAGAGATTTAAACTTTTTGAAAGTTCTCTTTGAAATCGCACAAGAGAAAGTTCTATATCAGGATGAAAAATTAAAACCGTTTTGGTCATAGAATCAAAAAAATCCAGATGCATTTTAGTTTATTTGTTTTTTAGTCAGATTTTGATTGTAAATTGCTTTTGCAGCTCCAAGAGTGGATGGAGGACCGTGTCCGGGCATCAAAACTGTGGTGTCAAGTTGTGAAAAGATTTTATGTTCGATATTTGAGCGTAAAATATATTCAGAATAACTTGAATTAGTTTTTCCAATTTCTCCAGATAGTAATACATCTCCTGTAAACAGAATGCTTCCAATTTTGTAAACTACCGAATCTGATGTGTGGCCTGGAATTGTGAGGTAACTTACCTGCATACCTTCTATTTGAGTAGTGCCATCACCTGTAATTACAGTTGTGTCATTTGCCGCTACTGTCCAATCTGCAGCAAACACTTTTGGAGAATAGATTTTTCGGAGTGTTTTAAGTCCATCGGCATGCGAACCGTGATTGTGGGTAATCAAAACAGCTGAAAGATTTAAATGATTGTCTTCAATTCGGGCAATTATTTCTTTTGTGATTTTTCCAGGATCAATAATAATTGCCTGGTTTGATATTTCATTTACAACAAGATAGCAGTTTGAAAATCCGCCTTCATTCAAATGGAAATAAACTTTCATAAAATGCCTCCATCTACAATGGAATTTCCAAATTCAATATTGTTTTTGTTAATTTTATCTTCCTCTGATTCAAATAATGCTTCTCGTGTGTTTGACATTTTAAATGAAACGTTTGTGCGGTTTGTATTGTAAAAAATTGTTTTTTTAATATTGCAGTTTCTAAATGATGTATCGACGAGAGTTGCATTTATAAAACGAGAATTTAACAAGTCAGAATCATCAAAAGAACACTGATAAGCTTTAATTCCATTAAAATTATTTTGGACAAGATCGCTTGAAGTGTAAAGCGTGTGTGTAAATGTTGCCATGGAAAATGAATTGAAAAGATTTTTGCTGTGGATGAAATTGCAGTCATTGAAAATGGCAAAATCAAAAAAACACATTCTCAGAAGTAGATTTTCTGAATGAATATTTAAAAAAGTGCAGTTTGTAAAATTACATCCAAAAAATTTTTTGTTTGAAAAATCGATATTTGAAAAAATAAGTCCACAGGCATTTAATCCAACAATTTTATCATGTGTTGCAATGTAATTATAAATATCATCTTTGATTTTGCCTGGATTTGGAATGTGGTCAAGACAATAACTGTCTGATGAACATAAATTTCCGTTCTGGTCAAAAGTTGAAAGAGCATGATTATTGCAATAATTTACAAGACACTTATTTAAAGTAAACATAAGTTTATTATACATTATTGCTAATATTTTTGAAAGGTTGTAAAATATTTTTTATGATTTGCTGGAAATGTGGAAAAGAAATTTCATTGGAAAAAGTTACTAGAATGACAGAATGTCCTTTGTGCGGTTGTGATTTGCACAGTTGCAAAGGTTGTAAGTTTTATGATGAGTCAAGTCACTATGAATGCAGGGAGAACGTAGATTCTCTTGTAACCGATAAAGAGCGTGCAAATTTTTGTGATAGTTTTAGTGCAGAAGTTTCAGGTGCGAACATTGTAGATGCATCTTCGTATGATGACAAAGCTAAAAAAGCAAGGGATTTGTTTAACAGTCTTTTTGATTAAGAAGTATTGATTTTTTATAGTGATATGGTTTGTTGTTGTTTATGGTAGATTTTGTTTTTCTTGATTCTGGGACAGGCGGAATTCCTTATTTAATGCATTTACTAGAAATCAAACCTGATGCAAAATGCGTTTATGTTGGCGATACTGTAAATTTTCCCTATGGCGAAAAAAATCATGAACAGATTGTAAGTGCAGTTTTGAATTGTGTAAAAGTGATTATCGAAAAATTTTCACCAAAAGTTATTGTTCTTGCCTGCAATACAATGAGCGTGAACAGTCTTGATGTATTGCGTGAAGTTTTTCCTAATCAAATCTTTGTGGGGACTGTCCCTGCTATTAAACTTGCCGCAAAAGTTTCAAAAAAAAGAAAAATTGGACTTTTGGCAACAAAGGCAACCGTTGAACATCCGTATAACAAAGATTTAAAAAATCATTTTGCACAAGACTGTCAAATGTTTTTGCGCGGTGATCCAAAACTGATTTCCTTTATAGAACACGAATCTTTTACAGCAACAAGTAGGGAACGGGAAGAGGCGTGTAAAGAAGCTGTAAAATATTTTGCACAAAAAGATTGTGATGTCATTATTCTAGGTTGTACCCATTTTTTGAATATCAAAAAAGAAATGCAGAAAGTGTGTGGTAGTGATATTCAAGTTGTGGATTCTGTGGAAGGGGTAGTAAATCGAGCGTTAGATGTTTTTTCCAAAATCCAGAAAACTAACGATGGTAACGAGTCAAAGATAAATACAAATTATAGAGCAAAACTTTTTGTTACAGGTTTTAATGACAAAAAAGATAAAAAAGAGTATGATGAAATATGCAGCCGTTACAAACTGGAATTCGGCGGCATTTTGTAAAATATTTTTTGTGAGGTTAAAATGAAAAAAATTATTTCAGGAAAAGTTCGGGAAGTTTATGACCTTGAAGATGGAAGAATGGTGATTGTAACAACAGACAGAATTTCAGCTTTTGATGTAATATTACCAACAATGATTACAGACAAAGGAAAAGTGTTGAACAGTCTTGCAAATTTCTGGTTTGATTATACAAAAGACATTGTAAAAAATCACATGATTTCATCAGATTTAAAGGATATGCCAGAAGAATTCCAGAAACCTGAATTTGAAGGAAGAACTATCCTTGTAAAAAAACTGAAGATGATTCCTTATGAAGTAATTGTACGTGGCTATATGTTCGGTTCAATGTATGAAGCTTACAAAAAAGGTGAACCGTTTTTAGGACATAAATTTGATAAAGAATATAAACAGGCAGAAAAACTTGAAAAACCAATTGTAACACCATCTACAAAAGCTGCAGAAGGTCATGATATCAACGTAACTTTACAGTATATGAAAGATGATTTGGGAGATGAACTTGGCTCAAAGATTGAAAAAGCTGCTCTGGAAGTATACAAAAAATGCTATGATCATGCATACAAAAATGGAATTATCATTGCTGATACAAAATTTGAGTTTGGTTTGGATGAAAACGAAGATTTAGTTCTTGCAGATGAAGTTCTTACACCAGATTCAAGCCGTTTTTGGGATTTGAACAAATATCAAGTTGGTGGAAGTCCTGCTTCTTACGACAAACAGTTTATTCGTGACTGGCTCAAAGATAATGGTCTTGCAGGAGATCCAAATATAAAAGAAATTCCAGCTGAAGTAGTAGAAAAAACTTCTGCGATTTACAAAGAATGTGAAGAAAAAATCTGTCACAAATAAAAAAATAATAACTGAATTGGGATTTTTATTATATTTTCCCAGAAACAAGATAATTAAAAAGGGTGGTGAGATTTATTCTCGACCACCCTTTTTTTAGTTTACGAAAAACTTTACATTCTTTCTCTTATTGCTTTAATAAACTGCCATGAATCAAGCACTTCTTTAGCTTTTGGTTCAGCAATGCGTGCAATATCTCCAGTCATATAACCTTCTTCGATAGTTTGCAAAGTAGCTTTTTCAAGTTTTTTTGCAAAATCAACGAGTTCGGTAGTTCCATCAAGTTCACCACGTTTTGCAAGAGCTCCTGTCCAGGCAAAAATTGTAGCAACAGGGTTTGTAGAAGTTTTTTCACCTTTCAAATATCTGTAATAGTGCTTTTGAACAGTTCCGTGACTTGCTTCATATTCAAAGTTTCCGTCAGGACTTACAAGAACAGAAGTCATCATTGCAAGCGAACCGCAAGCAGAAGCAATCATATCGCTCATAACATCGCCATCGTAATTTTTTGTAGCCCACATAAAACCACCGTCAGAACGCATGACACGAGCAACAGCGTCGTCAATCAAAGTGTAAAAATATTCAATTCCAGCTTCATCAAATTTTGCCTTGTATTCATCATCAAAAACTCTTTGGAAAATGGCTTTGAAGTTTCCGTCATAAGTTTTAGAAATGGTATCTTTTGCACCGAACCAAACACTTAGTTTTCTATCCAAAGCATAAGTAAAACAACAGCGTGCAAAACTTTCGATAGATTTATCCAGATTGTGAATTCCCTGAATAATTCCAGGACCTTTCATATCCATTATAGTTTTGCGAATTTCTTTTCCATCTACGCCAGTGAAAACAAGTTCAGCTTTTCCAGCTGTAGGACATTTGATTTCGCAGTTTTTGTAAACATCGCCGTAAGCATGACGACCAAGAACAATAGGTTTTTTCCAGCATGAAACTGTTCCATGAATATTTTTTACAAAAATAGGTTCGCGGAAAACAGTGCCGTCTAATTCAGCTCGAATAATTCCATTTGGAGAAGGAGTAAGCTGTTTTAGGTGATATTCCTCAACACGAGCCTGATTTGAAGTAATAGTTGCACATTTAACACCCACTCCTAAGCGTTTAATTGCTGCGGCTGCATCGTAAGTAACTTTATCATCAGAATCATCACGACTTTTAAGACTCAAATCGTAATATTCTGTTTTTAAATCCACAAAAGGCAAAAGGAGTTCATCCTTAATCACCTGCCATAAAACACGAGTCATCTCATCGCCATCGAGCTCAGCGATAGCATTTTTCATTTGAATCTTAGCCATAATGCACTTATTATAATAAATTTTATGTGGTCATTCAATTCTTTTAAAAAACTTTTGTAAAAATTAAAAAAAAGTATTTGGGAAAAAAATGGGGACAGACCTCTATTAATTGGAAGTTGTGCGGTTAAAAGAGGGACAGTCCTCAATCGTTTAGAGAGTATGAAGTCTAAAACGGGGACAGTCCTATTTTTTTTTGTGAAACAAGGACTGTCCCTGTTTTAAAAATAAGGTAT
Organism: uncultured Treponema sp.; assembly: GCA_945868875.1. GTDB lineage: Bacteria > Spirochaetota > Spirochaetia > Treponematales > Treponemataceae > Treponema_D. The sequence goes on from CAMBMW010000002.1 coordinate 47,016, forward strand.
GTCCCTTTTTCCAAGCTTAAAAAACAAGGTCTGTCCCTCTTGTATTGAAGTGAAAAACAGGGACAGACCTTGAATTATCTGTCCATGTGTTTTGTGAGATGTAAGAAAACTTTTTGTGGTATTTAAATGGCACCAAGCATGGAGCCGTAGCCGAAGGCTAGTCCGCAAGGACCGAGTGATTAACGAGCGGCGTAACGCGCCTACTTAACTGAATTTGTGCTGATAAATTTATTGTGAACTTTCCTTTTTTATTTATTTCATGGATTTTTTATTGAGAAAATGCGTGAATTGTGATAGAATTTTGTATATTTTTTTTATCTTTGGAGACTCTTATGAAACTTTGGCAGTCTGGTGCTTATTTTGTTGACGGAAAACTGGTTGAATCGGCTGATGGTTGTAATGTCTGTGATGGCAGAAAAAAAACTATGGCTTATTCTATTTTGCAAAATCATAATACTTCTGGTGATGATGCAAAACTTAAAATAAAATTTGATAAAATTACTTCCCATGATATCACTTATGTTGGAATTATTCAGACTGCAAGAGCTTCTGGGCTTAAAAAATTTCCTCTTCCTTATGTTTTGACGAACTGTCATAATTCGCTTTGTGCTGTTGGCGGAACTATTAATGAAGATGACCATATGTTTGGTTTGACTTGTGCGCAAAAGTATGGTGGAGTTTATGTTCCTCCTCACATGGCTGTTATTCATCAGTATGCTCGTGAAATGCTTGCTGAATGTGGCGGTATGATTTTGGGTTCTGACAGTCACACTCGTTATGGTGCGCTTGGTACTATGGCTATTGGTGAAGGCGGGGGAGAACTTGCAAAGCAGCTTTTGAATAAAACTTATGATGTTGCTTATCCTGGTGTGGTTGCTGTTTATTTAACTGGTGAACCAGTTCCTGGTGTTGGTCCGCAGGATGTTGCTTTGGCTATTATAAAGGCTGTTTTTGATAATGGTTATGTTAAAAATAAAGTTATGGAGTTTACAGGTCCTGGCGTTTCTAAGTTGAGTGCTGATTTCCGCATTGGTGTGGACGTTATGACTACAGAAACTACATGTCTTTCTTCTATCTGGCGTACTGATGAAAAAATTGAAGAATGGTACGAAATTCATGGTCGTCCAGATGCTTATAAAGAATTGAATCCTCAAAATGGTGCTTATTATGATGGTGCTATTGAAATTGATTTAAGTGAAATTCGTCCGATGATTGCACTTCCGTTCCATCCTTCCTGCGCTTATACTATAGAAGAAGTGAATAAAAATTTAATGGATGTTTTGGATGAAACTGAAAAGCGTGCAAAAATTTCTTTTGGTGATAAGGTTCAGTTTACGCTCAAAAACAAAGTGATTGATGGTAAGCTTTATGTTGACCAGGGTGTTATTGCTGGTTGTGCTGGTGGTGGATTTGAAAACATTTGTGCTGCTGCTGATATTCTTAAAGGAAAAGATACTGGAAATGGCAAATTCCTTTTGAATGTTTATCCAGCTTCTATGCCTGTTTATCAGGAATTGATGAAAAATGGTGCTTTTAGCGCTCTTGTGAGTGCAGGTGCTATTATTAAAACTGCATTCTGTGGTCCTTGTTTTGGTGCTGGGGATACTCCTGCAAATGGTGCATTTTCTATTCGTCATTCAACTAGAAATTTCCCTAATCGTGAAGGTTCTAAGATTCAAAACGGACAGCTTTCTTCTGTTGCCCTTATGGATGCTCGTTCTATTGCAGCTACGGCAGCAAATAAAGGCTTCCTTACTGCTGCTACTGAATTTGATACAGAATTTAGTGGTAAAAAATATTTCTTTGATAAAGCTATTTATGATAAACGTGTTTATGATTCAAAAGGTGTTGCTCATCCTGAAGTAAATATTCAGTTTGGTCCAAATATTAAAGACTGGCCTGAACAAAAAGAACTTGGTAATGATTTGCTTTTAAAAGTTGTTTCTGAAATCCATGATCCTGTTACAACTACTGATGAATTGATTCCTTCTGGTGAAACTTCAAGTTTCCGCTCAAATCCTCTTGGACTTGCAGAGTTTACTTTGAGTCGTAAAGATCCAGCTTATGTTGGTCGTGCAAAAGCTGTGCGCGATATGAATGATGAAATAAAAGCTGAGATTAAACAGGTTGTAACTGCATTGGCTAAAAAAGATGCTGATTTGGGAGCAAAGGCTGCAAGTGCTCAGATTGGTTCTACTATTTTTGCATGTAAACCTGGTGACGGTTCTGCTCGTGAACAGGCTGCAAGTTGTCAGCGTGTTTTGGGGGCAAGTGCTAATATTGCAAATGAATATGCAACAAAAAGATATCGTTCAAATCTTATTAACTGGGGAATGTTGCCTTTTGTTTATAAAGATGGTGATAAAAATCTTCCTTTTGTAAATGATGACTATGTTTTTATTCCAGAAGTAAGAAAGATGATTTGTGATAAATTACCTTGCGTAAAAGCTTATGCCGTTAAAAAAGATGGCTCAGTCAATGAGTTTGAACTTTCAGTTGGAGATTTGACTGATGATGAAAGAAAAATAATTTTGGCAGGTTGCTTGATTAATTTTTATAGAGAATAAACCAAAAAAAGCACCTCCTTGTAGTTTTTGACAATTTTTTTTATGGAATTATTGTTGAAATTTCAAGTGAGGTGATTTTTTAATCTTTTGGGGGTAAAAAAATGGTTGATTATACTGAAGGTTCTAATAAACAATATCATACTGGTGTTGGTGCTGATGATATTGGAAAATATGTAATACTGCCAGGAGACCCCAAACGATGCAAAAAAATTGCAGAACATTTTGATGATGCAAAACTTGTTGCAGATGTCCGCGAGTATACAACTTACACTGGTTATCTTGATGGTGTAAAGGTTAGTGTTACTTCTACTGGAATTGGAGGACCTTCTGCAAGTATTGCAATTGATGAATTAGTAAAATGTGGTGCTCATACTTTTATTCGGGTAGGAACTTGCGGCGGAATGCAGGAAGAAGTAATCGGTGGGGATGTTGTGATTGCAACTGGTGCTGTTCGTATGGAAGGAACTAGTCGTGAGTTTGCCCCTATTGAATATCCTGCTGTTGCTAATATTGACTGTGTGAACGCATTGATTGATGCTGCAAAATTGTTAAATATCAATCATCATGTTGGTGTTGTTCAGTGTAAAGATTCTTTTTTTGGGCAACACGAACCAGAAATTATGCCTGTAAGTTATGAGTTGGAAAACAAATGGCAGGCATGGCTTAGAATGGGCTGTTTGGCTTCTGAAATGGAAAGTGCTGCTTTGTTTATTGCGGGGCAGTTTATGCGAGTGAGAGTAGGCAGTTGTTTTCTGGTAGTTGCAAATCAGGAACGCGCCAAAAAAGGGCTTGAAAACAAACAGGTTCATGATACTGAGCTTGCAATAAAAGTTGCAGTTCAAAGTTTGCGAAATCTCATAAAAAAGGATTTTAATAAATGAAAAAAAAAATTGCTGTACTTTCATGTGGATGGTCATATTACTTTATAAATGATTTTATAAACGGAATGAGAGAAAATCTCAAAGAAACTTCGGCTGATATATATCTTTTTAATTGTTATGATTATACTGAATTTTCTGGTTATCCGAATCTCACTGGTTATTCGGTTTATAAACTCATCAATTATGAAGATTATGATGGTGTCATTATTCTTTCTGATTTGATAAACAGTCCACGAGTTTTGGAGATGGAGCGTCAGCGTGTTTTAAAATCTGGAAAAAATGTTTTATCAGTTAATTCAAAATTAAAAGACATTTCTTCAATCCGAATTGATAATTATTCTGGAACTTACGAACTTGTTTCACATCTGATTACAGAACATAAAATAACAGATTTTGCTTTTATTTCAGGGAAAGAAACTTCTGTTGATATTTGTGAAAGATATAAAGCATTTCGAGAAGCTCTTCAAAATAACAAAATTCCAATCAATATGGATAAAGTTTATTTTACACAAAGAAGTGATTATAATTCCACTTATGATTTTCTTAAAGAAAAATTTCTTGATAAAGAAAGTTTTCCAAAAGCTTTTGTGTGTGCTACAGATTTGATGGCTATGGCTGTTTTGAAAGTAGCTATTGAAAAGGGGGTAAAGGTTCCCCAGGAAATGAAAATTATCGGATACGATGACATTCCATATTCAAGGCTTTCGAATCCTACGATTTCAACTGTAAAAAGCAATGCTCACAAAGTGGGTGCGGAGGCAGCAAAAAGAGTTTTAAATTGTTTTAATGCAAATCAAATTGTCACTGTGAAAACTTCTCCAGTTTATAGGGAATCCTGCGGTTGTGAAAAAAAAGAAAATGATTCACTTGAAAATATTGCTTTTACAATGCTCGCAAGCGAAAAACAAAATGAATATTTCTCTGCACAAATGGAAAATATTGAAGAAATCTTTACAGAAGCAACTGATGTTTTTACTCTTCTGACAAATCTTGAAGTTTTCTTTGCAAAAAATCACACTTTTGAGGGCTCAGATTTTTGTATTTTCCTGAAATCTGACTGGTCATCTGTTCTTATCAATTCTACAGAAAAACTTCCGCAGAATCTGTCTTATGGTCAGCAAGTACAGGCTATCACTTCTATTCAAAATAATGAAAAATATACAAGGGAAATCATAAACACAAGAGATTTGATTCCTTCAAAAATGAAGAGTGATGAAAATAATGTTTATTTGATTATGCCGATTTATAATCATTCTTATGTTCACGGATATTATGTTTCCAAAAATAATCTTGCACTTATTGAAAAACATTATGGTTATACGTGGACTAGAACATTTGGAAATGCCATTGAACGTTTTAGAAAGCAGAATATGTTTAAAAATATGAGTCAGCAGTATCTGCGGCTTTCTACAAGAGATGCGCTTTCTGGCATGATAAATCGAGTTGGACTTGAAAAAATTGCAAAACCATTTTATTCCCAAAATAAAAAAAATGGACTTACGACTGTGCTTTTCTTTGTGGATATTAACAAAATGAAGCATATTAATGATAATTTTGGACATTTACACGGAGATTTGGCAGTAAAAACTATTGCATCCTGTGTTATGGAGGCTATTCCAAAAACCTGGCTTCCAATTCGCTATGGTGGAGATGAATTTCTTGTTGTAGGGAACAGTAAGAATTACAACGGCGAAGATTATTGCAAAATTATCACTGATTTAATCACAAAAAAAACTTCGATTATGCAGTTGCCTTATAATCTGTCTGCAAGTATTGGAAGTTATTCTGTTTTACCAACATCAACTCTCACTTTGGAAGAAGCTGTTGAAAAATGTGATGAAGTTATGTATAAAGTGAAAGAAGAATATCACAAAAGAATGCAGTGAGGTTTTGTTTTTTATGACTATTGATGCAAAACAGCTTTATTTTATACTTGATAATACTCCTTCAGAACAAAACATTATGCTTGTCGGAAAACATGGTATAGGAAAGTCAAGAATTCTTGAAGAATATTTTTCTGCCAGAGGGCAAAAAGTTGTAACTCTTTTTTTGGGGCAGATGAGCGACCCTGGTGATTTAATCGGTTTACCAGAAAAAAACAGTAAGACTGGCAGAACAGATTTCATGCTTCCTTATTGGTTTCCTGTTGATGATAAACCTGTCGTGCTTTTTTTAGACGAATTGAACAGAGCCAGACCCGAAGTTCTTCAGACAGTTATGGATTTAACTCTGAACAGAAAACTTGCTGGAAAATCCCTTCCAAAAGGCAGCAGAATTATCAGTGCAGTTAATAATGGAAATGAATATCAATTGACAGATTTGGATCCGGCTTTGGTGAGCAGGTTTAACATTTATGAGTTTTCACCAACTGTAGAAGACTGGCTTGAATGGGCAAAGAATTCAGAAATTGACAACAGAATTATTTCTTTTATTTCTGAAAATCCTGATTTTTTGGATGAGGCGGATATTCAAAACGAAAGTGATAATTTTGAACGACATCCAGACAGACGAAGCTGGGAGAGAACAAGTGAGATTATCAAAAAAGTTCATAATCTAACAAACAGTCATCGCATTTTGATTGGCGGAATTATTGGAAACAGGATAAGTTCCTTATTTTTTGAATATATTTCACAATTACAATTTCCAACAGCAAAAGAAGTTTTGAAAGGTGACTTTGAAAATGTTTTGCAGAAACTTGAAACTCTTGAATCAATAAATCTTGTTGAATTGAATGAATCAATTGTAAAATATCTTGATTATTTAGGAAAAACGATTGGAGAAACGAAAGTTGAAGGAGAAAATTCTTTATCAGATGAATTAAATCAAATCTTTTCTAATCTGAATAAATATTTCGATTTTCTTGAGAATGAAAACAGTAAAGAATTAGTGACCCATTTTATCAGCCTTTTTGATTCAAAAAAATATCAGGATGCACAGTGTTTGATTTTTGAACGACAAACAGATTTCTTTTACAGAATGTTTAATCAGTTGAAGGAATTTTAACTGCAAAACTCGTTTGTTTTGTGATTTATAAAAAATGGAAAGTGTTGAGAAAAAATTAAAAAAAATAATTCAAAACTGGTTTTTCTCCAAACCTCTTTTTTTTACAATTGCCAGCTGGCATTCTCTTGTGGAAAATTCTGAGCTTGCGGTGCCTCTTCGTTGTGGAAAGAAACGAATTGAATTTTCGCAGTTATTGTTGCAGAATGTGGAAATTGAGATTCTAGAGCATTATCTGGAACTTGAAATCTACAGAATTCTTTTAGGTCATCCTTATGCCAGAAAACCGTATAACTGCAAACAGAGCGTCTTGACAATTGCCAGTGATGTTACAGTTTATAAACTTTTGTCGCTGGAAAAAAACAATTTTATGAATTTGTTGAATCTTCCAAGCCTTGAATATTTGAAAAATCAAGCAGTGAGATTTCATACATTAACGCATCCTTTAGGACTCAAGTGGTCAAAAAGTGAGGAAGAAAAATTTTTCCAGCGTAATCTTCATATCAACAATTCAACAGGATTTCTTGAAATAAATGATGATTTGAATTTTGAGCAATGGTATAAAAAAATTTTATTTTTGATTCAGGAAACGGCAGTTGCTGGGGAAAATGCAGGTTTTTCTCAAGAAGTAGAAAAATCGTTTGAACAGGAAGCTGAACTTTGGGAAGAAAATGAAGAAATTGAAAATAAAATTAAGTCTGAAATGAAAGAAGCTGAAATCTCAGAAGGTTGGGGTAGTGTGGGCGGCAATGTGCAGCGTCAACTTGTTGATAATTGCGATTTTTCTTTTGATTACAGACGCGCACTGATGAAATTTCGGCATAATATTGTGAATTCAAAACGAATGCTTACAAGAATGAAACCGAACCGACGTTATGGATTTTCTGCAATGGGAAGTCGTTATGACAGTAAAGCAAACCTTTTGATTGCTATTGATGTGAGTGGTTCCATCACCGATGAAAGTATTGAACATTTTTATCATTGTATAAAACAATTTTTCTTTTTAAAAATAATAGAAAAGATTGATGTGATTTTTTTTGATGTAAATGTTATCAATAAAACCCCAATTGAATTGAAAAGAAAGATGAATTTAGAACAAGTCAGTGGAAATGGTGGAACAAATTTCCAGCCTGCAATTGATTTCTTTTTTGAACATAAAAGTGATTATGACGGATTAATTTTTTTTACAGATGGTGAAGCAGATATTCCTGTCATTTCAAAAGGTTGTAAAGATATTTTGTGGATTTTAGACAGCAGACAAGCGTGGGAAAAATCAAAAAAATGGATATGTTCATTGGAAAAAAACAGTGCAACTTATCTTTCTTTTTGATGAAATGAAAAACTTCTGAGCTGAATCAAACATAACCGATAATTAATCTGGAGGGTAAAAAAATGTTTAATGATATTGAATCTGATTTTTGGAAAGAACAACTTTCAGCTATGCAAAAAAATAATCTTCTGCGAAAAGATTCAGACAAACTTTATATGTCAGATTGCGAAGAAAAGTTTGAAGATTTTAAACTTCTTCATCCTGAATTGGTTATTGAATCAACATGCGGTGCAAATTACTGTTCTCTTGAGTTTTTTGTAACGCAAGATATTAAACTTCGTCTTTTTGTGCAGAATCAAACAAAAATTACTTTTTTGCAACGAACAGATGACGATTTAATCAAAATTGCCGATGCAAAATTTCCGAATAATCCTTTTAAAGAAATTGAAGAATTTTTATCGCACAAAACAGAGTTGAATAAACAAATTTTAAAGTTAAAAGAAGACAGTCTGATAATTCAAAAGCGACAAAGGTTTGCAATATTTTTTATAGAGGCCTACCTTGAAAAAAAAATAAGCGAAACTTTTTTTTGGAAGATTCAAAAAAACAAACAAAATCTTTCAGTCGAAGTTCAAAGAATCAATAAAACAAAGGAAGTATTTTCTTTTGAAGTGAATCTGGAACAGGAAATAAAAACTCAAATAGACTTTCAGATAAAAAGAATTACTAATCTTTAAGTTGAATTTCATATTTAAACTTCATTTGTATACAAAACAAAATATTACAGATTTTATTGTCTATTTTTTAAAAATACTTGCATATTTTTGCAAAAAAATATATATTTTTTGTATATTTATGCAAATAATGACAAAAAGAGGTTTATTATGGCAAATGACAAAGTAATTTTAGCTTATTCTGGTGGTCTTGATACAACTGTTATCATTCCTTGGCTTAAAGAAAATTACAATTATGATGTAATTGCAGTTTGTATCGATGTCGGTCAAGGCGACGACTGGGAAACAATCAAAAATCGTGCTTTAAAAACTGGTGCTTCTGCATGTTATGTTGTTGATGCTCGTCAGGAATATATAGAAGAATACATTTGGCCTGCTCTAAAAGCAAATGCAGTTTATGAAGACGAATATCTTTTGGGAACTTCTACAGCACGCCCATTGATTGCAAAAATTCTTGTAGAATATGCACGTCAAGAAAAAGCTGTTGCAATTTGTCATGGTGCAACAGGAAAAGGAAACGATCAGGTTCGATTTGAATTTGGTATCAAAGCTTTTGCCCCAGATTTGAAAGTAA
>CAMBMW010000003.1 GCA_945868875.1 uncultured Treponema sp.
TTAACGCTTTGCTAAAAAACTCAGTGTTTGTTTTGTTTAAATTCTAGGTCTGTCCCTGCACGTGCCAAACTCATAAATACCAACGAACGCTTAGTCAGCACGTGCTGCGAGTTTTTCTTAACGCTTTGCTAAAAAACTCAGTGTTTGTTTTGTTTAAATTCTAGGTCTGTCCCTGCACGTGCCAAACTCATAAATACCAACGAACGCTTAGTCAGCACGTGCTGCGAGTTTTTCTTAACGCTTCGCTAAAAAACTCAGTGTTTGTTTTGTTTAAATTCTAGGTCTGTCCCTGGCTCGCGCTGTAAATTTTCACACCAATGAGAATTTTGTTTTGCGCGAGCCGAGAGTTTTGGCGGTTTGTTTTTCTCATTATCAGGCGGAGTCTACACTTCTGCCAAAACTCAAATAGTAAGTTTTGTTTAAACTTGAGGTCTGTCCCTGCACGTGCCAAACTCATAAATACCAACGAACGTTTAGACAGCACGTGCTGCAAGTTTTTCTTAACGCTTTGCTAAAAAACTCGGTGTTTGTTTTGTTTAAATTCTAGGTCTGTCCCTGCACGTGCCAAACTCATAAACATAAACAAGGTCTGTCCCCTTTTTAAACAAGATTTACAAAAACTCGCAGCTCGTGTAAACAAAAATTTTTGTTGGCGTATAATTTTTTTTGAACGAGCTAAAGCACGAGCCGGCAACCGAACGTCAGTGAGCTGTGAAAGGCGACTTACAAACTGAATTCTGCTGAAAATATTAATTAAAAACACTTGATTTTAAGTTGAATTGATTTAGAAAAACTGATATAATTACAAAACATTTTTAGAGATATAAGGAGCTTTTAGAAAATGAGTAAGCAGACACTTAATGCTAAAACAAGAACTGTTACTGGTAAAACAGCTGCTAAAAATCTTCGCAAAGAAGGACGTATCCCTGCTGTAGTTTATAATGCAAAGGGTGAGGCAACTTCTATTGACGTGGATGAAGTTGAATTCAACAAAATCTGGAGAACTATCACTCCAACTACTTCTATTGTTTTGAATATTGATGGAAGAGAAAATGTTGCTTTGATTAAAGATGTAGAATACAACATTCGCAACGATAAAGCATTGCACGCTGATTTCTTTGTTCCAGATGCTGACCAGAAACTTGTTATGAAGATTAAAGTTCACTTCCAGGGAACTCCTGCTGGTGTTCTTAAAGGTGGTTTCAAAAAAGAACGCAACAATCAGATTAAAATCAAGGCTGCAATTGCTGACCTTCCAGAAACAATCACTGCTGATGTTTCAAAAATCAATGTCAGTGAAGCTTTGCGCGTAAAAGATCTTGTTCTTGGTGATAAAGTTGAAGTTCTTACTGACAAGGAACTTCCATTGGTAACTGTTTCACCAGCTCGCTAATCGGGTTATTGAACGCTTCTCTTTTTGGAGTTGTTTGATTTTCATTTGATTATACATTTTATTTAGTATAAAATAGGACTGTCTTTTTTTTGAGGCAGTCTTTTTTTTGTTTGTTTTGTTTTTGCGGATTTTCTATATCGTTTTTAAATGATTTTGTCTTTATGTGAAATTTTTTAAGTTTTTTGTTTTTTTCATTTTGTTAAGAAGTTTTTTTGCAAAAAAACAGATTGTTTTTGTCTGTCTGCAGAAAATTGTGAGGAATAAATTGTGTGATTTTGAAAATAAGGTTACTGAAGGCATTTTGAATTGTACGCAGAAATCTTCTTTAGGTGATTTGAATAATCTTAAAAGAATTGCAGCGGGTGTTTCTGGTGGTGCTGATTCTGTTTCGCTTCTGGTTTCGCTTTGTAATATTTTTTCTCCCCTTGGTGTGATTTTGCACGTTATCACTGTGAATCATAATATTCGTCCTGAAAATGAAACTTGTGGTGATGCTGATTTTGTAGTCAGTTTATGTTCAAAACTTCAGAAAGAAGGAAAACTTGTTGAATGTTCTGTAAAAGAAATTTCTAGAGGAAATGTGGAACAGCTTGCAGGTGAGCGTAAATCTGGAATTGAAGATGCGGCACGTTTTTTGCGTTACAAAATTTTTTCTGAATTTTGTAATCAGAATGATATTCAGGTTTTGTTTCTGGCACACAATAAAAACGATAATCTTGAAACTGTTTTAATGCGTTTTTTGCAAGGCGGAAGTGCTGTTAGTTTATGTGGCATTCCGGCTGTTCGTTCACTTTCGCCCAAAACTGAAGTTTTCAGACCGCTTTTGCAGATTGAACGTTCTTTGATTGAACAGTATTTGCAGGAATGTGGGATTTGCTGGAGAAATGACAGCACGAATCAGGAAACAAAATATCTGCGTAACAAAATCAGACTTAAGCTGATTCCTTTTTTGAATCAGGAATTTCCTTTCTGGCAGAATGCCGTTCTGGGGGGAATGGAAAAAAATAGAAATGATGCAAAAACTCTGGCAAAAATTTGTGATTGTGTGAAAATTAAGTTTTCATGTGGAATTTGTGGAACTGAAGATTTTTCTGCCGGTTTTCAGCATTGTGATGTTACGGGTGACAATATTTTGGGTGATGATGAAAACGAAAGTTCTTGTTCTAAATGTATTTCTGACTCCTATGATTGTGCTGAAATCTGTCTGCTTGACTTATTAAAAGCTGATGATTCAATAAAAATGCGTATTCTTACGAAAGCTATGAATGGTCTTGGAGAAAACTCCAGAATTCCTCAAGCTTTTTTGAAAGATTTGATTAATGAAATTACAAAAGCTCATGAAAAAAATAATAAGATAACAAAAAATTTCGGGGCAATTACATTTTTTATAGAAAAAAACACAATTTTTTTGAAAAAAAGTTTTAAAAAACATACTGATTTGATTTTTTTTGATATAATAGAAGAAAGTGGTTTTTTTTCTTTTCCGTTTGGAATTTTAAATGTCGTAAAAAACAGTCAGAATGTTGTATCAATTTTTATCAATGATTGTTTTTGTTGTGAAGAGATTTCTCTTCCGTTTATTGTTCGCAGCGTTTATTCTGGAGATTCTGTTCTGTCTGCTGATGGAACACAAAAAAAATTGACGGACATTTTTTCTGCATGGCATGTAAACGAGGAAGATAAAAAGCTTATCCCGATTATTCAAAGTGTGCATGGTGAACAGAAAATACTTTGCGTTCTGGGAAATTTCTTGGGATATAAAAATTGGATTGTTAAGCAGGATTTGGTATGAAAAAAAGTATTTTTGCAGTAATATTTTCATTTTTTTTGTTTTCGCTTTCAGCGCAGAATTCTTATCAGGTAGCAAATAAAAACACTGCTGTCAGATGTTTAAAGCTTGCTGAAAACTGTCTTATGAGCAGGGATTGGAATAATGCTTTGAAGCAGGCTGAACTTGGACTTTCCTATGATGATTCTATTTCTGATTTGATTTATGTTAAGGCCGCCGCACTTATGAATATGAATTCTAAAAAAGCTGATGTGCTTGGTCAGATAAACAAGGCGTTTGAACTTGACAATTGGGTTAACAACAAAAAAAACGGTGCCAGAATTCTTTATGCTGATTTGCTCAGCGATACTGGAAAATATGAGGATTCTATGAATCTTCTTGACAGTCAGCCATTTATTTTTTCTGCTGATGCGGAATTTATTAGAATTAAAAACATGTACAGGATGGGAACTTCACAGTCTATAGAGAATGCAAGATTAAAACTCAACAGTGCAATCAGAATTTATCCTTCCGATTCCCGTTTTGCAAATCTTTTTTTTATGTTTGAAATGGCTTTATTGCAAAATTATGAAATTTTGGGGATAAATTATGAAATTCCTGATATCGTAAAAACTGTTGCAAATTATTACATTTCAAAACTTCCAGATTATGACGGAAAAAATCTGGAGCGTGAACTTTTAGCTTCTTTTTTCGCTTCTAGTGATATGCAAAATCGTCTTGTGCGTGCTATTGATTCAAAAGAGCAGACTGTTCATCCTCTTTTAGCTGTAGCTGGACTTCAAGTCGGTCTTTATTCTGAAAAAAAGGCTGTTGAACTTTTTTTTGAAACTGTTGAAAATGCTTTTTGTCTTTCTGATTTGGAGTTTCTGACACTTCATTTGCGTGATTCTGAAGTATTGAATTTTTTGTTGGAAAAACTTTTGAATTATGACGGTTTTGTTTATGTCGATGGGGATTTTGATTTGCAGAATGAAGTCATCATTGAATATAAAACCGGGCGTCCATTAAATATTAACTGCGATTTTGATAATGACGGTAATCAGGATTTTTACGCTAAGTGTGATTTTGGTTCTCCTGAAATTGTGCAGCTTCAGGGTGAAAACATTTCTGTTTATTATCAAGAATATCCTTTTATTTCAAAAATTATTTTGCATGATAATTCTAAAACTGATGAAGTGCAGCAGAATAAGCAAACTGTTTTGAATTATTTTGGAAAAGAATTTTCTTTTGCTCCTGTGGAACTTAAAGAAAATGATGTTTTTGGAATGCTGGGGCTTGATTTTTATGTTCCTGTTTTTACAAATACGCAGTTTTCACTTCCTGATTTTGACAGTCTTTATAAAAATGCTATCAGTGTTGAATATCCTGTAAAAGAACGTGAAAATGCAAAGGTTGTTTATACTGTTTTTCAGGGGGAAACGATTTCAGCTGTTTTCCTTCAAAATGAAAAAAATTATGCTTTTTGTAATTTTTCAAATATTCCTTTTGGCAGGGCTGTCGATTTTGATGATGACGGAGTTTATGAAACTTTGGAACAGTACGATTTAATTTTGGAAAATCCAGATGCAAATTCCCTTTATGAGCCTGAATTTTTGACATCTATTTTCGGTGAAAATTTTTTGCATCAAATGATTAATGAAAATAAAAAAATCTATCTTAAAAAGATTAGTATTGATAGAAATTCAAATCATTTTTATGAATATGCTGAAGAATACCTTTCTGATAATGGCAAAATTTCTTTTTGGGATAATAACGATGATGGAGTTATTGATTGTAAACACACTCGTTTTCCACAGAAGAATGATGAATCGCTGCAGGAAGAGTCTGTTTTTTACGACAAAGATGGAAAAATGATTGTTTCCATAATTTTTGTTGATAAAACTCCAATTAAAATGTTTGAATCAGATAAAGAGGTTTTGATAAATGCCGGTGAAAACAAAAATTTTTATTGGATTGAGGATGTTCAGCCTCTGCAAGTGGAAAATCAAATACTTGATTCTTTCAAAAATATGAAGCAGGGAGCTGTGGAGATTTTTGAATCAGAAGGTGCACGGTTTAGTATTATAAAAGTGGAAGAAGATTATTTTTGTAAACTTTTACCAGAATCAGAACTTGAAAAAGATGAATCAGAAAATCAAACCAAAAATTCACATGATTCAGCTGATGATTAAATAAAAATATCAGGTTATTATTTCTTTATTGAATATTCTATAATTGGGTAAAAGAGGTTTTTTTGTGATTATTTTCAAAACTTTAGGAAATAAAAAAAGTTCAAAAATATGTTTTTTCTTTCTATATGTAATTAGTTTGTTTGTTTTCTGCATTAATTGTATTTCCTGCAAAAGCATTAATAATGTGAAAAACATTCCACAGCCTATTGATTATGATGATTCAAAAGTTGTCCAAAATGAAATTCAAAGAATAAATTCTTTTATGGAAAGTGAACCTGTGCGTGCTTTGTGGCGTGCAATTTTGCTTGGTGATGAAGAAATAATTTCCAGAACGAAAGAGAATCTTTGGAATCTTTACACACGTGCAGTCGATGAGAAAAATTATTATGAAGCAATCAAATATTTAAAATCCCTTGAAACAGCAGGTTTTTCCAGTTTTGAAAAATCTCTTTCTGAAAAAAAATCTCCCGAAGAACTGACAAAACTTTTTTTACAGGAAGTTCCAGGACTTCAATCTGATAATGAAAAAAGGCCTAAAACTATTGCTGATTGCATGGAAGCAACTGTTACAATTTGGGTTGATCGTGGAATAAAAGTGCAGAATGGCAGCGGTTATGCTGATATTGTAATTGGCTCAGGTTTTTTCATAGACAGACGCGGTTACCTTGTGACAAATTATCATGTCATTGATTCTATGGTTAATCCAAAATATGAAGGCTATTCTCGTCTTTACATTAAACTTCTTGAAGATTCTGATACGAAAATACCTGCAAAAGTGATTGGTTACGATTCTTTGCTTGATTTGGCATTGCTGAAAGTAGAAATTGAACCAAAATTTGTTCTGGAGCTAGGCACTAGTGCTGATTTAAAAATTGGAGATAAAGTTTCAGCAATAGGAACTCCAATTGGTCTGGAAGGAACTTTGACTTCTGGAATCATTTCTTCTACTGAACGCAAACTTATGACACTTGGAAATGTTTTTCAGCTTGACGCTGCTGTAAATTCTGGTAATTCTGGCGGACCTCTCATTGATGAAAATTTGAAAGTGCAGGCTATTGTTTTTGCTGGAATGCTTCAGTTTCAGGGATTAAATTTTGCAATTCCAGTGGAATATTTACGACAGGAATTAAGTTTGATGTATAATCACTGTGAAGTTGTACATTCCTGGATTGGCTGCTATGGACATACAAAACGCAATGGAAAACAAAAGATTGGTCTTGAAATCCAATATGTTTTGCCAGGAAGTCCAGCTTTTCTTTCTGGCTTAAAAGAAGGAGATGTGATTACAAGTATTGATGGAAAAAAAGTTACCAGCCTGGAAGATTTTCAGTTTATCTGTATGGGATATGAGCCAGAAACACTTTTGAGTTTTTCGTATATTACCGGTTACGATAATGATGATTCAGCAGAAATAAAAAATGATAATCTAACAGAAAAAAATGGTTTTTTATATTTGGATAAACGCCCAGAAGATCCAGGTTATGAAATATTTAAAACTGATTTTGTTCAAAATGGTTTTGTTCCGCTTTTTGGCATGAAAATGATTCCATCATCGACTTTAAATAAAAATTCATATACAATAGAAAGAGTTATTAAAGGAAGTGCTGCAGATGAATTATATTTCTCAAAATTTGATGCAGTTACCGTTCGTGATATGAAAATTGACATGGAAAACGAATATATTTTTGTGCAGATTTATTCAAAACGAAAAAAGAAAGGTTTTCTTGACATCACAATGGTGCTCTCGGCTCCTTTTGATAATCCATATTATTTTTGATTCAGGGGTTAATACAACCCCTGAAAACGAGCGAGTCAAGGCCTTGAGCGAAGCGTGCCTTGACCGGTCGTATTGAGGGGGTAGTACAACCCCTCAAAACGGCGAAGTCAAGGCTTTAAGCGTTAGCGTGCCTTGACTCGACGTATTTATATATTTAGCTAGATTTTATCGACAAAATGATTCCACGGAGGATTTGATTAAAATGACTGACATGAAGTTTAAACGTAATTTTTGTATCGTAGCTCATATTGACCATGGAAAATCAACTTTATCAGACAGGCTTATTCAAAAAGCAAAAATTATTGATGATAGAAAAATGATGAACCAAATTCTTGACAATATGGATATTGAACGTGAGCGTGGAATTACTATCAAAAGTCAGGCTGTTACAATTCCATATCATGCAAAAGACGGAAATGATTATGAATTGAATTTTGTTGATACTCCAGGTCATGTGGATTTTTCATATGAAGTTTCCCGCGCAATTGCTTCTTGTGAAGGAGCTTTACTTTTAATTGATGCGACTCAAGGAGTTGAAAGTCAAACTGTTAGCAATATGTACATGGCAATCGAGCAGGATTTGACAATTGTGCCTGTAATTAACAAAATTGATTTGGCTTCGGCTGATATTCCGTCCTGCAAAAATCAGATTGATAACGAACTTGGGCTTGATTCTGAAGATGCAATTTGTGTTTCAGCAAAAACTGGCGAAGGAATTGATGAACTTCTGGAAGCGATTGTGACGAAATTTCCTTGTCCTACTGGAAATCCAAATGAAAAACTTGCAGCGCTTATTTTTGATTGTCATTATGATGTTTATCGCGGTGTAGTTGTGCATGTACGTGTTATGAACGGCAGATTAAAAACTGGTGATTTAATCAAAATGATGAGTTCAAATACAGAGTACAAAGTAGAGCAGTGCGGAATTTTTAAAATCAATTATGAAGAAACAGGAGTTTTGGAAGCCGGTGATGTTGGTTATATTATTTCTGGTCTTAAAACCGTAAGTGATGTAAAAGTTGGTGATACAATAACTTCAGTTGCAGGGGGTGTTACAGAAGCTCTTCCAGGTTTTAAAGAAGTAAAACCCGTTGTTTATTCTTCAATTTATCCTATGGATTCGAATGATTACGAAGAATTGAAGGACAGCATGGAAAAACTGAAACTAAACGATGCAAGTTTGATTTACGAAAAAGACAATTCACTTGCACTTGGCAATGGTTTTAGATGTGGATTTTTGGGCTTGCTTCATCTTGAAATTATTCAGGAAAGACTTGAACGTGATTTTGACCAGTCTGTAATTTTTACAGCTCCTTCTGTTCGATATCTGCTTCATCTTTCGAATGGAGAAGATATGTTCATAGATAACCCTTCTGAATATCCTCAAGGACGCATAAAAGATGCAGAGGAACCTTATATAAAATCTTCAATAATTACTCCAGCCGAATTTCTTGGATCTATAATGTCACTTTGTACTGAAAAACGCGGAGTTCAAACAAATATGCAGTATCTTGATACAAAACGCGTTGAACTTACTTATGAAATGCCTCTTGCCGAAGTTCTTTTTGATTTTTATGACAGACTAAAAAGTTACAGTCGTGGTTATGCTTCTTTTGATTACGAAATAATAGGTTATCGGACAACAGATTTGGTAAAGGTTGACGTACTTTTAAATGGAAAAATGGTCGATGCTCTGTCATTTTTGACTTACAAAGAAAATGCTGTGGAACGTGCCAGAAAAGTTTGTGAACGTCTGAAAGGAGAAATCAGCCGCCAGCAGTTTAAAGTTGCAATTCAGGGAGCAATAGGCAGTCAGATTATTGCAAGAGAAACCGTTAATCCTGTTAGAAAAGACGTTCTTGCAAAATGTTACGGTGGTGACATTACTCGAAAGCGAAAACTGTTGGAAAAGCAGAAAGAAGGAAAAAAACGAATGAAGATGATTGGCGATGTTGAATTGCCACAAAGTGCTTTCCTTGCTGTTTTGAAGGAAAAAGAAGAGTAAAAGAATACTGGCAATAATCATTTCAAAGGTAGAATTTGATTATACTTAGAGTTCCTGCAAATATGGAATCTTCCTTTCCATAAAAAGTTATCTAATTCTATTTTTCCAGAATCTTTAAGTTGTCTGACAACATCAACTGTTTCTCCGTGAGTCCAGGCATTAACTCCCAGAACTCTGCGGGTTTTCTTATTCAGTTTTGCAAAAATCTCATTTTCAATATCATTTTCAGAATAAAAATTTTTAGATTCTTTTATAACTGAATAAACTGTCTGCCAGTCACACGCTTCCAGACTATTATTCACTGAATTTCTATATTTTATATTTTTTTTACCAGATTCTTTTGATTTTTCATTTCTTGCATTACATAAATCGCATCCGCTGCAGACTGCCTGTTCAGCACCAAGAGCATCAAGCAGCACTTGTCTTCGGCATTTTTTTGTTTCTGCAAATTCACGCATTGCAGCTTCTCTTGAACCTTTTTTATAAAACGAATAATTCAATGAGTCTTCTAAACTCCAGATTAAAATTGCCTTTGCAACACTTCCATCTCTGCCACCCCTGCCTGCTTCCTGAATGTAGGCTTCTGCAGTTGGAGATGCTTCGATATGTAACACAGTTTTTATATCTTTTTTGTCGACTCCCATTCCATAGGCACAGGTTGCACATAGAATTCCATCTTTGCTGTTGTAAAACCATTTTTCAATATTTTCCTTTTCAGATTTTTCCAAACCAGCATGATAAAACCTTGCAGCATCTCTTCCAAAACAAACATTCAATTCTCTTGCCATATCTTCAGCTTTAAATCTGGTCCCACAAAAAATTATCATTGGTTTTGCTTCACTTTTTGCAAGCAATAAAGCTTCTTTTTTCTTTTCACAGGAATATCTGACAAAATAATGAATATTAGTTCTGTCGCTTTCGCTTCTAACAATATGTGCTTCACCGTCAAAAAGAATTTGTGCTACACGTTCCAAAACAACAGGAGATGCCGTTGCTGTAAAAGCTGTAATCATCGGAGAATTTAACTTCTTAATAACATCACCAAGCCCAAGATATGCTGGTCGAAATGAATCTCCCCATTCAGAAACACAATGTGCCTCGTCTATGGCAATATGCTTAATTCCAACACTGCACAGTCTCGAAACTAAATCGTCGTTTTCAAGTACCTCTGGATTAGCCAGAATTATTTTTGCACCGTTTTTCAGCTTCAAAAAGTTTTCTTCCCGTTCCTGCTCCGTCTGACCTCCTCTAAAAACTACACTTCGCAGACTACCTTCTTCCATTCGTCGCTGCTGATCAGTCATCAACGCCAAAAGTGGATAAATAATCAACGAAGGACCATCTAACACTATCGCCGGAATCTGAAAACAAAGCGATTTTCCAGCTCCCGTCGGTAGAAGAACAATTTGGCGCCCTTTACAAAATGAATCCTGTTCGTCTTCACAATCATACTCGTCTTTGTGCAGTTGATAATCATACGCCTCGAGAATATTTGCTATAACAAGTCTTTGCCACGGATATAAATATTTAATTCCAAAATTGTCATAAGCAACCTGAGTAATATAGTCTTCACTTTCAAAAACTTCATCTTCCAAGGAAAACCTCCAGAACACATCCCAAAAAAGAACCAAAAAGTTCAAACAAAAAAATGAGTCTATATATATATTATGTCAATGTGTTGAATTTTATACGAAAAAAAGTGAAAAAAAGTGAAAAAATGTAAAAAAAAAGGAAAAAAATTATTGAAATGCTAAAAAAACAATCAGGTTATTGTGTTTCCTTTTCTGAAATTGAATTTTTTTGAGGAACAGGCTTTGAAGTCTTAGTTTTGCTTATAAACTTATTTCTTTTATTAGGCTTCTTTTTATATGTAGTAATAAATTTTGCAAAACTTATTACTAAAATCATTACGATAACAGTTCCTATCACCCGGATATCTTTTAGTACCTGCAAAATAATATTAAAAATCTGATTTATATCCATACAAGAATTATCGGCATTTTAATTTAAATAATAAAATATTTGAAACATAATATAGTTTTTTTGTAATTTTACAGAAATAGTGATATACTAAAAAAAAATGATACAAATAGAAACAAAAGTAAAAATTCCATTTCTCTGGGGAAAATCAGTTTTTAAAAAAACTAACTGGTCACAAATAAACCTCATAGTTGGACCAAATGGTTCAGGGAAAACCTTGCTTGCACAGCAACTTGCTAATGAGTTTACAACAGCAGGTTATATAACAAAGTTTATAACTGTTGACAGGAATTACACGGAACAAATACATATTTTACGTGAGAAACCTGAAATCAGAAACAAAATAGAAATAGTTCTTTCCAATATGTTTGGAAAATCAATCCTCTTTATAGAAGATATTAACGGAATCTATATCCCGATTGTCAAAAATAAGGCGTGGAATGTTGATTACCTGCTTGATGATGTTGAATGTCATGGATTACGAGAAATTATTTCTTTGCTTATTTGTCTTTATAATAAAGATGATGCAAACTGCATTTTTTTTGATGAACCTGAACTTCACCTGCATCCTCAACTTCAAACTTTTTTTATCAATGAGATTAGAAAAGAAGTCCGCAATAGTTCACGAAGAGTTTTTTTTCTAATATCCCATTCGCCATTTTTTATTGATTTACGAACACCAGAAGAATTAATAGGAGTTATTGCCTGTCATATAAACAATCCACCTACAAGCATCGATAACCTGTCGTCAGAAGATGAAAGCTTAATGAAAAGATTTCTTCCACGATTCAATTCATATCACAAACAGTTTTTTTTCTCAGATAATCAAATATTCGTTGAAGGATATACAGATCAACAGATGTTAACATATCTTTTATCATTCATAAGGGATAATTCCAATATAGCTGGAACAGGAATAATTGATGTTGGTGGAAAAGATGAACTTGGAGTATTCTGTAAGATTTGTCAGCTTCTTGGAACAAACAGCAGAATCATTACAGATTTAGATTCTCTTTTCAGTGGAAAGTTAAGAGATGTAATATCAAATGATGAAAGAATCAAAAAATGGTTATCAAAGCAGGAAGATAAACAAAGTGCCTTTTATAGATATATTTTTACGAAAAAAGAATTAAACTGTCCTGTAACAATGGAAAGACTTATCACAAAACTTGAAAAATTATTGATTTCAATCTCAAATGATTTAAAGAAAAATAGAAATAATCATGAGATTTCAGAAGACATAAGCTTACTATTTTCAAAACTTGATTATCTTGAACAAAAGCATGAAAATGCTCAGAGTATTGATACTTATAAAACCGTTGTGATGCAGGTTATAAATAATCAATATGAGCAACTTACAGAGTTTCTTTCGGAACAGAATAAAAAAATGATTCCAATAATAAAAAACTTATTCCAATTTATTTTAGCAGCAGCAGAGGCCGCAAGAGTATATATTCTTCCAAAAGGATGTATAGAACATTATTATACTCAATCAAAAATTTTATATATGCCAGTTTCTGGAAAAGACAAATTGTTTCGTATTGAACTTGACTTTCTTCAGGATGCTCACAGAAAAACAGTTATGAAAAACTATTCTGAATTGATTTCTCTATTAGAAAAAGCAACTTCATTGTAGTTTATAAATTATCAAGAATCTTTTCCAAATCTATACGGATGAAACCACTTCTTCCTGTTTGATAGAATAGTTTTTCTTCCCAGGCAGCATATAATGTTGTTCCTGAAATGCAAAAATGGGAATATACAAAGTTTTCAGGAAGAACTGGCAGTCTTATTACAATAGGTTTTCCACCCCTAAGAATATGAGAAGCCTGCAGTGCTCCTTCAAAAAAAATTGTTCCGTCTTCAAACAATGCTGCACTCCAGCTTTCAGCCAGAATTGCTTTAGATATCAACGGTTTTTCATCATTCTTTTTGTTTAAATATACTTTACTTGAAGTTCCATAAACTGAACTTACTTCCACAGTAAATGATGTTTTGTCTGAAAACCCTGCTAAAAGTAATTTTATTCTTTCGGGTGCATGTTTATAGTCTATCTGTGATTTTGCAATTCTAAACTCTTCAACTGAACTTTGTTTTATTGAAATGTTTCCTTCTGCTGTTGCGGGTGATAGAGATAATAAAGAAATAGTTGGTGAAAAGGAGATGTATTCAAATGTTGTTTTATTATCTTCCATGCTTTTTATACAGCAAAGCCAGTTAATTCCATCCCATATAAAATCAATAACTTCAGCATTAGGAAGAGAAGAAAGATTATTACTATTAATTACAGGATATGAGATTTTTGCACTTTTATCAAACTGAACAAGAAAATACTGACTGCTTTTTTCATTATTATAGTTGAGTGTTTTTGTAGTTTCATTAAAAAAAGTACTTTTATACAATGAAAAAACAGGAGTATCATTGCAAAAAAACAGATTCCCTGCTGTTCGATTGGAAAAAAGATTATTATCTTTTGATAGAAAAAAGTCAGCATTGTCAAAACAAAGAATTCCACATCTGTTCACCACAGCATAACCTTCATTTTCCGTGCAATTCGAAGAAGAAATTCTTACAGCTTCTGTCCACGGCAAAAAGGCTTTTGGAGGCACCTGGTTTATTCTGGTAACCTTTTGATAATCATTACCATTAAAATAAAACCATTCATGATTTGTCTTTTTCTCATCAAGTTCTGGAATTGATACAATTTCAATGTGACTGTCTTTTTTTTGACAACTTTGAAATACAAATAAATTAGTTAACAAACAAAAAACTAATAAAATATTTATTTTTTTCATAATCTATTGTGATATATCGGCAGATAGATTACTTCTTTTGAAACAATTTTTTTTGAATTACAATTAAGAATTATCCCATAACAGATTCCATCAGAGAAAAAATTAGGATTATCCATCTTAATCATAGTTTTATTTTTACTGTAAAGATATTCATTTTCCGGAATAAATCTCGAAAATAAATGAAAGTTTTCTTGATTCGATACAGTTGTTAAGTCAGTTATATCTTCCATAATTTCATCCAGAAAAAAATCAAAACAGTTTGTAAGATTAAAATATGATTGATAAAATTTCTTGTTACTTAAATTTTCCAGTAATCTAGTTGAGTTTATGAGCCATGGATTGTAAACAGCATGGTTTTCATCAATAATTGATTTTTGTATATTATTATTGATGCAGTTCTGAGCTTTTTTCCAGTTAAACTTCAAGGCAAATTCTTTTAATTCACTATTTGATTTCCCGTTTTTAATCCCATTTTTAAAAAAAACTCTCAAACATTCTGCTAAAAAACCATTCTCCCACGAAAGAGTAATTATATCATTCTCTGTGTTTTCAAATGGATAAACTGTTCCAGAGGGGAAAAAAAATGAAGTTTCAAATGATTCCATATTCTCAGATGTATTTTCGCTGTCAGAGCTTTGAATAACTTTATACGCTTGTGTAATTGGAGTTGCTGTTATACTAAAAGGTTCATTTTTATTCATAGATATAGTAAATGAAGTTTCATTTGAATAAAAAATAGTGTCCTGATAAGAATTACATAAACATATTTCCCATTTTATTAATTTTGGATAATCAGGATATTGACTTTTTGATTTATTACCAGAATTATCAGGCGGCCATGCTGGTAATACAACAAGAAGTTCTTCTTTTTGACTGGAATTACACCAAAAATCACACCCTTCAAGAAGAAGCAAAGACAAAAACAGTACAATAATTTTATTTATAAATCTATAAAAGTTCATATAATAATATTATGTGAAACTGTTCAATTTAAAACGATTTTTTTAAAAAAAATTGCTGTTTTAATCCATAATTGTTATTTCAACACGTCTGTTTCTGCTGCGCCCTTCTTCTGTGGCGTTTGAAGCGACTGGCTGAGTGGAACCTTTTCCTTGAGTAAAAATATGATATTCACTTCGAATATTATTTTTAATCAAAAAGTCAGCTACGCTTTTGGCACGGCTTTCAGAAAGTGCCTGTCTTGCACTTTCAGTTCCACGTTCTGCACAATGTCCTGTAACCAAAAGATCGTTGTTAAATTGTTTTAATACCTCTCCAATCTTTTGAAGTTTTTTTTGCTCGGAAGGTAAAAGTTTATCAGAATCAGGTTCGAACTGAATATTTTCTATGCTCAGTGTCAGACCTTTTTCTCCTTGAGAAACGTTGACATTATCAAGATTATAGTTTTTAAAAGTTTCCTGAAGTTTCTTTACATTAGCCTGACTGTTTACAGAGGTAAAACCTGTTACTTCACCTTGTGATTTTCCGTTAAAAACATAAGTATTCCCGTAAAAATCTACCATTTTGATTTGAAATTCCTCTAGAAAATGGTCGATTTCATTTTTTTGAGTGTCCCAGTAGATTTTCTGTTTTGCATATCCTCTGGCTCCTGCAAAATTTGAATTTTTGTAATACTGTCCTGATGTATTATCCTGGAAAAAATTATAATAAACATCAATTATATGCAGAGTTTTACTTTCAGTTTTACTGTTTTTTTCAAAATTATTATGATTTTCAGTGGAATTGACAGTAATTGTATCTGAATAAGTGTAAGTTGCTGTAAAAGGGATGGAAAGTGCATCGTTCATTTGAAAAAGTTCGCGGCAATCGTGCACTTCAAGACCTTCTGCCTGCCATGACTGACCAATTTGAATTTTTTCTGATGGAAAAGATGGAACATTTCTAACTGTTGGCAAAAAATCGCTGCTACAGTTATAGAATTCGCCATTTTTTCTTCTATATAGATTTACAGAATTTTCTTCACCCCAGGAAAGTGTATCCCCAGTGTGCTGGATAAGCGAATTCTGAGTTGTCATATAATCAGTTTGAAGATATTCGCTGCCATCTTCGAGAATATCCAAAACTGTGGAGGACGTACGATTAATGAATTCTGTTTTGTTATTAAGTCTGCCGTTAAAAAATGCTTCTTCGTAAACTGTGGAAACATGGGAAAAGGCATCACCTTTTTTATGAACAAACTGAAAAAGAATACCTTCGTTTTGTTGAGAAAAAAAAGGAAATATGAAAACAAATAAGAGAGTGAAGAAGTTAAGCTGTTTTTTGATTTTTTTTGTAATCATACCTTTATTATACTTTAAAAAATATTTTTTTCAATTATAATATATTTACTTGATTGAAAGGACGTTATTAAGGTGACTTAATGGGAATAAAAATGATAGATAAAGCACTCGAAAATCCCAGATTTTTATTGGTTTTGATAGTCTTTTTATTAACACTATTAATAATCCAATTTTTCAGAAATCAATGTGATAAAAAAAATTTAAGAAAAGATGCTGTAAAAAGATCAAAAGCGGTCATAAACGGGCAGGTTGCAGAACAGATTGCTCCGTTTCTCCCTGATTTTCCTGCAAATCCATCTGATGCAAGGTTTATAGGAAAACCAGTAGATTTTATCGTGTTTTCGGGGCTTTCAGAAAATGAAAAAATTGATGAAATTTTGTTTGTGGAAGTGAAAACTGGAAAATCTCTGCTGAGTGAAAGAGAAAAAGAAGTAAAAAAAGCAATAGAACAAAGAAAAGTGCGTTATGTTGAATATAGAATCAATTAAAATAAGCGTGAGAAAAAAAAGATTTCAAAACAAATATAAATTTTAGTTTTTTTTTAGAAAATTTCCGTAAGATTATGATTTAAGTGAGGGGTAAATGAAAAAAATTGTAAAAATTTTTTTATGTCTGTTAATCTGTGTTTTATCTTCCTGTGCTTCATCAAAAGTAGAAAAACAGGAAAGTCTTCAGACTGTTGAAACTGCAAATTCAAACAAAAAAATCAAACCAATAAAGTATAATGAACAGAAATATCAGCAGGCTTACCAGAATCGTGATTACCAAACTTGTCTTGGCATGCTTTTACACAAAACAAAGAAAAAAGCTGATATTCGGGATAATCTTGATTTAGGAATGCTTTATTTTCTGACTGGAGATTATGCTCAGGCTTCGGCTATTTTTGAAAAGGCTGATGCCCAGATGTATGATTCTGTTACAAAAAGTGTTACAAGAACTATTGCAAAAACAGTCGGAAATGAAAATGCAAAAGAGTATACTGGAAATGTGTATGAATATCTTCTTGTAAACACAATGAATTCCCTTTGCTATTATCTTCTGGGAGATATGAATAATGCCGTAAATCAACTGACAAAACTGTCAGATTTGAAATTGCCAGAATACAGACGTCTTTACGGTGAAGTAAACATAAATAATGAACTCGATTCCTCTGCGCAAGAAAATTTTAAGTCAAATATGAATTCTCTAAAATCATTTAGTATTGACTCATCTGTATTCACAACGGCATCACCAAAAAAGCCAACAGAAAATGATGTTTATAAAGAATCTGCTCTTGCAAGATATTTAAGTTTGATTTTACGTCAGGCAGACGGGGATAAAAGTCAGATTGATTCAGATACTATGGTGTTAAAGTCATTGATACGAAATTTTGATGAATCAGATTCACAGATACCTTCGGATAAAGGACGAATAAATGTTCTG
Organism: uncultured Treponema sp.; assembly: GCA_945868875.1. Taxonomy (GTDB): domain Bacteria; phylum Spirochaetota; class Spirochaetia; order Treponematales; family Treponemataceae; genus Treponema_D. The sequence continues at coordinate 17,633 of CAMBMW010000003.1, forward strand.
GCACTTGGCGGATTGATTGGAAAACAGACAGAAAAACAGTTATATTTCCCATCAAAATCCCATTATTTCTATGTTCCGACTGGTAACAAAAAGTATTCATTGATTCCAGTTCAGTTTAAGTTTGTTTATCCGGTTTTTGAACAGAAAACAACAGTCAAAAATATCAGTGTTACAATCGATAATGTTGGAACAAAACAAACTTTTGTATTGGAAAACTTCAACAAAAATCTTGAAAAATCCGTAAATCTTCGTGCTGCAAAAGAGTATAATGCAAGTATGATTAGAAGTATAACAAAAAAAGTTAGTGGACTTGTGGCAGGAATAGCTAGTATTGATGCAAGTTATGTAGGTTTACGTAGTCTTTCTGGCGTAGCATATACACTTGCCTCAATTGCATTTGAAGGTTTATGTGCTTCAACAGAGGCTGGACTTGCAGCAATTGATTTAACAGAAACTGCTGATATACGTCAAGGAGAATTTTTCCCGGAAACTGTAAACGCAGCAGGTTTTACGGTTCCAGAGGGACATTATAAAGGAAAAGTAGTATATCAATTTATGGATGGAAATATTATAGAAGATTTTTTTGAAGTTGATGTAAAAGATGGAAAACCTTCGTTAATTGTATCTTCCTGCATAAAATGATTCATTTTGAACATGATTTATCAAACTGGTGATTATTTTTAATAATCTACTTAATAATCTATTTAAGGTTGAAAAAATTACAATAAAAAGTATAATAATATTTGAGAGGTATTTATTATGAAAACAAAAGTTACTTTTTTGTGTTTATTATCTGTTTGTTTAGGTATTTTCATGTCGTGTGGTTCAACATCAGTAAAACGATATGATACTAATGAAAGTGTAAAAGATTTAAGTGGATATTGGAATGATAATGATGTTAATCAAGTATGCACTACATTAATTGATTCTTGTTTAAAATCAAAAAGAATTGCAAATTTCACGAAAACTAATGGCAGAGCTCCTGTTGTTATTCTTGGGACAATCAGAAATAAAAGTGTTGAACATATTGATACATCAATTCTTTCTAAAAGATTTCAGAATGTAATTATTAATGATGGAACTTTGGAATTTGTAGCAGATGCTACTCAAAGAGATGAACTTCGTGCTGAAAAATATGATCAGGCTGAAAATGCTTATGAAACTGCAAAATCTATTGGAAATGAACTTGCTGCTGATTTTATGCTTCAGGGAACTGTCACAACAATTGTAGATACTGAAGGTAAACAACAGGTACGAACATATCAGGTTGATATGCAGCTGATTGATTTGGAAACGAATAAAATTATCTGGGCTGACCAGAATAATGATATTAGAAAGTATATAAAAAGACCTTCTGCAAAATTCTAGCAATCTGGTTTATTCATGAAAAGATATATTTTTATTCTTCTTTTTATACTTACTCCCATAATTATAACTGCAGCTCAAAAAAAGAATCCAGAATGGATAACAGTTCCTTCGATTGTTTATCCAACTGAAGTTTATTTGAATGGAACTGGTTATGGAAACACACGGGATGAAGCCGAACTTGAAGCAGTGAAAAATCTGTCTTCAATTTTCGGGCAAACAGTTATTGCTGAAAATACTGTTTCCAAGAAAATGCAAAATGCTATTTCTGATGGTGAGATTTCTTTTTCTACAACAAATAATCTTGAACAGAATATTAAAAATCAAATAGAAGCAAAAAATCTTATTGGAATTGAAATAGCTGAATATTATTATCATCAAACAGAAAAAAAATGGTATGCCATTGCAATTCTTAATAAAGCTAAAACTGCTGATATTTATGAAGGATTGATTTTAAAGAATGATGAAACAGTAAGAAAAGCTTTAAAAGAGGCAGACAAAAAATTAGATTCATTTTATGGATATAGTGAAATTTGTTTTGCTTTAGAGATTGCTGTTGAGAATGATAAACTGTTAAAAAATCTTTCAGTTATTAATGTTGACAGAGGTGAACAGCTTAGTAAAAAAGTAGTTTCGCTTGAAAGCATAAAAGCTTTGCAAAAAAAGAGTGCAGAAAAGATAACAATTTATATCGATATAAAAAATGATGCTGATAAAAAAATAAAATCTGCATTTCAGTCTGTTTTTTCAAAATATGGTTTTAAAACATCATCATCAAAGAAAGAAAGATACGGGCTTGAAGGTAAATATACAAGCGAGATTACAAATAAGGGAAAAGTAAATTATTGTATTTACACTTTGAATTTGGAGTTTCATGATTTTTCAGAAAATGAATCGTTATTTGCAATTAATCTAGACGGAAGGGAAGGTGCTCCTTCTGTTAATAATGCAATAAACAGATCATATCGTGTTCTTGAAAAAAATATTTATTCTGAATTCAGCGAAAAATTTGATTCATTTATAAACAATTTAACTTTTAAATAATTTTCGCGTAAAGCGAAGACTTAATTAAATGAGTCTCTTTGGAACTCTGATTTGAATCAAATGATGTTATTTATGCCATTTGATTTAAATATTCGTTAAATGCGGATTGTTTGTTATTTGTTTTTTATTCGCTTTGTGCGATAAAAATAAGAAAAGGTATGATAATAATCGCTAGAATAGCGCGGTTTTGTCTGCCAAAAGTTTGCGTTGCAAACTTAATTATAAGTTTCTGTTCTTTATTTCATTAAGGAACAGCTAAAAAAAGTCATTCGATTGATGAAATAGTCTTCCTGACTTTTTTTATATAAGGAGATTTTTTATGAAAAAAAGCATTTTTATTCTTTCTGTTGCAACAGTTTTGTTGTTTACAAGTTGTGGAACTACAAAAACAGTAAAAGGTTCTGGAATTAAAGGAAATTCCGCAAAAGTACAAAAAAATTCTGTAACAATTTTAGATTATCAGGGTGCATCTTTTGGTTCTGAAATCCCTCAATGGGTTGTTGAAGTAGGCAACGGAAATTATTCTGCAGAAGCACTTTCACCAATTCTTCCTGGAATTTCAGGTAAAAAACCATTTGTTGTTGTAGCTCGTGGAGATAACCTTGAATATACACGTCAATGGGCAGACTTAGTTGATGTAGAAAATCAAGTTGGTGATGAAATGCAGCGTATTGTTGGAAAAGCTGTTTCAGCTGCACAAAAAGGACGTGCAAAACAGGTTGGAGATACAAAAGATGCAACTGTTTTGGAACAGGAATTGAATATGTATAAACAGGCAGTTTCTGCTGTAGAATTAAACGGTTTGGAAAAAATTGCTTCATACTGGATTCAAAAAGAAGTTAAACCTTCAAAAAATTCAAAAGAATCAAAAGTTTATTATGAATATTATGCAGTTTGGGGTATGAATAAAAAACTTTATGACATTCAGATTCAGTCTGCTTTGGACGGAGTTGAAGACAACACTGATGAAGGAAAAGCTTTGAAAGAAACACTTTCACTTAAACTTCAGAATATGATGATTACTTCAAATGACGAAACTATTACAGAAGAAGCTGACGAAGAAATCTAATCATTTGTAATTTATTTTCAATTTAATAAAATCAGGGTGCAATTTTTTTATATTTAATTTGCATCCTGATTTTTTATTATTAATTAGCATAAGAATAACAAATTTATTTTGGAGGCGGTTTATGATTACAAGCTTAAAAAGAATTCTTACTGTTCTATTTGTAATTTTTTTATCATCATCACTTTTTTTTGCTGAAGATGCAGCAACAGATTATGATGATATTTTTGCAAATCAAAAAATAGAAAAAGATGATTTTTATACTATTATAGTGGAACCTTCAAAAGAAGAAATACAGGAACAGAATAATAAGTTTTTTGAAGAACTCAAACAAAAAAAACTTGAAATTTTACGTAAAAAGCAAAAAGAGATTGAAAAAAAAGAGGCTGCAAAAAATCAAATTATTTCACAAAAAGAAAAACAGAAAGCAGAACTTGAAAAACAAAAAGAAAACTTAAAAAATAAAAAAAACAATTCAAAGACTCAACAAACAGAAACTAAACCAGACGATAAAACTGAAAAACAATCATCAGAAAATAAATCAAAGCAGTTGTCAGAGCAAAAGACAAAAAAAACGGAACAAAAAAAATCTGAAACAATAAAAAATCAACAAAAAGAAAATCTTCAAAACTCTAAGCCAGAAAAATCAGAGGAAAATTTTGAGAATAAAGAGAAGGATGATAATAACGAAGAACAAAAAATGGATTTTTCCATTCAGTTGAGAAAAAAATTTATAGATTGTGGTATGGAATTTAAAGGAATCAAGTATGTTTGGGGTGGAAAAACTCCTAGTCCAGGATTTGATTGCTCTGGTTTTGTTACATATACTGCAAAAAAAAGTCTTGATTTGGATATCAAAGGAAATGCACAAGATATTTACAATCAAACAACGCCTGTTGCATTAGAGGAAGCTCAGCCAGGAGATTTGATATTTTTTAAAGGCGATACTGATACGCGAGTTACACATGTTGGAATCTATCTGGGTAAAAATCCTGAAGGAAACGATTTTGGAAAACAAAACTTATTTTTGAATGCAGCAAGTGCGGGTCCCAGAACTGGCATTGTGATCAGTGGTTTAAATGAAAATTATTGGAAAAAAACTTATTACGGTTGTGGAAGACTGCTTCCTTCAATATAATAAAAAAATAACAGTGAATCTCTGAGCAGCTTTGTTGAGAAGGCGAAAAACGTGATTTTTTGGGTTTATCTTTTATGGGATTATTTAAAATAACAAAAAAAAACAAATCTAAAAACAATCCTCTGATGAAGGTTTATCAACAGTCGGTAGACATTCTCGAGAGTATTGTTGAAAAATTTTTAACTGCTGGAATTATAGATTTAACAGATAATTCATACCTTGTTTTAAAAGATATGACACATAAAACTCAAATGAATGCACGTCATAATTACAAGGAGTTTTTCAGCACATGGATGATACCTTTTTTGAAGGAAAATACTGACAAAGGAATGGAACTTGCTTCCATAACAAAACTGCAGGAAAAACTTAAAAAGAATAAAAAGATTTCTTTTGATTATCATATTATCACTGGGCGTTGGCTCAGATGCACTTGGACATATCTGAAAAAAAATGGACGTATTGGTAATAAAATTCTTTTGTACAGTTATGATGTTACACAAGAATATGAAGGAAACGCTCTGCTTTCTGAAAAAAATCAGGAACGAGAAGCAATTATTCAAGGGTTGAGTGAGGTTTATTATTCGGTTCTACTTGTTGATTACTATAACGATCATGTCAGTGTTTTTCGCCATGAATATGATGATGGAAATGAAATTGCGCAATATTTTAAAAAGCATGATTACTGCTGGTCGAAAGGACTTGAACATTATGCAAAAGATTTAGTTACAGAAGAAACAGAACAAACGCTCAAAAAAGAACTTTCTGTTGAAAACTTGAAAATGTCTAAAAAAGGTTTTTTCATCAATTATCAAAAAAAAGGAAAGTATGGTTTAAATTATCGTGAAGTTCAGGTTTGGTTTGTTCCAAAAAATGACGGAAGTCGTGTAGCGGTTGTTGGAACAAGAAATGTTGATGAAACTGTAATGCATGAAAAAAAGTTGCGCACAAAACTTCAGATGGTTCTTGCTGCCGCTGGAACTGTTTATCCTCTTGTTGCAGAAGTAAACCTTACGAAAAACAGATATCAGATTTTACGATATGACAGTTTTATAAATAAAACAGCAAGTGTGGAAGGAACTTTGGATGATTTTATAAATGCTGGACTTCTTACTTTGCCCGATAAAGATGAAGCAGAGGCATTTTATAAAACTTTTTCAAGACAAAATCAAATTGATGCATTTTTACGTGGAGAAACGGAACTTTCTTTAAGACATCGTCAGATTGGTGATGATAAGTTAATTCACTGGATGGATACCCGTGTAATTTTTGTTGCAGGAGAAGACGGTGATATGCATGAGATTTCTTTATCGCGTTGTATTGATGAAGAAATTAAATTGAGTAATGACCTTGCAAAAGCAAAAGAAGCTGCTGAAGCTGCAAACAGAGCAAAATCAACTTTTCTTTTCAATATGTCCCATGATATCAGAACACCAATGAATGCAATTATGGGATTCACAGAACTGTCAATGCAGAATATAGAAAAAACTGAAGTTCTGCAGGATTATCTTTCAAAAATAAAAACATCAGGCGATTATCTTTTAAGGCTGATTAATAGTGTACTTGAGATGGCCCGAATAGAAAAGGGAAACCTTACGCTTGATTATGAACCTGCAGAACTTTCAAATATCTTGAAAAATACCTTCTCGATGTTTGAAGAAGAGGCCAGAAAAAATCAAATTGATTACAGATTTCATATAGGTTTTGATGAAATTACTGCAAATATTGACCAAGTGCGTGTCAAAGAAATTCTTGCAAATATTGTAAGTAATGCCATAAAATATACAGCGTCTGGTGGCAAAGTTTTTATTGAAGCTGAAGTTAAACAAAGAACGGAAAATAACATCAAAAATCACGAATTAAATGTTACTGTACAGGATACTGGAATTGGTATGTCCAGTGATTTTCTTCCTCATATTTTTGACAGTTTCTCACGGGAACGAACAAATTTTTCGCATCAGATTCAGGGAACTGGACTAGGCATGGGAATTACAAAAAAGCTTTTAGATATTATGGACGGAAAAATCAAGATAGAAAGTCAGGTTGGAGTTGGAACAAAAGTAAAAATAAGAATTCCTTTTGAAAAACTTGATTCTTCTCTTGCTTATAAAGATAATGTCAAACCAAAAGATTATGCATTAGATTTCAAAGGAAAAAGAATCCTGCTTACTGAGGATAATGATTTAAATGCAGAAATTGCAATAGAAATACTAAAAGAAGCTGGATTTCAGCTTGAAAGAGCAAGTGATGGAGTTGAATGTGTTTCCATGCTCTGCAAGGCTGAAGCCAATTATTATGATTTAATTTTGATGGATATTCAAATGCCTTATCTTGACGGTTACATGGCGACGGCGAAGATACGACTTCTTGATGATAAGAAAAAAGCTTCCATCCCGATTATTGCAATGACCGCAAACGTTTTTGAGGAAGACAGAAAAAAAGCTGTTGAAAAAGGGATGAACGGTTTTATCTCCAAACCTGTGGATATTAATAAACTGTTTGAAACCCTTTCTCAGATAATCAGAAAATAATCAAAATCAACCTTTGCTGTTTTTAAGAAGTGCATTATCATCGCCGCTTAAATAATCATCACAAAGCTTTTGTGGCATTGGTTTTCCGCGTAAAAATCCCTGCACTATATTGCACTTGAAATGCGTGAGTAAATCAAGCTGTTCAGGATATTCAACACCTTCTGCAATAGTTTCAAGTCCCATTTTTCCCACCATTTTAATGATTGAACTTGTGATGTTTGCTTGCACACCATCAGCGGAAGTAATGTCATTGATAAAAGATTTGTCGATTTTAAGAGTGTTTAAAGGAAGCGATTGCAGATAACTTAATGAAGAATAGCCAGTACCAAAATCATCAAGGGAAACACGAATCCCCCTTTCTCTTATTGCTTTGAGTTTTTCTACAGTTTCTTCCATTTTGTGAATGAAAACACCTTCTGTTATTTCAATTTCTAGAAGTGTAGGGTCAATTTTTTCGTTTTTAACTATTTCGTCAAGCTCTTCAATAAAATTGTCCTGCAAGAGTTGAATCGGAGAAATGTTTACTGACATCACACCATCAAAATGATATTTTTCCTGCCATGTTTTTAAAGTTTTGACAGCTGTGCGCAAAATCCATCTGCCGATTGGTATGATAAGACCAGTTTCTTCTGCAATTGGAATAAAAATTGAAGGAGGAATATTGCCAAGTTCTGCATCTGTCCAGCGGATTAATGCTTCAAATCCACGTAATTTTCCTGTGTTGATATCAAATTGAGGCTGATAATACTGACTGAACGAATTCTCTAAAAGTGCAGTTGTCATTTTTGACTGGAGTGTTAATTTTTGAATAAAAAGCCGCTGCATATCTGGTTCAAAATATGTAAAATTGTTTTTACCGTTTTTCTTTGCATATTGCAATGCCATATCAGCAAAGCGGATAAGTTCTTCTGAAAGTTCAGAATTTGACGGGAAAAACGAGATTCCAGCAGAAACACTTATTTGTTTTATCTGGAAAGATTCATATATGCAGTCTATAAAGTTTGCCAAACTGTCTTCTGTATCAAAATTGTTGATGATTAAAGCAAACTCGTCATCTCCGTATCGGAAAATCTGAACTCCATGGTTTTCGAACTGTTTTAAAACTTCGCTTACACCAAGAATCAATGCATCACCTTCGTTGTAGCCGCGAGAATCGTTTATACTTTGAAGATTATCTATGTCCAGAATTAAAAGAGCGGCATGTTCTTTGTTGTAACGGGCAGTTTCAAGAGCGATATTAAATGACTCATTAAAGCCAGTCCTGTTTAAAAATCCAGTTTGAATATCAGTGATGGCAGAAGATTTCAGTTTTTGATAATACTGTCGTTCAGATGTTATATCTGTAAAAAACACGATTACATTTTTTTTGTCTGCAAGATATTTCATGTCAATTTTGTACCACTTTTTTGTTGATGGTGAAAAATATTTAGCTTCGGGATATTCTCTGTCTGCTATGGCATCAAGAGCCATTTTGAACCACGGTACATCAGAAGTAATTTCATTTTCAAAATCTGACCATTTCCGGCAGTCTTTAATTATATATCCAACAGCTTTTTTAACTTCTTCATTTACGTATGAAATCTCAAAATCAATAACTTTGCTTGAATCATCTTTTTCAGGTGTTGCAACAATAACAGGGGAAGGAATGTTGTCAAGAATTATTTTAAAATCTATATCCATAATTTTCTCTCATAAAAAGCCAGAAAGGTTATTTTACCAATCGATTGACTTTTTTAAACTGTTCCAAATTGAAAAGACGAACAGCAGTTGATAATAAAAGTTTGCAACGCAAACCTGGAAAGAAAAAAAAGCTTCAAAATTACAACAGCTTTAATCTTTTTCTTCTTATAGAATGATATTCTATTCTTGATAATTGTATTATATAAATGTTGATAAAGCAAATGAAAGCTTTTTTGAAGTTTGTTTAAATAAGCGTTTTTTTACAGCTTTTTTGATTTTCTGAATAAAAAAAAGCCCGGCACTTTAAATGGTGTCTGGGCTCTCTGTTAGTCAAAGTAATGTAAAAATCAGTTTGAAATGCGGATTTTTTCCCAATAATTATAATAAGTTTCTAAAAAATCACCTAAATCGTTTTTGAGTTCGCATTTATCCATGATTTCTGCAGGATACATAGGAGTAGTAGTGCGGAATTTTTCTGCTTCAAGATTTACATAACAAGGAAATCTGAAAAAATCAAGAAATTTTGCATAATTTTCAGGACGGTGGATAAAGTTGATAAATTCAGTTGCAAGTTCAGCATTTTTTGAATATTTTAAGATGCACATGCTGTCAAGATAAGAAGGTCCTCCGTTTTCAGGAATAAAGAAATCAATGGTAGAATCCCATTCTTCTTCTGGAACTTCGCCATAAATCACTTCTGCATACCCCTGACAAAGCCACAAATCTCCGCGTGCAAAGTCTTTTCCAAATCCTTCTGCATCAAACTTAATAATATTTGGAAGCCAGCTTGTTTTGATTAAGTCAACAGCATTTTTTAATTCGGTTTCATTTGTTGTGCAGACACTGTTTCCCTGATACATTAATGCATCGCCTAAAACTTCGCGGTAATCGTCCATCATCGAAGCGTGACCTTTGAATTGAGAATCAGCAAAAATGTTCCAGGTTCGTTCATAATTTCCGCCTGGAACTTTCTTTTTGTTTACACTGATTCCTGCGGCACCAAAGTAATAAGGAACTGCATATTCCATATTTGGATCATAAGTAATTTTTTCAATAAGCTTAGGATTAATTTTATCTTTATTTGTAAACTTTTCCTGCACGATAGGCTGGAGCATACCTTTTTTCATCAAAATAGAAACATAATCCTGAGATGGCACTACGATATCAAAACTTTTTGCACCACCGTTAACAAGTTTATTGAACATAGTTTCGTTAGAATCATATTCAGAAACTACAACTTTACAATCAAATTCTTTTTCAAAATCAGCAACAACATCAGTTGGCGTGTAATAAGTCCAGCTGTAAAGCTTCAAAACCTGTTTTTTTTCACATGAAGAAAAACCCAAAGATGCAAGAATCATTCCTGCCATTAAAATAATTTTAGAAGTGATTTTCATATCACACCTCGTAAAATAGAATATGCAGAATTTTACAGGAAAAATCCAGAAAATCCTAAAACTTTAATGTGCTGCTGCAAATGATTTGAGTCCTTTGCGCAACAGAATTGCAATGAAACAAATAATCATAATCAACACAAAAGAAAGTGCGTTGATTACAGGACTTACACCATGACGAATCATATTGTATACAAAAATTGGAAGAGTTTCTACATTCCCGTTTACAAGCGAAGTGATTACAAAATCTTCTATTGATAAAGTAACACTCATCATAAAACCGCTCATAATTCCAGGCATAATTGCAGGAATGATTACTTTAAAAAGTGTTTGTCTTTCATTTGCTCCAAGGTCATGACTTGCTTCGATTATAGAATAATCAAATTCATCAACGCGGGAACTAACCATAAGATATGCAAAAGGAAGACAGAATGTTGCATGAGCAATGATGATTGTTCCAAGACCTAGATTCATATTGATTCCGCTTAAAAAGATTAAAAGCGAAACACCCATAATCACTTCCGGTAAAACCATTGGCAAAAAACTTACCGATTGAATGTAATTTCTTCCAAAAAAACGATACCAGCTGATTCCGATTGCTGCTAAAGTTCCTAAAACTGTTGCAATCAAAGCAGAAGATAAAGCTACGATGGCACTGTATAAAAGTGACATCCATAAATCACCAGAATGCAGGAACAATTCTTCATACCAGCGGAAAGAAACGCCAGTAAAACTTGCTCCTTCTGATTTATTGAAAGAAAAAACAATTATTACAAAAAGAGGAATATATAAAAATAAAAAAGTAAGACACAATGTGAAATTTGAAAAAGAAAATGTTTGGGCGCGTTTTTTCCAATTGCGTTTTGCATGGCGAAAATTTTCAGATTTTGGATGATTTTTTCGAAGTTTTTCTACAATTAATGAAGATAAAAATTCCATATAAAAACCTCACTTTTACAACAAAATAATAATTATTTTTTTGTTTTATTCAGATTTTTTTCATGCTTTTCTGAGGCGAGCATAAATAAAATTGCAGCCATTGTTATGATTGTAAGCAAAACAGAAAAAGCAGAAGCCAATGGAATGTTACGTGCTTTTTGAATTTGATCCATGATGATGTTTCCGAGCATGTAACTTTTTGTACTTCCCACAAGTTGAGGTACAGTGTAATTTCCAAAAATCGGGATAAATGTAAAAATCACTGAACTTACAATGCCGCTTTTTATACCTGGAAGAAGAATTTTTATCATAGACTGGAATTTTGTGGCACCTAAATCTCTTGCTGCTTCTAAAAGGGAAAAATCAAATCTATCGATAGAAGTAAAAATTGGCAAAATTGCATAAGGCAGATACATGTAAATGCTTACAAGAATTACAGCACCTTTTGTGTACATAAATTTATGTGGTATAAAAGTCCATTCTTTATTACCTGTGACAAAATGCCATATTGTTTCAAAAAATTTAAAAACGGCATTTAAAAGTCCATCTTGTCCGAGAATTGACTGCCATGCAAAAATTCTGATAAGTGAATTTGTCATGAATGGAATGATTACCAGAATCAAAAGAACAGTCTGGTGTTTGCTTCTTGCAATTGCATAACCGCATGGAAGTGCAATTAAAATCGATACTATTGTAGAAACAATTGTCATCCATAAAGTTCTGCCCAAAATAGGAAGATAAATGAATTTTCCTGTATCGCTGTCTTTTGCAAAAATAGATTTATATGCCTGTAGTGTAAAAACTTTTTGAACACCGCCATGCATATCTTTTTTCATAAATGAATAACAGACAATAATGATGATAGGAACAACGAAAAATAAGGTAAACCAAATACCCATTGGCCAGGCGTAAGCAGGTCCAGCAGTCTTTTTTTTGAGAGTTGATTTGTATTGTGCTGCCAACCTTGCTTGAGAAGCTTTTGATGCTAGTTTTAGCAGAAAACTTTGATTATTTTTTGAGTTTTTATTTTTCATGGCAAACTACTTGTTAATATCTTCAACAATGTATGCATCTTCTGCTGACCAGGAAACGTATACTTTATCTTTCCACTGAATTACAGGTCCATCATCCATATAATCTGTGTGTTGTTTAAAAACCTTAATGATTTTTCCAGTGTCGAGTTTTACATAAAATTTTGACTGAAAGCCTGAATAAATCGGTTCTTCGACAATACCACTGAAAACATTAATGTCAGTTCTGCCACCTGTGTTAGGAGGTTCCAGCGTAATTCTGATTTTTTCTGGTCGAATTGTAAACGCAACTTTTTGACCTTTCTGAGTAAAATCATAATCTGTAACCTGCATGTAACGGTCAAGAGCAGCTTCAGCTTCTGTATCAGTTGCAAGAGGAGCTTGTTTTCCAAGTTCTGGAACGCTTAATGTTGCCATAAAATCATCGTTTCCAGAAATGTCTTTATGAGGAACACAATCAACGACTTCAGCATCAAAAAGATTTGTTTCACCAATAAACTGGGCTACAAACTGAGTTGCAGGACTTTCATAGATTTCATAAGGAGTTCCAATCTGCAAAACATGTCCGTGATTCATTACAGCAATGCGGTCGCTTACAGAAAGAGCTTCACTTTGGTCATGTGTAACATATATGAATGTGATTCCAATCTGATCGTGAAGTCTGTCTAAATCAATAAGTAAGTTTGCACGAAGTTTTGCATCGAGAGCAGAAAGCGGTTCATCAAGCAAAAGAACTTTTGGCTCATTGATGAGTGCTCTTGCAATTGCTACGCGCTGTTTTTGACCGCCTGAAAGTTGATTTGGTTTTTTGTTGATATGTTCATCAAGTTGAACCAGATGAACGTATTCCCGAACCTTTTTGTCAATTTCATCTTTTGGAAGTTTTTTTAATCGTAAAGGAAATGCAACATTTTCATAAATTGTCATGTGAGGAAAAAGCGCATAAGTTTGAAAAACTGTATTTGAGGCTCGTTTATTTGGATTTAAAGGGATAACATTCTGGTCATCAAATAATACAACTCCATCATCTGGAAACTCAAATCCAGCGATAATGCGAAGAAGTGTTGTCTTTCCGCATCCAGATGGACCTAAAAGAGAGAAAAATTCTCCCGGCTGAATAGTAAAATTGATGTCATCCAAAGCAACAAAGTCGCCAAATCTTTTGGATACATGATCAATGGTAACCTGACTTCCTTTCACTCAAGTAACCTCGAATCAAAAATGATAATTTACACATGCGTGTAAACAGACTAGTAAAAACTTAGCTACTAATGTTGGCTCATTAAAATCATAAAACTGGAGAAAGTTTCAGCTTTCAAAAGTTTACGATTTATCCGCGTAAAACGGTTAGTCCAATACGTTTGTGGTTTTTTAATTCTTATGGTAAAAATGCAATATTAACTAGATTCTGTCAATAAGTTTTAATTATTTTTTTTGTGTTTTTTTATCATTTTTTGAGCTTTATTTTTATTGAAAGATTTATGCAAATTGATTATTCTTATTGTTACAGGAAATAGAAAATAAGATTAACTTTTTATATTTTGTTTTTTTTGCCTGAAATTTAAATTATATTCATTGAGGGAAAAAATGTTTGCTATTATTGTTGGAATTATTTTTGTTGGATTTACAGCTTTTTCAGTGATTCCTGCTTTTCCATTAAACTGGGGACCGCAGGTTATTGAGTTTTTGAAAGGTTCTTTACCTGTTTTTGCTGCTTTTATTGGATTGATTTGTCTTTTTATCGGTGCTGCAGATATTAAAGATAAAAAAGAAGCAAAAAAAGAGGATGCAGAAAAAACAGAAGAAAACAAATAATTTCTTTTTTTATACTGCGTTTGCCCTGAATGTATCCATATTAAAAGTAAGTTTTAATTTGTTTTCATATTGACAAAAATCCTGTAAATTTGGTATCATACTTTACCCGTTATAGGATTTTTGGACTGCTCATCTGAAAATCCTAGCAGCTTTCAAATTAGATGCAAAAATTTTGAAGTTGCAAGATAAACTTTTTATTATTTTTACAAAGGTATATCAAAATGGAAACAATTTTCGTTAAAGAATACGACCAGCCACGCAAATGGTATGTTATTGATGCAGCTGGAAAACCAATGGGACGTGTTGCTGCAAAAGCGGCATATATTGCACGTGGAAAAAACAAAGCTTCTTATACAAAAAATCAGCTTATGGGTGATTTTGTTGTTATTATCAATGCTGAAAAAGCAGTAGTAACTGGTGGAAAAGAACAGAAAAAGATTTATTACCATCACACAGGATTTGTAGGTGGACTTCGTGCTCACACTTATGAAAAATTACTGGATAAACATCCTACAAAACCAATGGAATTAGCTGTTGCTGGTATGCTTCCACATGGACGTCTTGGACGCAAAATGATGGATTGTGTAAAGATTTACGCTGGTGCAGAGCATCCACATGCTGCTCAGAATCCTCAGCCAGTAGAATTTTAGTTTTGGAGTGTAGAAAATGGTAGAAAATATTGCTATTGGTACAGGACGAAGAAAAACTGCTGTTGCTCGTGTTTTTGTTCGCAACGGTTCTGGAAAAATTGTAGTAAACGGAAAAGATGTAAAAGATTATTTTGCTACAGAAGCTCAGATTCAGGTTGTAAATCAGCCTTTAGCTGTAACTTCAATGGGTACAAAATATGATATTCTTATCAATGTACAAGGTGGTGGTTTGAATGGTCAGGCTGCTGCTTGTTTGCATGGAATTTCTCGTGCTTTAGTTCAGATTGATCCTGATGCACGTACATCTCTTAAAGCAAATGGATATCTTACTCGTGATTCACGTATGGTTGAACGTAAAAAGTACGGTCAGCGTGGTGCTCGAAGAAGATTCCAGTTCTCAAAACGTTAGTTTTTATCTGGAAACTTCGTTTTACAGAAAGTATAAAAAGGCGGCTTTTTTAAAGTCGTCTTTTTTTTTGTCTTTTTTTAACAAAATAAGTATATTTAAAACGATGATAATAAATTCTATAAGTCAAATCTCTTTATCTGGATTGTATCGCATTCGTCCCGAAAATGGTTCTGTTTTTTATGCTCGCCAGGAGTATCTTTCTTCTATAATATTATCTGAACTAAGTGCCGGAACAGAAATTGATGAAGAGAACGAAGAAGAGCTTTTGGATGCTGGACTTTGTGTTGCAGTGGAATTGAAAGCTTGTGATTATCTTTCCAGAGCGGAACAAAGCAGATTTGGCTTGACGCAAAAGCTTGTAAAAAAATCATTCCAAAAAAAATATATCAATATGGTGCTTGATTATCTTGAGAGTAAAGACTATCTGAATGATTTGCGGTTTTCAACGGCATGGTTGAACACAAGGAAGATTAATCATTATGAAGGAAGAACAAAACTTTTGGCTGAACTTAGAAATAGAGGAATTTGCGAAAAAACTGCATCAAAAGCTTTGGATGATTTTTTTATATTAAATGATGAATTTGAAATTTGCAAAAAGGCTTATCAAAAACATAAAAAAAATGGGAAAACCGAAGATAAACTTATGCAGGCAATGTTTAAATCCGGTTTTTCCCATAAACTTGTATTAAAAGCTAAAGAAGAATTAGAATCTTCCTTCGTCAGTATCCCAATAGTTTAATTCATTGTGTGATTTGATAAAATCAACAGTTTCATCGATTGTTGTAAAGCAAAGACCAACAACTGTGTCTGCACATCCGTAATAAATTGCAATTTTTCCGTCTTTTTCATCTGTTAATGCAGCGACTGGGAAACAAACATTGTCAACAAAACCTGTAGTTTCATAAGGCATTTCTGGTGTAAGCATATAATCACCGCATCTGTAGCGAACGATGCTAGGTTTGTCATGATCCAAAATTGCAGCAGAGAATGAATAAACAAAGCCATTACAAGTAGTTGAAACTCCATGATAGAACATAAGCCAGCCTTTCTCTGTTTCACCTTTATCATTTTCGTATTCAATTTCGATTGGTGCTGGACCACAACCAATTTTAACACCCTGCCACCAGCCTTTTCCACCTTTTTGCATAACAAGACGATGTTCGCCCCAATATTTCATATCTGGAGATTGAGAAAGCAAAATATCACCAAAAGGAGTGTGTCCTGAATCTGAAGGACGTGAAAGCATTACAAATTTGCCATCGATTTTTTTTGGGAATAAAACGGCATTTCTATTGAATGGGAGGAATGGGTTTTCAAGACGAGTGAAGTCTTTGAAATCTTTTGTACTTGCTACACCAATTGAAGCTCCGTCAAAATCTCCGCACCAAAGAATGTAATATGTATCATCAATCTTTACACAACGAGGATCGTATGCATAGAATGGATCGTGTGGTGTGCCGTCTGGATCATGCATATGAATTTTTTCTTTTTGGAATTCCCAATGGATTCCGTCTTCAGAATCGCCAATGTAAAGGAAAGGGCGTGCAGATGTATCTTCTGAGCGGAAAACACCTTTGAATTTTCCTTCCCAAGGAATTACAGCTGAGTTATAGATGCGTCCCATTCCTTTGAAAGGATTTCTGCCAATAACAGGATTGTCACTGTAACGCCAGATTGGAAGCCATGTGTCAGCAGGTTTGTCCTGCCATGGAATGTTTGGTAAGTTTCCACCGCTAATAATTTTTGCCATTTGTTTCTCCTAAAATTTAATTTAAACAATGCTTTGTTTCTAGAATAAAAATAAAGCACTGTTTTGATTAGTTTTTTAAGTATACTAAATTAATAATATATATTAATAAAATAAAGGTAAATAAATGATTTGTCAAGTAAAAATTACTTAAAAAACTAAAAATTAATTAAAAAATATTTAAAATTACTTAAAAAAAAGAGAATTGAGAGGGGAAGTGTTTTTTTTCTATGATGTAGAAGTAATTAAGGGGGTTAAATGTGGCAAGGATAGGAAGAACGCCGTAGGCGGCCACTGGACTGAGCGAAGCGAGGGAAGCGGCTGGAGCGAAGCGGAATTCTGGATAGCCTGTTTTTTGCGAAGCAAAAAGCCACCCAAATAAAAAATAACTGAAAAAACGACCTAGTAAAACTTAAAAAATGATGTTAAAATAAATTTATGAAAGTTTTTAAAATTAATGAAATAAAAAATAAAAAAATAATTGGAAGAAATGTAAAAAACGTAGAAGAATTGCCTGAGATTAATCTTTTTTGGGCGGCTTCTGCATTGAAGATTAATGTGAAGGCTAGTGAAGTTTGGGCTGGTTTTGCCAGTGATTATGATTCGAATGAACCTTGGGTGAGTATTTTTTTAAATGGAAGACGGATTTCTCGCTTTATGGTTGAAAAAGGGGAAGAAAAATCAGTTTGTCTTGTGCGTGGATTGAATCCTCAAGTGGAAAATGAAATTTGCATTTATAAAGATACACAGCCAATGCCAGGTGATGCTAAACATTCTTTGAAAATTTCGAAGATTTTTATTGATGATAATGGGGAATTTTGCCAGATAAAGCCTGCAAAAATGCGGATTGAGTTTATTGGGGACAGTATTACAAGTGGTGAAGGGCTTGCTGGTGCTCCTGAACAAATGGAATGGATTCCTTCTGTTTTTGTAGGAAGTGAAAGTTATGCGGCACAGGTTTCTCGTTATTTTGGAGCTGAATTTTCTGTTTTTTCGCAATGCGGCTGGGGATTTTGCTGGGGATGGGATGGAAATCGAAATAATAATATTCCATCTTTCTATGAAAAAGTTTGCGGTGTGATGGAAGGCGAATTTCATAATCAGCTTGGTGAGAATCAGGATTATGATTTTAAAGATGGAAGTGATTTTGTTGTCTTAAATCTGGGCACAAATGATAATGGAGCTTTTTTTCAACCTCCTTGGAAGGATGAAAAAACTGGAGTTGAGTATAAGTTAGAACTTGAAAATGGAAAAATTTCTGCCTCTGATAAAGAGTATATTGTGCAGAAGGCAAAAGATTTTCTTTCACTTATTAGAAAACATAACAAACATGCACAGATTGTCTGGTGTTATGGAATGATAAAATTGAATTTGATTCCAGAATGTTTGAAAACTGCCGTTTTGCAGTGGAAAAAAGAAACTGGTGATAAAAATATTCACATTTTAGAATTGGATTCAATGGAAGATGTTGAAAAAACTTATGAGGATAAAGGCTCTCGTGGTCATCCTGGAAAAAAAGTACATAAACTTGCAGCAGAGAAACTTGAAAAACTTATTGAAAAATTGAGTAAATAAAAATATATGGAATATTTGCTGGATTTTTTTTACTAGCAGATTTGATTTTATAAAAAAAAAGAATGGAGTGTTATAAATATATGGAAAATAGACCTCAACAGTCTCAGATTAATGAAGCTTTATCAATTATTGATAGATTGATTCCTCTTGTGAACGACGCTGAACGAAATCTTTCGAGTGCAAGAAACTGGGGATTTTTGGATGTTTTAGGAGGAGGTTTTATTGTTGATTTGATTAAACATTCAAAACTGAATAATGCTACAAATTCTATGGAGCAGGTGAATTATTTAATGCAAGATTTGCAGAGAGTATTGGGCGCTATGAATGCAAACGATTATTCTATGAATGTTGGAAATTTTGTTACGCTTGCTGATTTTTTATTTGATGGTGCTATTGCCGATATTTATATGACTAGCAAAATTATGAACAGTCTGGATGAAGTGAGGAAACTTAAAAACAGACTTATGGAGCTTAGAAACAGACTGTCAAGATGCTAGAATATGCCAGTTAAATTCTGCTGTAAAGCATTTCAAACTTTTCTCTGCTGTCGATAAAGATTTTGCCGAGTTTTTGGTCGAAATGGCTTCCTAAGGATTCCTGGATAATGGAAAATGCTTTGTCGTAAGAAAAAGTATCTTTATAGCAGCGTTTACTGACAAGAGCATCAAAAACATCGGCAAGTGCCATAATTCTGGCTTCCAGCGGAATTTCAGCTCCTTTTAATTTATCTGGATATCCCTGTCCGTTGTATTTTTCATGATGATAGTGTGCAATGTTGATGGCAATGGTTTTAAAATTATTGTCATCAACTTCGGAAAGTACGTTTTCGATGATTTTAACTCCTTGTTCGGAGTGTTTTTTCATTTTTTCATACTCTTCATCTGTAAATTTTCCAGGTTTTCTCAAAATGGAGTCATCTACTGCAATTTTTCCTAAATCATGCATAGGGGCTGCTTTGATAACATCGGCACAAAAATAATCTGGAAGATTTTTAAACTCATCATTCTTTTTTATTTCAGAAATGAACAGTTTTACACATTCGCTTGTTCGTTTAATGTGACCGCCAGTGCTGTTGTCCCGACTTTCAACCATTGTAGCCATGCCAGTAATGATGGAATTTTGAATCTGATAGATTTTCTGAGTTTTTTCTTCGATTGATGAAGACATTTCGTTGAAAGTATCTGCTAAAACTCCAAAGGAATCGTTTGTTATGATTTTGACTTTGGAATGTAAATTTCCATTTTTTATTTGTTCTACTCCTTTTTGAAGGCGTTTGAGAGGGCAGTCAAAATAGTCTGAAAAAATCACGAAAATAAAAATGCCGGAGATGACGATTATGCCAAAAGTTATAATAATATTTTTATCTAATGTAAGATTATTGTTCAGGATGATAGTCAAAAGCGTGGAAAGTAAATAAACGAGAGGAAATAAAACAACTGAAATGTATAAAGTTATGAATAGTAATTTTACTGAAGGCTTGATGGTGCCTTTAATTCTGCTTAATTCACCCTGTGGAAAATATCTTGGAAGGATTCGATTTCGATGAAGTGAGTCCATTATGAAAAAAGAAAGCGTAAAACTGAACAGCGCTTCGAGAATGATGTACATTGAAGAGGTGAGAAGAACTGGGGTTATGTTTATGTTATATTCTGTTTTTACGATGATGAGGATTATGGTTTCAACGAAAAAGTAAAAAATCCAGCCGGTGATACCGAGAAGTGAAAAGGCAAACGGAAAGTTTACAAATCTGCTTAAAAAGTTATTTCCTTTTGTGTTGCTTGCATAAATCATACATAAAAGTGAGGGTATGGAAAAAGTGATGACAGTTATTATTGTAGTAAAGTATCTGTGGGTTTCTAAAAATGCCTGCCAGTTGCTTTGAAAAGTTTCCGTAATCTGAGGTGTCGAACAGTTTATAGGGATGATTGCTGCCATCAGATTTGCACAGAGTGTAACAAGTCCATATAAGAGTGAAATTTTTCGTCTTGATTTATATGTTAATTCCATAAGCAAATTATATTATATAGTAGAAAAGTTGAAATTGCAAATGGACATGATTGACGAGTAGGGAAGAACGTGTTTTGTCATTGTTGTTTTTCTATCTGTAAGAAGATTTTTTTTGAAACTCCGCTTATTGTATAGATGACAAATTCTGGTCCAATAATTATTCCCACAAGAAGTGTCCAACGGTTCCATAGAATTAAAAAAAATTCCAGGGCTATAACTGCTATAAGAATAATTGTTTTGCCAAAGTATTGAATGCTTATTCCAAAAGAATTTTTAATTATCTTTTTAAGAGAATTTTCATAACGTGCAATCAAAGGATATGAATAAATATTCATGCTGATTGAAAGAGCTGTAAGAAAAATAACACCAATTATAACAATTGCATTGATATCATCTGATTTAAATACTAATTGCCATAATAAATACAAAAGATAGATTTGTGGTGCTGTAAAAATCCACATAAGAGTGCCTTGTTTGAAATTCTGTTTAAAATATTTAAAAAAGGGTTTAACAATGTAACCTTCTTCATTATCAACCATTTTTAGCGTTACACTAAAAGCAGCACAGGTTGCAGCACCAATAGTCACAACTGGTAAACTGCATAAAATCCATAAAAGATTTAATAAAAGCACATCAAGAAGTTTATTAATAAATTTGAAAAAAGAACTGTTAATATTAAATAAAGCCATTTTATCTTACACCTCCTTTTTTTAAATGTTTTTGATAAAAAAAAACCGTCACTAATATAACATTAATGACGGAAAATCTAAATAGGAATTATTTAATTATATTAAATAGAGTTCAATTATTTTTTTACGGCATTTTCAGCTGCTGCACGAACTTTTGCTTGAGCTACAAAGAATTCATTTAATTCATCCCAGCCATAAGCTTTTACATCAGAAAGCATTTTTGAAACGATTTTTTCATATTCTGCATCATCTTTTGCATAAATTGCATTCCATGAACCATTTTTGATTGCATCACAAACTTGTGATTTTTTTAGTTCCAAATCTGTTGGTATTGGAGTTGCTGTAAATAATGTTCCAGGAGCTATCTGATGTTTATGTTTTAATAAATATTCATCTGCATTTGATGCACCAGCCCATTCACGCCAGTTTGCTTCTACAGGATTTGATGCAGGAACTTGTTCTGAAGCCCAGAAGAAACGGTTATAAGTTTCACCTTCTGTAAGAGGATTTGAAGCATCAAGACACCATGTGATATTATTTATCTGGAATGCACCGTCATGGAAAGTTCCTTTATATGGTGATGGCATTTCTGTATTATTCTGATCAGACATAGCTTTTTTACCAAATTCTGTAAGATATGTTTTGCCGTTTTTGATTTCCCATGTTACACCTTGTGGTCCGTACTGAGTTGTAAGGAATCCTTCTGGAGTACAGAAATAATTGATGATTTCCATACAAAGTTCTGGATATGCAGTTTTTGAACCAATAGACCAGATTCTTTCAGCACCATAAACATTCTGTCCATATACAATAGGAGATGCTTCTTCTGGGCAAACAGGATACATTGCTTTGCCTGCACTTGTGTGTGTTTCGCTGTTATAAGTCTGAGATGCCATCCAGTTGAAAATATTAAAGAAAGCAGTTCCGTTTTGATAGTCTTCTGACATTCCGTTATATTTTTGTGTTAATGAATCTGGATCAAGAAGACCTTTCTGGAAAAGTTTATTATAGAATTTCAAACATTCAAGGTAAGGTCCATTTTCTTCGACAGCGCCATGGAAAGTTCCTGTAGCAGGATCATAAAGACCTACATAGAATTCATCATATCCATAGTAAGCAGTTGCCAGAGCCTTAACGAACATTACCATATCTCCATCCCAATCGTTGAACATAGAAATACCATAAGTTGTATTTCCATTATCATCTTTTGGACAGATTTCTTTCATTTTTGCAAGTACATCAACCATATCATCAAGATTTTTGATAGCAGGTTTACCGATTTGTTCATAAAGGTCAAAACGAAGGTCCCATGTATAGAAAAACTGTTGAACGTCACTTGCTGATGTAGAAACTGCATGACCAAAACCATGAATTTTTTTATCTGGAGAAGCAATCATTTTATTTTTTTGTAAAGCAAGTTTCATGTTTTCATTGATGTATGAACCGTGTTTTGCAAGAAGATCATCTTCTTCCCAATCTAGCAAAAGACCTGCATTTACGGCTTTCTGATATTGGTCTCCGTCATTACCCCAAACAACTATATCGCCAAGATTGCCAGATTCCATACGAGTTTGATAAGCTCCACCAGTTTCTGGAATTATATTCAATTTAACATTGAATTTTTCAAGCATAAGATTTGCAAACCAGCCTGTTTGAAGACCAGAGTAGTTTGCAAGCTGAGAATATACATCAAGAGTAATAGTTTCTTTTGGTTTAATCGATGAAGAACCTTTTTTACTGCATGATACAGCACACAAAGCAGCAGACAAAACTGTAATTCCTGCTACTATCCCTTTGAATTTGTTTTTTTTCATTAATTTCCTCCTTTAATCTCCGTGATTGCAGCATTTAAAAGATTTTGTGAACATTACTTTG
>CAMBMW010000004.1 GCA_945868875.1 uncultured Treponema sp.
CTGTCTTTTTCTGACAGCTGCAAAACATTAAAAGAATGAATGAAATTAATGCAAGGTTTTGAAGATTAACTGAAAATTGTGAAAAAGTTTTTTTTTGTTTTTGTAGGTTAGCTTTTGAATTTAAACTGTGGCAAGGATTGTAAGGGCTGGCGAAGCCAGTTCCGAAGCGTAGCGAAGGAATGAAGCGATAGCGTAACCCTGAAAAGCCTGATTTTTGCGAAGCAAAAAGCCACCCAAAGAATAAAAATTTAAAACATGACATTTGTTCCGACAGTTTTTTATTTTGAATCATTTTTCGCATCCCCATTGTGCATAGTATTCATCGAGCTGAGTTTTAATTTCCGGTGTAATGATTTTTTTGTCACCGTTTGTATACAGAGCATCGATTACATCATCCATTGTGACTATGGCGCAAGTTTTAAATCCATAAGTTTCTGATATAACTTGTAAAGCGGATTTTGTAGTGTCAGGGGCACGTTCCATGCGATTTAAACTTACTATTTCTCCAACGATTTTAATTGAATCTTTTTGTGTTTCTTGCGATTTGATTTTTGGAAAAACTTCTTCGATTGATTTTCCAGAAGTTGTTACATCTTCGATTATTACTACTCTGTCTCCATCTTTAATCTTGTATCCCAAAAATCCACCTTTATCTGCTCCGTGGTCTTTTTCTTCTTTTCTGTCGCAGCAATATTTTACTTCTTTTCCATAAATTTCACTGTAGGCAATTGCTGTAGTTACTGCCAATGGGATACCTTTATATGCAGGACCAAAAAATACGTCAAAATCATCACCAAAATTGTCATGAATTGCGTGCGCATAAAATTCGCCAAGACGTTTTAGTTGAGAACCAG
Organism: uncultured Treponema sp.; assembly: GCA_945868875.1. Taxonomy (GTDB): domain Bacteria; phylum Spirochaetota; class Spirochaetia; order Treponematales; family Treponemataceae; genus Treponema_D. Next base: position 855 of record CAMBMW010000004.1, read on the forward strand.
TGATGTAAGCTCCAGCATTCATGAAAAACGGAGACTGGCGTCCGCTTTTAAGTGTAAACGAACCGAATTTCAAAACCTGAGCTTCTACCATGAAATCAATAAACTGTTTTTTGTAATCCATATTTTTACTCCAATAAAAAATTAATATTTAAACAGGGACAGACCTCGTTTTAAACTAAATCAAACCCGAGTTTTGGCAGAAGTTTAATTTCATTTTAAAAAAGGTGAAATAAAATGCTAAAACTCACGGCTCGTGATAACAAAATTTACGTTGGCGTGCAAGCGCAAAACACGAGCCAGGGACAGACCTCGTTTTTAATCAAACCAATTCCGATTATATAGAAAAAAAAATGGATTTTCAATGAAAAAACAGGGACACACCTCGTTTTAAACTAAACCAAACCCGAGTTTTGTCAGAAATGAAACTCACCTTACAAAAGAGAAAAAAGTTGCCAAAACTCACGTCTCGTGATAACAAAATTTGCATTGTTGTGCAACCGCAAATCACGAAACAGGCACGAAACAGGGACAGACCTCGTTTTTTATTACCACGCCTTACTTCCATTTTTGCAGTTTTTATTGTAAAATATTTTTTATGAATATAATTGTAGTGGGCAGTGGTGGTCGTGAGCACACTATCTGCTGGAAATTGGCTCAAAGTTCTATTGTTGATAAAGTGATTGTAGTACCTGGAAACGGTGGCACTGCAAATGAAGCAAAATGTGTTAATATTAATCCTTCTGAATGTGATTATATTAAAGACGGTGAAAATCCTTTTGTAGCTATTGCAAAACAAGAAAACTGTAAGATGGCTGTAATCGGACCAGAAGACCCTTTGGCTGAAGGAATCGCAGATGCTTTTTGGGATGCAAATATTCCTTGTGTTGGTCCCAAAAAAGCTGGAGCTCAGCTAGAAGCAAGCAAAGACCTTTCCAAAAATTTCATGAAAAAATATGGGGTTGCTTGTCCTGCCAGTGAAACTTTTACAAATAAAGATGAAGCTATTAATTATATAAATAAACATGGTGCCCCAATTGTTGTAAAAGCAGATGGACTTGCTGCAGGAAAAGGTGTTGTTGTTGCTGCAACTGTTGACCAGGCTATCGATGCAGTTAACGAGATGATGGATGGTGGAAAAGTTGGAAATGCAGGCAAAAAACTTGTAATTGAAGATTATTTGGAAGGTGTTGAAATTTCTGTTTTGGCGGCTGTTTCTGTTACTCCAGAATATGCTGTTTCTGGAAGTGCTTCGATTATTCCTTTTTTACCGGCACGTGATCATAAACGCTTGCTTGACGGAGCAAAAGGTCCAAATACCGGTGGAATGGGAGCCGTTTGTCCCCTTGATGATGTTTCTGACAAAATGATGGAACAATTTAATTCAGATATTTTACAGCCAACTTTGCAGGGATTAATAAAAGAAAAATTTGATTACCGTGGTTTTATTTTCTTTGGAGTAATGCTTACTGCTAAAGGACCTAAGCTTCTCGAATATAATGTTCGACTTGGCGATCCAGAAACACAGGCAGTTCTTCCTTTGATGGATTTTGATTTTGCTGCAATGTGCACCGCCATTTTGAATGGAAAATTAAAAGAATTTGAATTCAAATGGAAAAAAGGATATCAGGTTGCTCCTGTTGTAGTGAGCGGAGGTTATCCTGAAAAATATAAAAAAGGCTGCGAAATTACTGTTAATGAAGAGTTATTGAAAGCAAGTTCTGCAAAAATCTTCATTGCCGGCGCTGTATGTGGAAAACGTGGCAATAAAGATAACCTTCTTACAAGTGGTGGTCGTGTCTTGGCTTGCAGTGCTTTTGGACACTCTTTCAAAGAAGCATGGGGAAAAGCATATCAGGGAATTGCTGCTGTAAAATTTGAGGATTCTTTCTATAGAAAAGATATCGGCTTGCCAGGAGCAGCAGAAAGCGGAAAAATATCGTAAAAAATACTTTTTCATAATACAGGGGGATTTTCCCCCTTTTTTTATTGAGGGGGTAGTACAACCCCCTCAAAACGGCGAAGTCAAGGCTTTAAGCGTTAGCGTGCCTTGACTCGACGTATTTTAAATAATCGGGGACAGACCTTGATTTAAAACTAAACTAACATCAGCACGAATCAGGGACAGACCTTATTTACACACCAACAGTTTTCTCTTCCATAAAATATTGATAATTCCCATAAAATAGACTTTTTATGAACAAATTTGCTTGCAAATCAGCGAAGTTTTCAAGTAAATGTAAGTAATTGTAAGTGATTGACAAATTAATTTTCTAAAATTATACTATAATGATAGTGATTTTTTAACAAACTGAAGTTCTTTTCTATCAAATCACAAGGAGAAAGCATTGTTACAGTTACAGATGCTCAGTTACAAAAAAGGTACTTACTTACTCGTCGAAGATAAATCTGATAATTACTTTTTCTTCATAATTCAACAAGGAAATATTCAATATACAAAAATCACTGAAAACGGCAATTCTACTTTAAAGTATGGACCAGGAGATTTTCTTGGAGTAGTTCCATGTATGGCGGGAAAACCACAAATGGCTACTGCAATTGCACTCACAGATGTTATTGTAATTTCTGTAAAACGAGAACAATATCCTGAATTGATTGCAAATAATACACCTGTAGCATTAAAAATCATCAAAAACTTCTCAAACCGAATGCGCATGATGAATGAACAACTTTCAAAAACAGCATTAAATTCTGTTGCAAAAGAAAATCACGAACAAATTTTTAATGTTGCATATTTCTACGAAAAAAAAGGAAAATCAGACATATCGGCTTTTGCTTATTATCAATTTTTAAAAACAAAACCAATAGGAAAAGCTGCTGAATACGCAAAAAGAAAATTCATTTCTTTAAAACCAACAACAAAAGCAGTTTATTTTGAGCCAACAGCTGAATTAACTAGAAAATATCCTCAAGATACAATGATTTTTTCAGAATCGCAGAATGGTGCAGAAATGTTCATAATTCAAAGCGGCGAAATTGAAATTTCAAAAGTTGTACAGGGAAATGAAGTTACACTTGCTGTTCTCAAAAAAGGTGATATGTTTGGTGAAATGGCTCTGCTTGAAAACAAACCTCGTTCAGCTAGTGCAATAGCTCGTACTGACTGCGTTTTGATGGTAATTAATCGTTCAAACTTTAATCAAATGGTTTCAACACAACCACAACTGATTTTCAAACTCACAATAACTTTTGCCGAAAGAATCTGGTCAATGTATCGCCAGATTGAAAATGCAAGTCTTTCAGATCCAGTTACAAAAATGATTGATATGCTCTCTCTTCAACTTGAAAAACAAAAAGTTGATTTAAATTCTCGTTCGTTTCAGACAGATTTTACGCCACAAGACCTTGTAAATATGTGTGCTCTCACTGAAACTGTTGCTCCAAAAGCAATATACGATTTTCAAGGGTATCAAAACATTAAAATTCTTGGTGGAAAGATTCTCATTAAAGATGTACAGGAATTGTTTAAACAAGCATCTTTTTATCGCAAACAAAATAAACAAAAATAATTTTTTTTATTCTTATTCCACACAATTTTCTTTTTATGATTTATAATTCTTTAAAGATAATTGTAAATCATTTATTAAGTATAAAGAATATTCAGGAAATTTCTATTTCTACCGATAATAAAGTATGCTTAAGTCAAAATCTTTTTTTATTTCTTTTTTCTTATTTTGTTCAATTCATTTTTTCTCTTTTTCGCAAGATTATCCAAAAGGATATAAAAATATTTTACTTGGCATGACTTTTGAAGATACAAAAATTGCATTACTCAAAGATTCTGATTTCGGTTATCATGGAGAACGAGATGTCTCTCTCATTCCTGGAACTAATAAAACATTAATCGAAACAGATGCACAATACGGACACGGTTCTAATTTTCTTGAACGCTGCTGGTTTCAATTCACAAATGATTCTCTTTACATCATCACAATAAATGTAAATCAAGAAAAAATCGATTACTACACTATATTCACCACACTATGCAACAAATACGGAAATCCAACCGATTTTAATCCTCAAAAAGCTACATGGAAATCAGATGAAGTAACTTTTACTCTGGAAAAACCACTAACTTTAAAATATATCGATAACAAGATTTTTGATTCAACTCAAAACTATTCAAATATACAAGATTCTCCTGTAGAAATCACACAAAAAATGTTTTTGGATGAATTATGATAAAAAAACAATTTAGCCTATTATTTTTAATATTCACCTTCTCAACAGTTTTCATTTCTTGTTCTCAAAAAAAACTTAAAACTGAAAAATTAATGATTACAACAAAAGAGGGACAGACCTTCTATGTTGATGCAGAAATTGCACGCACTCAAGAAGAAAGAAACTTTGGTTTCATGGAAAGAAAAAAAATCCCAGATGGGACAGGCATGCTTTTTATTTTTGAGTTTGACCAAAAACTTTCATTCTGGATGAAAAACACACCTCATCCTCTGTCAATTGCATACATAGACTCTAATGGAATAATTCGCGAAATTTATGACATGACCCCGTTCAGCCTTTCCTCAATAGAAAGCACAGTTTCAGTTCGCTACGCACTAGAAGTACCACAAGGTTGGTTTCTAAAAAACAATATAACACCAGGAGATAAAATTTCTCTCCCCTAGATTCTATTCTTTTTCCAGTTTCAAAAGTTCGTTTGCAGCAATTTTATCTTTCGAATCAAATTCAAGAACTGCAGTAAAATAATTTCTAGCCTGCTGTTTATCTCCTTGAGCCAATGCCAGAAATCCAAGATTTGAAATTATTTTTGTATTTTCACTGTCCATTTCAAAAGCTTTTAGAAGACATTTTTTAGCTTCATCAAAATTCTTTTCCTGAATATAACAAAGAGAAAGTTCATTATAAGTATCAGGATTTTCATTTCCACCACATTTCAATGCTTCTTCGAATGCAAGTTTAGCATCAGAAAAACGCTGGAGCCGACGTAATCCCCACCCAAGCATAAACCAGGCATTCCATACCTTTGAATTGTTAACCAAAAACTTTCTGATTTGTTCAATTCCTTTTTCTTCTTCACCTTTGGAAATCAAATCATAAGCTCGCATAAATGCTTCATCATCAATATTCTGATTTGTGATATTATTAACAATTTCTTGTGCACGCTCTTTTTTATAAACTCCGCTTTCACCCAAATCTTCATCACTCAAATCACAAGTCAATGCAATATATGTTTCAAACGCATCCTTTGCATCCCGATATTTGTGTTGTTTCATATAAAAAAAGCCGGCATTAAAAAAAGCATCAGCTAAAGGAGGATCAGCTTCCATTGCCTCAGTATAATAACCTAGCGCATCAGAATCATAGGCATCTGCTTCTTCAATCAATCCTGCATTCCTAAAAGAATCAGCTCGCTGGTCTAAAAACAAAGCCATATTCAAAGTGATTGCAACATCCTCAGGATCAAGTCCCTTCAACGCTAAAAAGATTTCTTCTGCCAAATCAAAATCTTCATTTTTTGTTTTTAAAATAGCAGCTTCACATAATTCTTTTTTAATATTCGGTTTTACTTTTAAAATGATAGAACGATAATAATCCAAATTCTCATTTTTTTTGTCATAAGCCAAAACTGTTAAAATTCCAGCCAAAATCTGTTCAGTCGTGATTTCACTTGGATTAAAATTTCCAGGTGCCTCATTCACTTTTTTTTGAACCGGCAGTTTTATTGAAGTATCAATCTTAAAAGCATCCTCTGACTGAATAAAATTTTCAGGAATAGTAATAAAATAAATTGATTCTAAAGGATTTTGTGAGCTCATTTTTCCTCTGTTTTTTTATTATCTTTTTCAGTTTTAATTTCTTTTACTTTTTCATATACTTTTTCAATTTTTTTATTTACGATTTCTGATACTTTTTCAACTTTTTCAGAAACCTTTTCTGCTATATTTTCTGCAACTTCAGTTGTTTTTTTAACAATGCCATCTTTTTTATTAATTCCATCAAAAATACTTGAATTACTTTCTTGTGAATTTTTATTCTCATTTTGTTTTTGAATACGTTTATTACTTGAAGAGGTCAAATAACTGTTAATATGGAATTTATAATTCATTGGCACCTGTTCTTGAATATATACTATTTCTACTATTGAAATATCTTTTCTTCCAGGCATAAATTCTGCATTTTCAATAATCCCTTTTAATGCTACTTGTTCATTTGAATCTGAAAACAAAAGTCGTAACTCTACTTCTTTCTTTTCTAAAAACTTTGGAATGCCGACCAATAAAAGTGTAACACCTCCAAAAGAAATATCTTTTAAAATACACTTTCTAGGAACACTCTGAATATATACATAAGTTTCTTCTTTCGGTATTGATAAGAGTCTCAAATTTTCTTGATTAATAAGGATTTTTTGTTTATTCTGAAACTTAAAATTCTCATTTACTTCAATAAATTCCCCAAGTTTTAAAATCAAATCGTCAGGGGGTCTCTGATTAAAGGCTAACGTAATTAATGCTAAATCTGCCTTATCTTGATATTTCTCTATATTAATCACATTACAAGTAACAAAAAACTGAAACTTTTCGTTCTGTTCATAAAAACCATATCTTAAACTTATATTCACATCTTTTTTCTTGCGTAGAATTTCAAAAATTCCACATGATGTTCCTATAATTATTTTTGCCTGTTGTAATGATGATGAATTAATAATGCATGGCCAATGCCCACCATTACATTTAATATATATCTCACGAGGATCTAATTTTAAATATTTTATATTTGCTTTCGAAAATATTACTTCTTTATCTCTATAATAATCGTAATATTGCGAAGTTTTTAAACTTGTTGCGACACTCATTAAAATTAATTGTAACCTATAAAATGAAATCTAGCAATAATAAAAAATAATTATTGTAACAATAATTTAAAATTAATTTGGGACTGTCATTTATTTTGATTAATCCTCAAAATAAAGAACAGTCCCTTACGATTGATAATACTATAAAGCCTGTTATTCAGTTGCAGCTTCTGTTGCTGGAGCTGCTTCTGTTGCAGGAACAGCTTTTCTAGCTTTATTCTTTAAATTTGCATTACAATATTTACAAACATTTACAGTCTGACCATTAATTTCCTTTTCCCAAAGAACTTTAATATTTGTTTTTCCACAAATTGCACAAGTTCCTCTTCCATGAGCAGGTAATGATCTAATACCAGATCCACGATGGTTTTTTGACATATCGTTCTCCTTATCCGCTTAGTTAGCTGATTCTTCTGTAGCAACTTTTTTAGCTTTTGTTGATTTCTTAGCTTTTGGTTCGCTTGAATCTGCTTTCTTAGAAGATTTTTCTTCTTTTGTTTCATTATCAAGTTTGTAATCAACCAATTCAAGAATTACAACATCAGCAGCATCACCCTGACGATATCCCAATTTAAGAACGCGTGTATATCCACCATTTCTTTCTTTCATACGTGGACTAATCTCAGTAAAAAGTTTATTCAAGATTTTTTCATCAGCAATAAACTTTGCTACTTCACGTCTATTGTGAACAGTATCTTCTTTAGCTCTAGTAATAAGTTTTTCAGCTGACTTTCTTACTTCAAGAGCTTTTGATTTAGTTGTAGTAATTCGCTCATATCTAAAAAGCGATGTTACCATATTGCGTGACATAGCACGACGATGTGCTGTTGTACGTGAAAGCGGATTAAAACCATTCTTATGATTCATCTTTCTCTTCCTTCTGCTTTGTTAAGTTGGCAGCATTCTTAAGATGACTATAATCAGTCATTCCAAGAGTAAGATTCCATTCCTGGAGTTTCTCTTTAATTTCCTGGAGACTCTTTTTTCCAAAGTTTCTTGTCTTTGTAATGTCATCTTCAGTCTTTTTTGTTAATTCGCCGATTGTACGAATATTTGCATTCTTTAAACAATTTGATGAACGAACAGAAAGTTCTAGTTCTTCAACTGGTGTATTCAACCAATTAATAATACTTTCATCGCCTTCATCACTATCATCTGTTCCAATTTCATCTTTATCATTAAAGTTAATAAATACAGCAAAATGTTCTTTTGCAATTTTTGCAGCTTCTGATAAAGCATTGTCTGGAGTAATTGTTCCATCAGTCCAAACTTCAAGAACTAACTTATCATAGTCATTTCTTTGTCCAACACGGCATGGTTCAATAGAATATTTTACTTTTGGAACAGGAGTGAAAATGGCATCCATAGGAATTGTTCCTACAACTTCTATGTAATGTTCATTAGTTTCCGCTGGTACATATCCTCTACCCAGATCCACTTGAATTTCAATATCAAGATGAGCACCTTCCATCATAGTGAAAACTACTTTATCTTGAGTCATGACTTCAAGCTGACCTTCCTTTGCAAAGTCATCACTCTTAACTACACCTGGACCTTTGAATTCAAACTGAATAGTGTTTTGTTCTTCTTCATCTGGTAATCGTACCCTCATCATTTTAAGAGTATTAATAATCTCTAATGTATCTTCAGCAACATTTGGAATTGCTTCAAATTCGCTTGAGATTACATGAGATATTCCATTCTCATCATAAGATGTAATACGAATAGATGTAATCGCATATCCTTGAATAGACGACAACAATACTCTTCTCAAAGTATTACCAACTGTTGTACCAAACCCAGTTTCAAAGGGATATGCAGTAAATTTTCCGTAGTTCGGATTTGTACTAACGTGTTCAAATGAAATGCCTTTAGGTCTTTTAAAACCTTTAAGCAAGTTTTTACGAGCCATCTGAACTCCTTTCTACTATTTAGAATAATATTCAACGATAAGGTTTTCCTGAACTGCATAATCAATATCTGATTTTGTAGCCAAGCTAACAACCTTTCCAGTAAAATTATCTTTGTCTGCTTCAAGCCATCCTGGAACAACTACATCATTGTTAGCAACGATAAGTTTTTTAATTCCTGAATTTTCTTTAACAGTGATAACGTCTCCAACTTTTACAAGATAAGAAGGGATAGATACCTTTGCACCATTCAAAAGAATGTGACCATGGTTTACCATCTGTCTTGCCTGTTTACGAGTTTTAGCAAATCCTAAACGATATACTACATTATCAAGTCTTGATTCCAGAATTTGAAGAAGCATTTCTCCAGTAATTCCATCTTTTTTTGTAGCCATAATATAGTATTTATGGAACTGTTTTTCCATCACACCATAAATAAAGCGTACCTTCTGTTTTTCAGCAAGATGAACACCGTATTCAGACTTCTTTTTTCTTACATCTTTCTGATGTCTTTTAGTTTCCTTTGTATATCCCATTACAACTGGATTAATACCCAAAGACTTACATCGTTTTAAAAGTGGTTGTGTACTTTTTCCCATAATAGATCTCCTCTACAATAATTACATACGTCGTGTTTTACGTGGACGACAGCCATTATGAGGAATTGGAGTTACATCAGAAATAGATTTAACTTTTAATCCCATAGCACCAATAGAACGGATAGCGTTTTCACGTCCCATTCCAGGTCCTTTTACATATACATGAACTTCACGTAATCCATAACTTGCAGCTTTCTGCAAAGCAGTTTCTGCTACAGACTGAGCGGCAAATGGAGTTGATTTTTTTGCTCCACGGAAACCAAGTCCACCAGAAGATGCCCATGACAAAGCATTTCCTTTCATATCTGTTACAGTTACGATAGTATTGTTGAACGTAGCCTGAATATAAATATTTCCTTCGTATACGCTCTTTTTTTCCTTTCGTTTCTTAACGGTAGCCATTATTTATCCTCCGCCTTATGCTTTCTTCTTATTAGCAACAGTCTTCTTTTTACCCTTTCGAGTACGTGCATTTGTACGAGTTCTCTGACCGCGTACAGGAAGACCTCTCTTATGACGAAGACCACGATAGCAACCAATATCCATCAAACGCTTCAAGTTAAGACCAATTTCTGAACGTAAACGTCCTTCTGTCTTATAATTTGCGTCGATGATTTCACGAATTTTTGCCAATTCATCCTGTGTAAGATCGTTTGCCATTTTCATTGGATCAATCTTAGCATCTTCACAGATTTTTGCAGCTGATGAACGACCGATACCATAAATATAAGTTAATGCGGTACCTACATGTTTGTTTGGGATATCTACACCCGCAATTCGAGCCATCTGTTTCTCCTTAAGCCTTAGCCCTGTCTCTGTTTATGTTTTGGGTTTGTACAAATGATACGGATAATACCATTTCTTTTAATAACCTTACATTTATCACAGATAGGTTTTACACTGGTTCGTACTTTCATAAAAAGCCCCCATGAGAATATTCACTGAACTCTAGCACCTCGCAATGAGAGCAGTTCAGTGGCTAATATAATAGCATATATTCCCATATCTTTTCTACTACTAATTCACAAAATTTTACAAATTTCGTGATCTAATTTTGCCCTTTTTTGTCAATCCTTCATGATGATGCATTTTCAAAAGAGCTTCAACCTGACTCATTGTATCAAGTGCAACACCAACCATAATGATTAACGATGTTCCACCCATTAACTGACTAATAGACTGTGGGAATCCAAACAACTGTTGAATAATTGTAGGAATTACAGCAATAAAAGCCAGGAATAATGAACCTGGTAATATAAGTCTATTTAATATTTTTGTCAGATATTCTTCTGTTTTATCTGAACGAACACCCGGAATGGAGCCGCCGTTTTCACGAATGTTCTTAGCAATTTCTGTAGGGTTCAGGGTTACCTGAGTGTAGAAGTATGCAAAGAAGATAATAAGAATAACCAACAATATATTGTACCAAATACCATTTGGAGTCAAAAATCTAGAAAGTGAAGTAATCCATTTAGCAGAATTTTGACCTTGCGCAAATGAAGATGCAATTGTTAAAGGTAATGTTAAAATTGAAGATGCAAAAATCAAAGGAATTACATTTGAAGGATTAACCTTAAATGGAATGTAAGTACTTTGTCCACCATACATTTTTCTTCCAACTACACGTTTTGCATAATGAACTGGAATTTTTCTCTGACCAGCTTCTTCAAAAATTACTAATGCAATAATAGCAATAAACATTATTACAACGAGAATTACAAATACAAGCTGAATTTCGCCAGCTGCTACTTTTTGAGCAAGCTCAACAATAGCATTTGGCAAGCGCGCAACGATACCTGCAAAAATCATCATTGAAATACCATTACCAATTCCACGAGCTGTAATCTGATCACCTAACCAAACAGTAACCATAGAACCAGTTGTAACTGTTAGCATAAACAAAATTCTGAAAAGAACTTTATTCTGCAACACGATACAACCAGGAATACTGTTAGCATAAACTGACATACCCCAAGCTTGAATCAAACAAACAACAATTGTACCAACACGTGTGTATTGTGCAATTTTTCTCTGTCCTCCATCTTCCTGGGATATACGTTTTAATGATGGAAAAATAATCACAGCAAGCTGCATAATAATCTGCATAGAAATATAAGGCATTACACCAAGCATTAAGATAGAAAAGTTAGAGAAAGCTCCTCCAACAAAGAAATCCATATAGCTTGCGAATGCATTCTTATTCTGAGCAGCTAAATCGTCAAAGTATTTAAGAAGCACATTTGCATCAATTCCTGGAACAGTAAGTACACTTCCTAAGCGGAATACTGCTAAAATCAAGAATGTAAAAAACAAACGTTCTCTGATTTCTTTAACTTTAAACATATTTACAATTGGGTTGCTTGCCATGTTCTACTCCGCTTTTTATTCAGCTTTTGATTCAGCAGTTTTAACTGAACCACCTGCTTTTTCAATTTTTTCTTTTGCTGAAGCAGAAACTTTATCAACTTCTACTGTCAATTTCTTTGTAATTTCTCCATTACCAAGAACTTTTACCATAGAATTTGATTTAGATGAAATGAATCCTTTTTCAATCAAAGAAGCTTTATTTACAGTTTCACCATCGTTAAATTTAGTTTCTAACAATTCAACATTAATACAAACATATTCTTTTTTGAAAGGATAATTTGAAAATCCTTTTCTAGCAATACGTCTGTAAAGAGGCATCTGTCCACCTTCAAAACCTACATAAGTTTTTCCGCCTGAACGAGACTGTTGACCTTTATTACCTTTACCAGCAGTTGTACCAAGTCCTGAAGAAGAACCACGACCAACACGCTTTGGTTTTTTATTAGCACCCTGAGGAGCACTAAGAATTGGATTATATTCTGCCATTTTAGATCTCCTCAACTTTAACTAAATGTGAAACAGAAGCAACCATTCCGCGAATACATGCATCATCTGGAAGAACGTTTGATGAACTAATCTTCTTCAATCCAAGACTGCGAACAGTTGCAACCTTATCTGGCTTCTGTCCAATTGTACTTCTAATTAATGTAACTTTTAACTGTTTTGTCTTAGCCATACATTAACCCCACAACTCATCAAGAGTTTTACCTCTGTTTGCTGCAACTTTCTTTGCGTCCATCAATTTAGAAATAGCATCAAATGTTGCACGAACAACATTCACAGCTGAGTTTGAACCCAAAGACTTAGACTGAACGTCTGTTGTACCAGCAGATTCCATGATAGCACGTACTGTACCACCAGCGATAATTCCAGTACCGGAACAAGCTGGTTTCAGCAATACTTCTGAACTCTTATATTTTCCAATTATTTCATGTGGAATAGTACCATTTTTCAAAGGCACAACAATAAGATTTCTTTTTGCTTTATCAATACTCTTTTTAATAGCTTCAGATACGTCATTAGCTTTTCCAAGACCATATCCTACGCGACCTTTTCCATCACCTACAACTGTAAGAGCAGAGAACGACATACGACGTCCACCTTTTACAGTCTTACAAGTTCTGTTAAGAGTTACGAGTTTTTCTACAAACTCTTTCTCTTTTGGTTCTTTATCAAAGTTCTTCTGATGTTCCATAATAACTCCTAGAATTCTATACCAGCTTTACGGGCACCATCAGCGAAAGCTTTAACAACACCATGGTACAAGTAACCATTTCTATCAAATACAACCTTATTGATATTTTTATCTTTAAGGCGTGCACCCAAAGCTTCACCAAGTTTTGCAGCACCTTCAACAGTAGGTTTAATTGCAGCAAATTCTTTTTCCAAAGTTGAGATAGAAGCTAAAGTTTTTCCTTCATTATCATCAATTACCTGAACTGAAAGATTTTTGTTACTTCTTGTAATTGTCATTCTTGGTCTTTCTGCAGTTCCAAAAATAGACTTACGAATATGAATCTTTCTGTGCAAGCGTTTTCTGTTTTTATCGTTCATTTTCTTAAACATATAGCTTCACCTTATTTAACACCAGTTTTACCGACTTTACGTCTGATAACTTCGTTGTCATAACGAATACCTTTTCCTTTATAAGGTTCAGGTTTTCGTAACTTACGGATTTGTGAACTGAATTCACCAACCAGCTGTTTATTAATTCCAGAAATAGAAAGTTTTCCATCTGGAGTTGCAACAACAGTCAAACCATCAGGAATAATAGCAATATAATCACTTGAATATCCAAGGTTCATTACCAATTCCTTTCCTTTTACTTCAGCACGATAACCAACACCAGTGATAATCAAAGTTTTTGTAAAACCTTCTGTTACACCTTTTACCATGTTAGCAATCAAGCTTCTGTAAAGTCCATGATAAGCATTTGTCTGCTTTTCATTATTTTTAGTTGTAAGAATGATTTCAGTTCCTTCAACTTTAATATCAATTGCTTCATTGTAATCCTGTTTAAGTTCACCTTTTGGACCTTTTACAGTAATCACACCATCAGCAACATTGATTGTTACACCTGCTGGAAGAGCAACAGGAAGTTTACCTACTTTAGACATACTTTCTGCCCCCTATTACCAGATTGTACAAACTAATTCGCCACCAACCATTTTTTCAGCTGCTTTCTTACCAGTTGTAACACCAGAAGAAGTTGAAACAATGATTGTACCATATCCGTTATATACACGTGGCAAATCTTTGTAACCAGAATAAACACGACGACCTGGTGTTGAAATCTTTTTAACACCATGGATTACAGGATTATTCTCTTCATCATATTTCAAGAAAATACGGATTGTGTTTTTTCCATCTTCCTGAACTTTTTTAAAGTTTTTGATGTAACCTTCAGTCTTCATAATTTTAATGATTTCTAACTTCAATTTTGAAGCAGGTACATCTACTTTTTCATGGCGGGCCATAGCCGCATTACGAACCTTTGTGAGCATATCTGCTACTGGATCTGATGCACTCATTTCTATCTCCTACCAACTTGATTTTGTAACGCCAGGAAGCTGGCCTTCACTTGCCAATTTACGGAAGCAAAGACGACACATCTTAAACTTTCGCAAATATCCGCGTGGTCGTCCGCAAATCTGACAACGATTGTATTCTCTAGTCGCATACTTCTGTTTGCGGGCTGCTTTAATAATCATCGATTTCTTAGCCATACTTCACCTACTTACGGAATGGCATATTGAACTTAGCAAGAAGTGCTTTTGCTTCAGCATCTGTAGCAGCACTTGTTACAAAAGTAATATTCATACCAGCAATCTTTGTTACTTTATCAAAGTCAATTTCTGGGAATATTAACTGTTCAGTAATACCAACAGAGAAATTTCCATGTCCATCAAAACCTGTAGCTTTAATTCCACGGAAATCCTTAATACGTGGGAATGCAACATTAATAAGACGATCAAGGAATTCATACATGATGTCTCCGCGCAATGTTACCATTGCACCCACTTCATTACCCTCACGCAATTTGAAGTTAGCAATACTCTTTTTAGCTTTAGTTTTAACAGCCTTCTGACCAGTAATCTGAGTCAAGTCTGCAACTGCGGCATCAAGGAGTTTCTTATTTGTGAGAGCTTCACCAACACCCATACTTACAACAATCTTTTTAATTACAGGAATCTGCATTGGAGTTGTGTAGTTGAACTCTTTAACAAGAGCTGGGGCGATTTCGTCTTTATAGACTTTCTTAAGCCGAGGTACGTAATTTGCCATTACAGAACATCTCCACATTTGCGGCAAACGCGAATTTTCTTGTCGCCGTCGATTTTATAACCGATTTTTGTAGGACCGCATTTTTTACATACGATTGCTACATTTGAAATATTAAGAGGAGCTTCAATCTCAGCGATACCGCCTTGATCCTGCTGACTCTTCTTTTTCATTGCCTTTTTAACAATGTTTACACCAGATACAATAACTGCTTCTTTTTTAAGGAGAACACTTACAACTGTTCCGCGTTTTCCTTTATCTTTTCCTGCAATTACTTCAACTGTATCGTTCTTGCGGATTTTTGATTTTTTTAACATTTCATTACTCCTTAAAGAACTTCCGGAGCCAAAGATATGATTTTCATAAAATCCATATCACGAAGCTCACGAGCTACAGGTCCAAAAATACGTTTACCTTTAGGATTTTTACTATCATCTACGATAACGCATGCATTATCATCAAAACGAATGTAAGTTCCATCTGGACGTCTATATTCTTTTGCCTGACGTACGATTACAGCCTTTTCGATTGTACCCTTTTTAATTGTTGATGTAGGAATAGCATCTTTAATTGCTACAACTACGATATCACCAATACCAGCATATCTGCGATGTGAACCACCGATAACTTTAATACACTGAGCAATTTTAGCTCCAGAGTTATCAGCAACAGTCATACAAGATTGCATCTGAATCATAATTTCAACTCCTTCGCTTATTTAGCACGCTCAACGATTTCAGCAAGACGCCAGCATTTATTTTTGCTTAAAGGTCTGCATTCAACGATACGCACTGTATCACCTACATGTGCATCATTATTTTCATCATGAGCCATGTACTTCTTTGTTCTAGTAACATATTTCTTGTAAAGACGATCCATTTTTTTTGTTGCAATAGTTACAACAATTGTTTTGTCCATTTTATCGCTTGTTACAAGACCAACAAATGAACGTTTTGAAGGCTTTACAGTCTGAACAGCATTCTCTTCCACAGTTCAGCTCCTATTTGTTTTCGCCAGCGATTTCTTTCTGGCGAATAAACGTATTCAAACGTGCAATTTCACGACGAAGTGTACGTTTCTGCATTGGGTTATCTACATGAGAAACTACCATTTTAAAACGGAGATCCATGTATTCCTTTTTAAGCTCGTCACGTTTAGCTACGAGTTCTTTATAAGACAGTTCTTTGTCATTCTTTTTCTTTGAATCAGCCATCTTATTTCCTCCTAGTCGCGTGTTGGCTTATAAACGATTTTTGTAAGAACTGGAAGTTTGTCACCTGCAAGCTCAAGAGCTCTGTGAGCAACTTTTAAATCAACTCCACCAATTTCAAACAAAATCATACCAGGTTTGATAACAGCTGCCCAATGATCTGGAGCACCTTTACCCTTACCCATTCGAACTTCAGCTGGCTTTTTAGTAATTGGTTTATCAGGGAAGATACGAATCCATACATTTCCCTTTCTTTCAAGCTTACGGTTGATAGCAACACGGGCAGCTTCAATTACTCTAGCATCCAACCAAGTTGGTTCCATAGCTACAAGAGCGATGTCACCAAAATCAATATTATTATCACGAGTTGCGAAACCTTTTTCGCGACCACGCTGCACCTTACGGTGAATTACTCTTTTTGGACTTAATGGCATATACTAACTCCTTGCCTTTTTAGCAGGTTCAGCACCATCTGCCTTTTCAGCACTCTGACGAGCTGGACGTCTTGGTTTTTTAACGAGCTGACCAGCATCTTCATTGTGATCGATACCATAGTTCATACCATTGTATACCCATACTTTAATACCGATTTTTCCGTATGTAGTAAGAGCTGCATATGTTCCATAGTCAATATCAGCACGAAGAGTATGTAAAGGAACTCGTCCTTCTTTGTGTTCTTCAGTACGTGACATATCAGCACCACCGAGACGACCACTAAGACGAACTTTTACACCCTGAGCACCAGCACGCATTGCATTACTAACAGCCTGTTTCATAGCCTTGCGGAATGAACCACGACCTACAAGTTGACGACCAATATTCTGAGCAATCAAAGTAGCATTCAAATCACCACGTTTGATTTCTTTAATCTTAATCTGAACCTTTTTAGTAAGTTGCTTCTGGATATCTGCACTAATTTTTTCAATTGTAGCACCTTTAGCACCAATAATTACACCAGGCTTTGCTGTATGAATTACGATTGTAACGCGCTGTGGATGACGAACAATTTCAATTTCTGCTATATCTGCATTTTTACATTCTGGAAGTTCAGAAACCATTTTACGAATCTTAATATCTTCAAGAACTAAATCTGCATATTCACGTGGATCTGCATACCAGCGTGACTGCCATGTTTTGTTTACACCTAAACGTAAACCAATAGGATTAACTTTCTGACCCACTTTATTCCCCCGCCTTCTCGTCAACGATGACGGTAATATGACACATACGTTTTAAAAGCTGATCAGCACGACCTCGTGCACGGAACCAAACTCTCTTTAGTCTAGGACCTTCATCAACTCTAATTTCTTTTACGTAAAGCATATCTTCATCCAACTTACTATTCTGGTTAAGTGCATTTGATGCAGCAGATTTCAAAGTAGCACTGATTAATGTTGCACCTTTCTGTGGCATATTTGCCAAGATAGCCATAGCTTCAGTATAGGATTTCTGATTAATTACATGAGCAACAGGGCGAACCTTTGTTGGTGATGCAATCAGGAATTTCGAAGTGGCTACATAACCTTTTTTCTCAGCCATAATACCCACCTATTATTTGCCTTTTCCGGCAGTTTTATCTGTTCCACCATGTCCCTTGTAAGTACGAGTTGGAGCAAATTCTCCAAGTTTGTGACCAACAAGGTTTTCTGTAATATATACAGGAATCCATGATTTTCCATTATACACAGAAATAGTATTACCTACCATTTCTGGAATTATTGTAGAGCAGCGAGAATATGTTTTAATCATTTTCTTGTCTGCTTCTTTATTCATCAACTGAACCTTTTTGTAAAGTGATTTTTCTACAAAAGGTCCTTTTTTAACAGATCTTGACACGATTATCTCCTCGCCAACTACTTCTTACGACGGCTAACAATGAAGTTGCTAGATGTCTTTCTTTTGTTGCGTGTCTGGTAACCTTTACAAGGCTGTCCCCAAGGAGTAACAGGATTACGTCCTTTACCAGCACCTTCACCACCACCAAGTGGATGATCAACAGGGTTCATAGCCATACCACGAACTGTAGGACGAATACCCATCCAACGTTTATGACCTGCTTTACCAAGTTTAACGTTCATGTGTTCTTCATTTCCTACAACACCGATTGTTGCATAGCATTTTCCGTTAATCTTTCTCATTTCACTTGAAGGTAAGCGAACGATAACATAATCACCTTCGCGACCTGCAATCATTGCACTAGCACCAGCAGAACGAACAAGCTGTCCACCCTGACCAAGTGTCAATTCAATGTTGTGAATAGTAAAACCAACTGGAATTGCATTCAGAGGAAGTGCATTTCCAACTGTCGGAGTTGCATTATCACCAGACATAATTTTCTGACCAACCTGCAATCCTTTTGGAGCGATGATATAACGTTTATCACCGTCTGCATAATAAATCAAAGCGATATTAGCACTTCTGTTTGGATCATATTCAATTGTTTTTACAGTTCCAGGAATTCCGTGCTTATCACGCTTGAAATCTATATCACGATAACGTCTCTTGTGACCGCCACCCTGATGACGTACAGAAATACGACCACCAGCTCCGCGTCCTGCATGAGACTTACGACCTGACACCAAAGTTTTCTCGGGTCTATCAGTTGTCAGTTCGTCACGACGCAAGTCTACACGTCCACGTGTACCTGCTGTCATTGGCTTAAATACTTTAAGAGCCATTTTATATCCCCTTAATTTCTACCAGACTTACACACCTTCAAAAGCAGCAATTGTTTCGCCTTCAGCGATACGTACAATAGCTTTTTTGTAAGATGCTGTACGACCTGGTTTACCACGAAGTCGTTTCATTTTACCAAGCACATTCATTGTTGTGCAGTCAACTACTTTTACTTTGAACAAGCGAGCAACAGCTTCTTTAATCTGTGTCTTTGTTGCATCTGGATGAACAATAAATACATATTTATTCTGTTCACGCAACATACTTGCTTTTTCAGAAACAACAGGCCTAATAAGAATATCTTCGTAATTCATTATTTAGCCTCCTTATCTTCAGCATAGAACTCAGAAAGATTTTTTACTGCAGATTCAAGAATAATTATCTTGCGTCCATAGTACAAATCATGTGCTTCAAGACGATTATATGCAAGGAAAGTAAGATTTGGAATATTTCTAGCTGCCTGTTTAATCTTTGCATCATCATCTTTAAGAATTAATACAGTTCTTTCGTCTTTAGCAAAATTATTAAGAATTGTTACTAAATCCTTTGTTTTACCGCTTTCAACAGTAAAATCTTCAACAACTGTAAGTCTTTCACCCTGAGCATGAGCACTCAAGATTGACTTCATAGCAAGTCTCTTTGCTTTCTTAGGAATTGAGTAACTGAAATCTCTTGGTTTAGGTCCAAAAATTGTACCACCACCAACCATAATTGGAGATTTTTTGTCACCACGACGTGCATTACCAGTTCCCTTCTGTTTATATGGTTTTGCATTTGAACCATGTACTTCGGAACGAGTTTTTGTACAAGCTGTACCAACACGTCTGTTTGCTAATTCATTTGTAATAGCATAGTAAATAACATCGTCGTTAACTGGAAGACCGAATACTTTATCATCAAGTGTGATTGTACGCAATTCTTTTCCAGAAGTTGAATATACTTTCTTTTCCATATTCTATCTCCTATTTCTTAACTGCGGCTTTCACAATGAGAGTACAGTTCTTGTTTCCAGGAACAGCACCACGAACCATAATTACTTTCAAATCTGGTTCTACTTTTACGATCTTCAAATTTTGCACAGTAACTCTTTTGAAACCCATATGTCCAGGTAATTTGATATTCTTGAATGAGTGACCTGGTGTTGTACATTCTCCTGTACCACCTGGCTCACGATGGAATTTTGAACCATGAGTAGCACGTCCACCATGGAATCCCCATCTTTTCATAACACCCTGGAAACCTTTACCTTTTGAAGTTGCTGTAACATCTAAGAAACGTGTTCCTTCAAAAAGTTCAAGACCAACAACATCACCAACATTTACATCCTTTTCAAAATCACGGAATTCTTTCAAGTGACGTTTTGGATTGATACTTTCTGGAAATTGTCCGGCATAAGCTTTGTTTGCTCTAGAAGCTTTAATATCTTCTAAACCAAGAACAACTGCATTGTAACCGCAATTTTCCTTTTCTTTTTTGGCAATAACAACATTAGGCTCGACCTGGATTACGGTTACTGGAGTCAGATTACCGCTTTCATCGAATATCTGTGTCATGCCAACTTTTTTTGCAATCAGACCTTTCATTCTGATATCTCCTTTGGGATTTTGTTACTATCTTTCGCAAAACTCCCTTTAATCTTAGGCCGCCATCCCGAATCCAGAGGGACCGTACCATTTTTTTTTGATTATCTAGACTAGATAATCAGAAATATTTCACTACTAGTGTGATAATTACACCCTCGTGTAACAACTACACTATTGTGTAATAACTACATCGACACCGGCAGGAAGTTCAAGTTTCATCAAAGAATCCATAACATCTTGTGATGGGTTCATAATGTCAATAAGACGTTTATGTGTTCTCATTTCAAACTGTTCACGTGATTTTTTATTTACGTGTGGAGAACGCAAAACAGTCATTTTATTGATTCTTGTAGGAAGCGGGATAGGTCCTGAAACCTTTGCACCAGCTTTCTGTACTGTCTGCACGATGGCTTTAGCACTCTGGTCGATCAGCTCTACATCAAATGCACGAAGTCTGACACGAATTTTTCCATTAGCCATTTAATTTTACTCCTTTTTTTCACAACAGCAGGAAATTAATCCTGCTGCTTGAAAAAAATTATTTACTCAATAAACTATTCAATAATTTTTACAACCTGTCCAGAAGCGATTGTGTGACCGCCTTCACGGATAGCAAGCTTAAGACCTTCGTCCATAGCGATTGGGTGAATAAGTTCACCAATAACTTTTACGTTATCGCCTGGTTTTACCATGTCTGTACCAGCTTCGAGTTCGATTGTACCAGTAATATCTGTAGTTCTGAAGTAGAACTGTGGACGATATCCTGTGAAGAATGGAGAGTGACGTCCACCTTCTTCTTTTGAAAGAACGTAAATCTGAGCTTCGAATTTTGTGTGTGGAGTAATTGAATTTGGCTTTGCCAAAACCTGACCACGAACAACATCTTTCTTTTCAACACCACGGAGCAAGATACCAACGTTATCACCAGCCATACCCTGATCAAGAGTTTTCTGGAACATTTCGATACCTGTTACAGTTGTGTCAGCTGTTGGACGAATACCTACAATCTGTACTGGATCGTTCATATTAACAACACCACGTTCGATTTTTCCTGTTACTACAGTACCACGTCCTGAAATTGTAAAGATGTCTTCAATTGGCATCAAGAATGGTTTTTCATCATCACGAACTGGATCATCAAACCATGTATCCATAGCTGTCAAAAGTTCTTCGATACAAGCTGTGTTTTCTGGAGTTGGTTCGTTCAAAGCTTTGAATGCAGAACCTTTAATAATTGGTGTATCAGCTGAGAATCCATATTCCTGAAGAGTATCTTTTACTTCTTCTACTACGAGTTCAAGAAGATCAGGATCATCAACCTGGTCAACTTTATTCAAGAATACGATAATCTTTGGTACACCTACCTGACGTGCGAGCAACAAGTGTTCACGTGTCTGTGGCATAACTGAATCTGGAGCTGAAACAACGAGGATAGAACCATCCATCTGAGCTGCACCAGTAATCATGTTTTTAATGTAGTCAGCATGTCCTGGACAGTCGATATGAGCATAGTGTCTCTTGTCTGACTGATATTCCAAGTGACGAGTATTGATTGTAATACCACGTTCCTTCTCTTCTGGAGCGTTATCAATTTCATCGTACTTAAGAACTTTATCACCATATTTGTTTCCACAATATGTAGTGATAGCTGCTGAAAGTGTAGTCTTACCATGGTCTACGTGACCAATAGTACCAACGTTCATGTGAGGTTTAGTTCTAACGAACTTCTCCTTTGCCATGTTTTTCTCCTTGCCAGAAATTTCTTTCATCCGGCATTAATATTTTTATGTGTTGCACTTTAAGCCAGAATATAACACACCTTTTACCAAGGAATTGTTACATTCGCAGACACAATTTTTGATGATTTATAAAATAATAAAGGTAGGATCGGATAATAATTTTTCAAAATATTTCATCTATTCGAAATATTGTAACCCGGAACCACCATCATTATCAAAATCAATCTGACAACTGGTTTGGTTTTTCGAGTTTTAGTCATATAGACCATCAGAAACCCAAAATCAGTCGTCTTTATATTTATTACCAACGGTAACAATAACCACATTTAGGGTCGTATCCACCTGAAAACCTGCTATATCAATGATATTAATAGAAGATTAACTTTACGGTGATACCAATTTTTGCTCAGTTAGAACAAAATTGCCTGACTCTCAAAGAACCCATTTACTGCAAATAAACAGACTAGCCTAATATTTATACTATTTATATAAAAAATAATCAATAGGAAAAATCCCAAAATGACAAAAAAAATGGAAGATACCAAAAAGTACCTCCCATTTGAAAATTAAACTACCATCTGTAGTGAGCAAAAGCTTTGTTAGCTTCAGCCATTTTATGAACATCTTCACGTTTCTTGTATGCAGAACCTGTATTGTTGTAAGCATCAAGAAGTTCAGCTGCAAGTGTATCAGCCATACCGTGTCCACTTCTGTTACGAGCTGCCTCAATAATCCATCTCATAGCAAGTGCTTCACGACGTGTTTCTCTAATTTCCATTGGAACCTGGTAAGTCGCACCACCAACACGGCGAGATTTAACTTCAACCATTGGTTTTACATTTTCAAGAGCCTTTAAAAGAACTTCCAAAGGATCTTTATCTGTTTTTGCTTTAAGATTATCCATTGCCTGGTAAATAATCTTTGTACAAATGTCTTTCTTTCCGTCCAACATCATACGACATACGAACTTAGAAACAACTTTTGAATTATATTTTACATCCGGCATTAATGGACGCTCGATTGATTTCTTATGTCTTCCCATCTTAGTCCTCCATTAATTAAGCCTTAGGTCTCTTAGCACCATATTTTGAACGACCACGTTTTCTGTCTTCAACGCCAAGAGTATCTTTTGTACCACGAATAATGTGATAACGTACACCAGGAAGGTCTTTTACACGACCACCACGAACTAATACAACTGAGTGTTCCTGCAAGTTATGTCCAATACCTGGAATATAAGCAGTAACTTCAATACCATTTGATAAACGAACACGGGCAATTTTACGAAGAGCCGAGTTTGGTTTCTTTGGTGTCTGAGTCATAACACGTGTACATACACCGCGTTTCTGTGGACAAGAATCAAGTGCGGGAGCCTTAGTTCTATTTGCCGCAGTTTTACGACCCTGACGAATTAATTGATTTATTGTAGGCATCGCCTAATCTCCTATTTTATTCCGGTCAGCACCCCGGAAGATTTTCTCATCAATCCACCTATACAAAAATAGGTTTAAACATTTTAATAAATTGTTTAAATGAATTCAAGCGGAATTTTACAATAGTAAAAAAAATATTTTCCTACTTTTTTTGTAAAATCCGCATTTTTCAGATTTAAAAAAACTTTTCATCATCATGATTACTCAGTTTTTTTTAAAATTTCAATCTAAATCATCAGTTTCGAAACTTGGTTCTTCTAATTGAGATTGCATCTGTTCCTGCTGACGACGACTTTCCAGAATTTCATTCATCTGAATATCCAGGTCTTTATCAGAATCATCAAAAAGTTTTATGCCTTTGTAATTCTTTATACCTGTACCAGCTGGAATCATATGACCGATTGCAACGTTCTCTTTGATACCATGCAAACCGTCAACAGCACCTGCAATTGCAGCATTTGTAAGAACCCTTGTAGTTTCCTGGAATGAAGCTGCTGAAATAAACGAATCAACACCCAAAGAAGCTTTTGTGATACCCTGGAACATTGGACGACCAATTGCAGGCTGTCCACCTTCTTCGATAACACGTTTATTTTCTTCGTGGAATTTGTATTTATCAACCTGCTGACCAAAGATGAATTTTGTATCTCCAACTGACACAATTTCAACTTTACGAAGCATCTGTCGAACGATAATTCCGATATGTTTATCATTGATATCTACGCCCTGTGCCCGGTAAACTGCCTGAATTTCATCCATAAGATAATTCTGCAGTGCATTTTCACCAAGAATAGCAAGAACTTCCTGTGGATTTGGAGAACCTGCACAAAGTGGTTCACCGGCTTCAACTTTATCTCCATCACGAACGATAAGACGTTTTGTTAATGGAACAAGATGTTCAAATTCTTTACCAAACTCATCTTTTACAATGATAACACGTTTACCTTTTGAAATGTCTTTGAACTCAACAGTACCTGAAATCTGTGCTAAAACACTTGGATTTTTTGGTTTACGAGCTTCGAACAATTCAGATACACGAGGAAGACCACCAGTAATATCGTTTGTTTTCATAGCTTCTTTTGGCATTTTAGCTAAAATTGTTCCAGCCTGAACAGGTTTTTTATCATCAACCAAAAGAAGAGCACCAGCTGGAAGATAATAGTTACCCTGAGGATTTCCAGCTTCGTCTGTAATAACGATACGTGGAGATTTTACATCAAGATGTAAGTCTGAAATATAGCGTTCAGTTGCACCTGTCTGCAAATCAACTTTTTCTTCAAGTGTAGAACCTTCAATAATATCTTCAAAATGAATGTATCCAGAACTTTCTGCAATGATAGGTTCAGAGAACTGGTCAAATTCACCAATTGCTTCACCTTTCTTTACATAATCGCCAGCTTTCGCATAGATTGTAGAACCATTGGCAATTTCAATTTTCTGTTCCTTACTTGTAAGATAGATAATGCCATCTTTTATGATTACACTTCCGTTTGCAGATGCGAGAATTTCTTTTCCAGCTTTTTTCAAAAGTGGAGTTCCTCTCATCAATTTTTCACCGTCAGAAACAAGAATTTCATCGTTTGATTCAACTTTAATCTCATCAAGAATACGGATAACTGTCATATAACCTTTTCGAGTAAAGAGCCATTTTCCGTCTTCTTTTTCAACGTGAGTTCCTGCTACATCTTTCATGAAAGCATTGAATTTCAAAACAATTCTGTTATCATCTGTAGACATTTCTGCCGCACCACCAGAGTGGAATGTTCGAAGTGTCAACTGTGTACCAGGCTGACCGATTGACTGAGCGGCAATAATTCCAACTGCCTCACCGATTTCAACGATTTTGTTTCTGGCAAGGTTTTTACCATAACATTTTACACAAATACCATGTTTTGCTTCGCAAGTAAGAACTGTTCTGAGTTTTACTTTTTCAACACCAGCTGCCTCGATTGCTTCTGCCATTGCATCATCAATATACTGATTAACATCACAAATGAGTTCTCCAGTGATTGGATGAACAACACGTTCAATTGTGTAATGACCGACAATTCGTTCAGCAAGATGCACTTTAATATCATCACCATCTTTAATTGCTGCATAATCAATACCATTAATTGTACAGCAATCTTCTTCGTTTACAACAACATCCTGTGCAACATCAACAAGGCGGCGAGTCATATATCCGGCATCAGCTGTTTTAAGAGCTGTATCCGAAAGACCTTTACGAGCAGCGTTTGTTGAAATAAAGTATTCGATAACGGAAAGACCTTCCTTGAAGTTTGACTTGATTGGAAGTTCAATAATATCACCATTTGGTTTAGTCATCAAACCTCGCATTGCTGCAAGCTGAGAAATCTGACCACGAGAACCGCGGGCACCAGACTTAGCCATCATCCAAATTGTGTTGAATCCATCTTTATCTTTTTCAAGATTTTCCATCATCGTTTTTGTAAGACTGTCATTTGTTCGAGCCCAAACCTGACATACTTTATTGTATCTTTCTTCGGCTGTTACGACACCTTTACTATACTGACCGATAATTTCATTAACTTCTTTGTTTGCCTTTTCAACCATGTCGGCTTTAATCTCAGGTACAAGAATATCATCAATACAAAGAGTTGCACCGTAGAATGTGGCATTTTTATAACCAACATCTTTGATAGCATCGTGCATTTGAATTGTCATCCAAGAACCTTTATTATGGAAGACATATTCAATCATCTTTTTGAGTGATTTATCGAACATCTGACGATTAACGTATTCAATTCCTTCTGGCATTGCTTCGTTGAATGCAAGACGTCCAGCTGAAGTTTCAATCAATTCACCTTCTTTAAAGTCCTGAGTTCCTGAAATAAATCCTTCATCGCCTTTAACTTTCAAAGCTTTTGAATTGAATGAATCTTTTGGAGCTGGAACTTTGATTAAAGCCTGCCATTCGATATTTCCCAATTCTGCAGCCATGCGCACTTCATCAGGAGTACTGAAACGTTTTCCTGTACCTTTTGCATTTGGCTTAATTGCAGTCATATAGTAAATACCAAGAACCATGTCCTGAGATGGAGCAACGATTGTATTACCGTTTGCAGGGTCAAGAAGGTTTCTTGCAGAGAGCATCAATGTCCAGCATTCCATTTGAGCAGCCTGTGTCAAAGGAACGTGAATAGCCATCTGGTCACCATCGAAGTCGGCGTTGAAAGCTTTACAAGCCAGAGGATGAAGTTTAAGTGCTTTTCCTTCTACTAAAACTGGTTCAAAAGCCTGAATACCAAGTCTGTGAAGTGTAGGAGCGCGGTTTAACATAACTGGATGTTCTTTTACAACTTCGTCCAAAATTGCATATACTTCTGGTGATTCAGATTCAACGAGCATTTTTGCTTTTTTGATATTGAAAACTACGTCTTTATCAACAAGTTTTTTCATCAAGAATGGTTTGAAAAGTTCCAAAGCCATTTTTGTAGGAAGACCGCACTGCCAGAGTTTTAATTCAGGTCCAACTACAATTACCGAACGACCAGAATAGTCAACACGTTTACCAAGAAGATTCAAACGGAAACGTCCCTGTTTACCTTTGAGCAAGTCAGAAATCGATTTAAGAGGACGATTCGAAGCACCTTTTACTGCACGCTTTCGTTTTGTATTATCAAACAAGGCATCAACAGCTTCCTGAAGCATTCGTTTTTCATTTCTGATGATAATGTCTGGAGCTGAAAGCTGCTGTAATCTCTTGAGACGATTATTTCTATTAATAACGCGACGATACAAATCATTCAAATCTGATGTAGCAAAACGTCCACCATCAAGCTGAACCATTGGTCGAAGCTCAGGCGGAATAACTGGAATTACATCCAAAATCATCCATGAAACTTTATTACCTGATGAACGGAAATTTTCTACGATTTCAATACGGCGCAACAATCTCTTGTCTGATTTTGCACCTTTTTCAATCATTTTTGCACGAAGTTCAGCAGCCAGAGCATCCAAATCAAGGCGTTCGAGCATAGTTTTGATTGCTTCTGCACCCATATCAGCTGTAAATGCAGAACCTGCGTAATGTTCCAAAGCATCCTGATATTCTTCTTCTGACAAAAGCTGACCTTTTTTCAAATCTGTATCGCCCGGATCAATTACAATATATTTTTCGTAATACAAAACGGAACGCAAAGCTGCAACCTGAAGATCCAAAAGAAGTCCCATGCGGCTTGGAACAGAACGGTAATACCAAATGTGACTTACTGGAGCTGCAAGTTCAATATGACCAGTTCTCTCACGGCGAACTTTAAAATGAGTAACTTCAACACCACAACGGTCACAAATCACACCTTTATAACGGATAGATTTGAATTTTCCACAATAACATTCCCATTCTTTTGTAGTACCGAAGATTTTTTCACAGAAAAGACCATCCCTCTCTGGACGAAGAGTACGATAGTTAATTGTTTCTGGTTTTTTAACTTCACCATAAGACCAAGATCTGATTGTTTCAGGTGAAGCCAATTTTATTTTAAGACTGTCGAAATCCTGTACATCACGCATTTGCATCCTCCTTATCAAAACCGGAAGCATTTTTGTCGATTAATTCCTGATCACGTTCTGTAAGAGCAATCTGCTTACCCTTTTCATCATAAATTGTGAAATCAAGAGCCAAACCACGAAGTTCCTGAACCATTACATTGAAAGCTTCTGGAATTCCAATTGGAGATGATGGATCGCCTTTTACAATTGATTCGTAGATTTTTGAACGTCCATTCATATCGTCTGATTTGATTGTCATCATTTCCTGAAGACAGTTTGCTGCACCATAAGCTTCAAGAGCCCAAACTTCCATTTCTCCAAGACGCTGACCACCAAATTGTGCTTTACCACCAAGAGGCTGCTGTGTAACAAGAGAATATGGACCTGTTGAACGAGCGTGCATTTTGTCATCAACAAGATGATGAAGTTTCATATAATAGATAACACCAACGAAAATCGGGTTAACAAAAGGTTCACCAGTCTGACCGCTGTGAACAATCTGCTTACAACTGCGAGGAAGTCCAGCTTCTTCAAGTTTGTCTGCAATCTGTTCCTGAGAAGGAGACTGGAAAACTGGAGATTCAAAGAACTGATTCAAATATTTACCTGCAATACCAAGTTCTGATTCAAGAATCTGACCAATGTTCATTCGCGAAGGTACACCAAGAGGATTCAAACAAACATCAAGTGGAGTTCCATCTTCAAGGAATGGCATATCTTCAACAGGAAGAATTCTAGAAACAACACCTTTGTTTCCGTGACGACCAGCCATCTTATCACCTTCACGAAGTTTTCGTTTATTTGCGATAAGAACTTTTACTACTTTATCAACACCTGGAAGCAAATCATCGCCTTCAAGACGGCTCATCTGCTGGATATCGATTACGACACCTTCAATTCCATGAGGAACACGAAGTGAAGAATCACGAACTTCTTTTGCTTTTTCACCGAAAATCGAGTTCAAGAGTTTAAACTCTGGTGTAGTTTCTGTTTCAGATTTTGGTGTAACTTTTCCAACAAGAATATCACCAGAACGAACTTTTGCACCGATTCTGATAATACCTTCTGAATCAAGATTTGCAAGAGCTTTTTCTGCAGTATTTGGAATATCTCGTGTAATACGTTCTGGACCAAGTTTTGTTTCGCGGATTTCAACCTGGAATTCTTTGATATGAATAGAAGTATACATATCTTCGCGAACAACTCTCTGAGAGATTAATACAGCGTCTTCATAGTTGTAACCATTCCATGGAACGAATCCTACAAGAATATTACGTCCAAGTGCCATTTCTCCATTGAAAGTTGCAGGACCGTCAGCAATTACAGAACCTGGCTGCACTTTTTCACCAACTTCAACAGTAGGTCTCTGATGGTTACAAGTATCATTATTTGTTCGCTGATATTTCAACAATGGATATTCATCAATTACATCAGAACCATCCACTTTTACCTTAATCATTGTGCTTGAAACATAAACAACTTCACCAGCGTGTTTTGCTTTTACAAGAACTCCTGAATCGTAAGCTGATTTTCTTTCCATACCAGTTCCAACATGAGGAGGTTCTGGGAACAAAAGAGGAACTGCCTGACGCTGCATGTTACAACCCATGAGTGCACGGTTAGCATCGTCGTGTTCAAGGAATGGAATCATAGAAGCTGAAACAGAAATTACCTGACGTGGAGATACGTCGATATACTGAACATCTTTTGGATTTCTCTGAGTATAGTTACCACGGTTTCTACAAGAAATTGTTTCTGTTGGGAACGAACCGTCTGCCTTAATTCCTTCAACAACCTGACCGATGTAATATTTATCTTCATCCATAGCTGAAAGATATTCAATTTTATCAGTTACTTTTCCATTTTCAACTTTGCGGAATGGTGCTTCAAGGAATCCATAATCATTAATGCGAGTATACATTGCCAATGAAACAATAAGACCAATGTTTGGACCTTCAGGAGTTTCAATTGGACACATTCGGCCATAATGAGAATAATGAACGTCTCGAACTTCAAATCCTGCACGGTCACGAGAAAGACCACCAGGACCTAAAGCGTTCAAACGTCGTTTATGAGTAAGTTCAGCAAGAGGGTTAATCTGATCCATGAATTGAGAAAGCTGAGATGAACCAAAGAATTCTTTGATAGCTGCAACAATAGGTTTGATAGAAATCAAATCCTGAGGTTTCATTGTGTCAGTTTCTTTTAAACTCATTCTTTCTTTTGCAATTCTTTCCATGCGTGCAAAAGCAGATTTGAGCTGATTTGTCATCAATTCACCAACTGAACGAATACGTCGATTACCCAAATGGTCAATATCATCAATATGCTCATCACCAACATAAACTTTGATTAGGTATTTCATAGTATTGATGATATCATCTTTAACAAGCGTAAAATCCTTTACGTCATCTTGGTAGTCAAATTTTTTGTTCAACTTATAGCGACCTACACGACCAAGATCATAACGGCGTTCAGAGAAGAAAAGAGAATTCAAATCTTTTTCAGCCTGCTCAACTGTCATTGGTTCGCCTGGTTGCAAAATTGCATAAACGGCAGCAAGACAATCTTCTTTTGTAGGTTCATTATCAACAGAACCTTCTTTGACAAATTTAACTTCCTCGCGTTCAAAACAATTTATAATCATCTGAGAATCGAGTGATGTATTTTTGTCATCTGGATTTTTTCTAGTATCAAATGCTATAACACAGATACTTGAAATATTGTTTGCAACTAAATCATCGATATCATGAGGATGAAGTTTTGTTCCTGCATTGAAAAGACGTTTTTCTTCGCCATTTTCATCTTTAATGATAACAGCAGATGCTAAAACTTTGTTTATCAAACTTTCCTTTGAAGCAGTGTCAGTTTTTACTTCAATGTCTTCAACATCATAGAAACAACGGATGATTTCTTCACGTGTAGAATATCCTAACGCGCGAAGGAAGATTGTACCCAAAATCTTCTTTTTGCGGTCAATTTTAGCAAAAATAAGTTCTTTTTTCTGGTCAATTTCAAATTCAAGCCATGAACCACGATATGGAATAATGCGGCTAGAATAAACACCTTTATCATGACAGAAAATAACACCTGGTGAACGGTGTATCTGAGAAACAACAACGCGTTCTGCACCATTGATGACGAAAGTACCTCTGTCTGTCATCAATGGAATGTCTCCCATATAAATATCTTTCTGGAGAATTGCTCCAGTCTGAAGGAAATTCAAATTAATTCGTGCTTTTAAAGGAACAGAATAAGTCAATCCCTTTTGTTTGCACTCAAGCTCAGAAAATTTAAGATTTTCCCAGTCCAATGTATAAAATTCGTATTCAAGTGACATATCTCCATTTGGACTTTCAATTGGGAAAGTAGAATTAAAAACATCTTGAAGCCCACAAGGTAAAAGAGCTTCTCCTTTATTCAATCTATCCGACTGCAAAAAGCTTTCATAAGATGATGTTTGGATTTCAATAAGATTTGGAACATCCATAAAACTCTGGATGTCTTTACCAATGTATTGACGGTTGATTGTTCGAGTCTTTGCGAACATCAGTTCCCCCTGCATAGTAAGTTCAGATTTTTTCTGCTACATACTAGAAACTCTGTACAGCACAGAAAAATCTGATTTGTAATGCCGTTCAACTTTTTTTGACAACATCATAATCCCCCGTGGGATTATTTTTTTACAATTCTAAAAGACGACTAAAGGGGATACCTAATATTTTTGCGCAAAAAACATCAAGCATCCCCTAAGATAGACATTAGTTTCTGTATAAAACTAATTATTTTTTGCTAGCTTTACCACCAGCTTCTTCAATCTTCTTAACGATTTCATCAGCATCAGCTTTGCTTACACCTTCTTTGAGAGGTTTTGGAGCACCTTCAACCAAAGCTTTAGCTTCACCAAGTCCAAGACCAGTAATTTCACGAACTGCCTTGATAACTGGGATTTTTTTAGCTGCATCGAAAGATTCGAGAGTAACTGTAAATTCAGTCTGTTCTTCTGCTGCTGGAGCTGCACCTGCTGCAGGACCTGCTGCAACTGCTACTGCTGCTGTTACACCGAATTTTTCTTCCATTGCTTTTACGAGTTCTGATACTTCAAGAACTGACATAGATGCGATTGCATCAAGAATCTGATCATTTGTGAGAGCTGCCATATTGTCTTCTCCACTATAAAAAATATTCTATTCCACTTATAGCAAGTGGCTGCAGATATTACCTCACAAGAGGATTTACTGCATTTAACACAGACAGTCGACAGCTATGAAGCCTGACTGTGTTTTGATTGTAATTTTACCCTGTAACTTGTTGTTGCAGGAATCGAACCTTTACAGAACGGACAAAAATTAGTTTGCACCTTCTGCTGATTTTTTGTCTGCATAAGCCTGCAAAGTTGCTGCAAGTTTCTGAACAGGACCGTTCATTGCAGACATAAGCATAGCGTAAAGCTGTTTCTTTCCAGGTACTTTTGAATAAGCTTCGATTTTTGCCTGGTCGTAAATTTCATTCGCAATGCTAGCACCTTTTACAACAAGTGTTGGTGCATCTTTTGAAAAGTCGAAAAGAACTTTTGCTACTTCATTAGAATCTTCTTTTGCCATAGCAATAACAGTAGGTCCTTTGAGGTATTCAGCAACATTTTCAACTTTCATATCTTCAAATGCAATTCTAGCAAAATTGTTTTTAACAACTTTAAGAACAGCATTTTTTTCACGGAGTTTATCACGGAGAGCTGTAATTTTTTCTACAGTAAGTCCACGATAATCAGCGAAAATAAAATCACTATAGTCAGCAAATGCTTTTTTTGCATTTTCAATAGCTTCTGCTTTAGCAGGCTGGATTTTTTTTGCTCTTACTGCCATTATTCACCTTCCTTATAATCAACCCAAACACCAGGTCCCATAGAAGAACTGATAGAAACAGACTGAACAAATCCTGCAGCTGATCCAACAGGTTTCTTTCTATTTACTTCAGAAAGAAGTGTACTGATGTTAGCGATTACTTTATCAGCGTCCATAGAACATTTACCAACAGCAATGTGTACGATACCACCTTTGTCTGCACGATATTCTGTACGTCCCTTTTTGAGTTCTGCAACTGCATTTGCAACATCTGGTGTTACAGTACCAGTTTTTGGGTTAGGCATTAAACCTTTGCGTCCCAAAACCATACCAAGACGACCTACATCTTTCATCATATCAGGAGTAGCAACTGCAACATCAAAGTCAAGCCAACCACCCTTTACTTTTTCGATGTATTCTTCACCAGCGTAAGCTGCACCAGCATCCAAAGCTTCTTTTACTTTGTCACCTTTACAGAATACCAAAACTTTCTTTTCACCACGGAACTGATTTGGGAATACCAATGTATCACGAACAGTAGCATTTTTTTCCAGACGAAGTGAAACATGTGCTTCGATTGTTTCATCGAAGTTAGCAAATTTCATATCCTGAACCATTTTACAAGCTGAAGCTAAATCATATTTTTTTGAAAGGTCATATTTGGCAACAGCTGCTCTATATTTCTTTCCATGTTTCATATTACTGCTCCACCTCTACACCCATACTGCGTGCAGTACCGGCAATGATTTTTTTTGCTGCTTCAATATCATTTGCATTGATATCTGGCATTTTTGTTTTTGCGATTTCTTCCAAATCCTTTGCAGACAACTTTGCAACTTTATCACGAAGAGGATTTCCAGAACCCTTATCGAGTTTGCAAGCCTTTTTGATAAGAACTGCTGCAGGAGGAGTTTTAAGAATGAATGTGTAAGATTTGTCCTGATAAACTGTAATTACTACAGGGATAACAAGACCTTTTTCCATTGACTTTGTTCGATCATTAAATTCCTGAACAAATTTTGGAGCTGAAACACCGTGAGGTCCAAGAGCAGGTCCAATTGGTGGAGCTGGAGTAGCAGCTCCTGCAGGACATTGCAACTTGATAACAGCGGATACTTTTTTTGTAGCCATTTTAGTTTCTCCCAATATTGGTGTGTAAGAATCATAAGATTTCTTACTAACGAAATGCCTATGTCCAACGGACGTGCATTTCTCCCAAAAACAGGATTAAACGGTTTGCATTTGGGATACAAACCCCTGAATTTGCAAAGAACATTTAAAACAACAAAAGACCTTTTTTTTAGCAAGGCCTTTTATTTATATTGATTAAACTTTTTCAACCTGAAGAAAATTAACTTCCACAGGAGTTGAACGTCCAAAAATTTGAACTTCAACACGCAATTTTTCTCTTTCTAAATCAATTTCTTTGATAGTTCCAGAGAAGGAAGCAAAAGGACCTTCCGAAATTTTTACAACATCACCAACATTGAATGACTGACGCACATGAACCTGTTTATCACCTTTGATAACACCAGATTTCTGAAGCAGATTCATAGCTTCGTCTTTTGTAATTGGCATTGGCCTTTTTGTTCTATTGATATTTCCAACGAACCCCGTTACACCCTGAATGCGATACAATTTTGCACAAGTATCTTTCCAGCCAAGTTCAGGTAAATCCATTTCAAGCATAATATAGCCAGGCAAAAATTTATTTAAACGACTCTTCTTTTTGCCATCTTTGATTTCAACCACTTCTTCCATTGGAACTTTTACATCTAACATAACATTAGAATCTATTTCCTGTTTTTCCAACAAAGATTTGATTGTACGCTCTACTTTACCTTCGTAACCTGTGTAAACGTTAAGAATATACCAACTTCTAGACATTTTTCCGTTCCTATTTCATTATTAAGCGGAATAACTCAGAGAATCCTAAATCCAAAGCACCTAAAACAACGGCTACAACAATTGTAGAAATGATTACAACTTTGATAGAAGAAAACACATCTTCTTTTGTTGGCCATACTACTTTTTTTAATTCTGCTTTGCTTTCTTTGATAAACTGAACAACTTTAGCCATAATTTTTCCTTAAAATCAGGGCAGGCAGGATTTGAACCCACGACAGGCGGTTTTGGAGACCGCTGCTCTACCAGCTGAACTACTGCCCTATATATCAAATTACTGCAAGTTTTTGCTCACAATAATTAAATATCAAATTTTGATTATTTTGCTTTTGTTTCTTTATGCAAAACACTTTTTTTGCACCATGGACAATATTTATTTTTTTCTAATTTGCCAGTGATGTTTTTTCTGTTTTTGTAAGTAGTGTAATTCTTTCTTTTACATTCAGTACACTGCAAAGCGATGATTTCAACAGCACCTTTTTTCTTGCTTCCCATATTTATCTCCTAGGTAAAATCACTATTAAAAGTTTTCTAAAGCCCATGTGCAGGATCGAACTGCAGACCTCCACATTACCGATGTGGTGCTCTACCAACTGAGCTACAGGGGCAAGTCCGTTGTCCACACTTACTTACGAAAACGTGCGTCTAAACAATATAAAATATGTTTTAAATTTAGTCAATAATAAACCAGTATTTTTTTGAGAAAAACGTAAAAAATCATTAATAAATATTTGATTTTAACCTTTTTAATTATCTGAATTTATTATATTATAATTGAAAGATTCAGGAGTTTCAACTTATGCAAAGCAGGTCTGTCAGGGCAAACGCATTATAAAAAATATTTTCATAAAAGTTGGCGCGAGGGAGTGAGACACAGGGCAAAAAGACTTTTTTTGGGGCTGCCGCGAGAGCGGCATTATAATAGTTTCTATACCCCAAAAAACGTCTAGCGCATTATTGCGCGTTTTTGACCTGTGAATCACGACCGGGAGCCAGATATTACAACTAATCATTTTATAATGCGTTTGCCCTACAAGGTCTGTCCCTGTTTTAAACTGTGGCAAGGATTGTAAGGGCTGGCGAAGCCAGTTCCGAAGCGCAGCGAAGGAATGAAGGCGCTTTGACGCCGGAACCCTGAAAAGCCTGTTTTTGCTTGCTGTAGTTGCTGAGAGTTGGTTTCTGAGTAGAGTCATTATGGATGGTTCTTGAGCTGAGTTGAGATAAATAAAAACGAGCAAAAGCCACCCTGAAAAAAATAAAATTTTATGAAAAATTCTTTTATTTTTGGAGAAATATATGAATATTGATATGTTGATTGATGGAATTTTGGATTCTTATGACCGATACGGATTAATTAATAGAAAAAATGCGGAAAATTTTCCTAACCGTCAGAATGTTGTGGAAGTTTTGAGCGATTTGCAGTCTTTGATTTTCCCTGGATTTCGAGTTGCGGAGGAAATTGACCCTTCAAATATTCGTTATATTACGGGTCAGCGTGTGAATAATATCATTGCTAAACTGACTAGGGAAATTGAAAAAGCGCTGATTTACACGAAACAGATGTGTAATAAGGACGAAAGTGAACAGGACTCAAAATTTAACATTTCCCAATCTCATTGTTTTAAACTTGCAGAGAAGGTTGCGGTTTGTTTGATTGAAGAAATTCCTG
>CAMBMW010000005.1 GCA_945868875.1 uncultured Treponema sp.
ATTTTCAGCACAGAGTTGCATTTAATAATAAAGCATATCAGGTTTGGGCAACAGGACTTTATTGGACATACAAACGATAATATTTTTAATTTATTTTTTTTATCTCTGATATTCTATAAGTAAGTTCTGTCTTTTTACAAAAGTTCTTGTAAAAGGCGGGACTTTTTTTGTATATTATCTTCATGAATAAAAAATCTATTGTTTTGTATAAAAATTCGGTTGCTGTAGTAAATGAAATAGAAGCTGATAAATATATAATCAAATATTGTTCACAGCCAGCTTCTCCTTCTGGAAAAAAAGCAGTCTATATTGAACAGAAAGTTCGTGAAAAAGACCTTGTAGTTTTGCATGAAGGTCCTGTTTCTTCCCTGGAAAAACTTCTTTCTTTTTCTGATGAGAAAATGAACAATCAGATTGAAGAAGTGTATGAACTTTTGCAGTCAGATTCAACCACGGAAAATCAGCCTCTTTCTTTTGAAGAAATTTCAGAATATGCAAGAAATGCTTTTGCTGCTGATGAATCATGGGCATTTTATTCTGCGCTACTAAATGATGTACATTTTGCTCTTTCTACCGAAGATTTTAAAAATGGAAAGATTGTGTTCATTCCGCGTTCTCAAGAAGAAATCAAACAAATAAATCAAAAGAAATATGAGAAAGAGCATGAAAGTGAGATAAAAGCTGCGTTTTTTGAACGTCTTAAAAGCCGAAAACTTGATTTGCCGTCTGATGCAAAATATATGGGTGAAGTCGAAGCATTTGCTTTGTGCAAAACTGAAAAATCTAAAGTTCTTGCTGAAGCAAAAATTCCGCAAACTGTTGAAAAAGCACATCAATTATTGATAGAAACCGGGATATGGGATATCACAAAAAATCCTTATCCTACAAGGTACGGTTTTAGTTTTGATTCTGCACGTGAACAGCTGGGAAAAATGCCGCAGGAAGAACGTCTTGTTTTAAATGATGTTGCTTATGCAATTGATGGAGAAAATTCTACAGACCCTGATGATGCTGTCAGTTTTGATGGAAAATATCTTTGGGTACATGTTGCTGACCCTGCAAGTTCTGTAGAACCAGATTCTTCCATAGATATTGCTGCGCGGGATAGAGGAACAACACTTTATATTCCAGAAGGTGCTTCGCGTATGCTTTGTGAAAGTTGTCTGGAAGATTATGCTTTAGGTTTGAAAAATCCTTCGAATGCACTTTCGTTTAGAATTCAGCTTGATGAAGAAAGTCAGATTGTTGATTGTGATGTTTTTAAAACAAGCATTAATGTAAAACGATTGACTTATGACCAGGCAGAACAGCAGAAAGATTCTTCAGAGTTAAAAGTGTTTTTTGAACTTGCCAGAAAGAATAAAAATCGGCGTGAAAAAAATGGTGCTGTCACTATCCAGATGCCTGAAGTAAACATATTTGTGGATAAAAATACAAAAAAAGTAACGGTCGAACCTGACGTTAAATACGAAAGTAACGAAATGGTTGCAGAATGCATGATTTTAGCTGGTGAAGCTGTTGCAAGATTTGCTTTTAAAAATCAGATTCCTTTTCCGTTTGTAAGTCAGGAAAAACCTGATTTTCCAGATAACATTCCACAAGGTTGGGCTGGAAGTTTTGCTAAAATCAAATGCATGAGAAAACGTTCTGTTGGCATTACACCTGCGCCTCATGCAGGGCTTGGAGTTTCTTTTTACAGCCAGGTTACTTCACCTTTGCGAAGATATGGTGATTTGATTGCTCATCAGCAACTTCGGGCTTTTATAGATAAACGTCATCTGCTTGGAAAAGATGAAATGCTTGAACGTGTAGCTGCGGGTGATGCCGCTTCAATAGCTGCAAAAAAAGCCAGCAGATTCAGCGATACACATTGGAAACTTGTTTATTTGCTACAGAATCCTGATAATGAATATGAAGGATTTTGTATTGATAAACGGGGAAATGATGCTCTGTTTTTGATTCCACAACTGGATATGCAGACCACAATGAAAAACTGTATGCAGATTGGATTAAATGAAAGCAAAATGCTTAAAATTAAAAAGGTTGATATTCCGACACAAACTGCCGATTTCACTTTTATTTAATGAATTAATTTGATATAATGTATAAAATTTTAGTTTAAAAGCATGTCAATATTTTGTTCATAGCAAAAACTAGAAAAATTGGTGTAGCCTGTTCCGAAGCGTTAGTGAAGCAAAAGCCACACAAAATAAAAATAATGTCATTTAGCCTGAAAGGAATTTTTTATGATAGTAATGAAATTTGGCGGTTCATCAGTCGCAAATGCAGAAAGGATTAAACATGTTGCTTCTATAATAAAAGCATATCAAAATGAGCGTCCTGCAGTAGTTTTGTCTGCAATGGGGGATACAACTGACCATCTTCTGGAAGCTGCCGATAAAGCAGTGGAAGGTGTTGTGGATGTTGAAGGTGTTGCAAAGCTTCATAAAGACACTGCAAATGAACTTGGTGTGAATATTGATACCATTGAAGCGCTTTTATCAGAATTGCATCAACTTTTGACTGGAATTTCCATGTTGAAAGAAATCAGTAAACGTTCAAGAGATTATCTTGTTTCTTTTGGTGAAAGAATGTCTGTAAGAATGATGGCAGCTTATCTTGAATCGCAGGGCATTCCTTCAAAGTTTTATGATGCATGGGATGTTGGAATTGTTTCTGATTCTAATTTTATGTCCGCTGAGCTTCTTGATGAAGTTTGGGATAATATTCCAAAGCATCTTGATGCTTATAAAAATGGACAAGATAACAGAATTCCTATTGTAACTGGTTTTATTGCAAAAGATAGAAAAGGAAATATTACAACTTTAGGTCGTGGTGGTTCAGATTTGACTGCCACAATGATTGGTGCAGCAATGCATGCAAAAGAAGTGCAGACTTGGAAAGATGTTGACGGCATTTTAACTACTGATCCTCGTGTTGTTAGAGAGGCAAAACCTGTACCTGAAGTTACTTACGAAGAAGCTCAGGAGCTTGCAATGTTCGGGGCACAGGTCTTACATCCTCGTTCCATGCTTCCAGTCAGAAAAACCGGAACTCCTGTACGTGTAAAAAATTCCTATAATATCACAAGTCCAGGTTCTATTATCGTAGAAAAACATTTGGGTAAAGTACCTCCTGTTTGTGCAATTACAACTGTAAAACATATCACTGTGATTGATATCGTAAGTTCAAGAATGCTGGGGGCTGCAGGATTTTTAGCGCATATTTTCAATAATTTTCTGAAATGGAATATAAGTATTGATGTGATTGCTACATCTGAAGTATCAGTTTCTCTTACCGTGAATACAAAATCTGATTTATCAGGTTTGATTGCAGATTTGGAACAGGCAAGTCAGGTTTCTGTCCGAAAAAATAAAGCAATCGTTACAATTATTTGTGATGCGGCTCATTCGTCGGCTATTCTTGCAAGCGGTTTTGATGCTCTTGCGGACGAAGGAATTAATGTTCAGATGATTAGCCAGGGGGCAAGCAAAGTGAATATCAGTATGATTGTTGACGATGAAGAAGCTGATAAAACAGTTCAGATTTTGCATTCAGCATATTTTAATTAATTTTTCAGGGAGGTCTTGTTTATGAAGATTGCTTTAGTTGGATATGGAAAAATGGGTCATATGATAGAACAGTGTGCTTTACGTGCAGGGCATGAAGTCGTTGCTACAATCGATTGTTTTGCAAAAGATGCAACATGTCTTATTCCTCAGAATGATGCTCAAGCCTTATGTCGTGCTGTTAAGTCAAGCGGTGCAGAAGGAATTATAGAATTTACACATCCATCATCAGTAATTGAAAATGTAAAAGCTCTTTTACCGTTAGGACTTCCCCTTGTTGTCGGAACAACTGGCTGGAATGATAAGCATGCTGAAATTGCAGAATTTGCAAAGCAGGTGGGCGGAACTGTTATGACAGCAGGAAATTTTTCTATCGGCGTTAATATGTTTTATAAAATCGTTGAAGAAGCTGCAAAAATTATGTCAGAATACAAAGACTACGATGTTGCGATTTGGGAAGCTCATCATAATCAAAAAGCAGACAGTCCAAGTGGAACGGCGCTGGAAATTGCACGTCGCGTAATGAACGGTTATCCTTCAAAAACACAAATCGTAACAGATGCTTTTCACGAACGTCCTCAGGATAATCAGCTTCATGTAAGTTCAACACGTTGTGGTAATATTCCAGGTACACATAAAGTTTTCTTTGACGGTACTGCTGATACAATTGAAATAACACACACTGCAAGAAGTCGCGAAGGTTTTGCTGTTGGTGCAGTTGAATGTCTTTCAAAACTTGATAATTGCCTGAAAACTGGAAAACTACAGAAGGGCAATCTTTACGATTGGAACGATGTAATGGAAAAATAATCAAATTGTCAGGGTGATTAAAATATAATGCCCTGACAATATAACCGGGAATATTATGACATTGATAAAC
This sequence comes from uncultured Treponema sp., assembly GCA_945868875.1. Classification (GTDB taxonomy): domain Bacteria; phylum Spirochaetota; class Spirochaetia; order Treponematales; family Treponemataceae; genus Treponema_D. Next base: position 4,450 of record CAMBMW010000005.1, read on the forward strand.
TGGATTTTTTTTGGCAGTATAATTTTATTCACAGGAATTTACGTTTTTTCTTCTATATTTAAGAAAAAAAATATTCGCAGAATTTCAAGCTGTTTTCCTCTTCCTTTGACTGGAATATTAAATATACAGTTCCTGATGAATAGACTTCCTGATTCCAAACATATCATTTTCCTTACAATCGGCTCTGTTTTCTTTATTAGTTTAACTCATTTTTTTTATCTTTTTAAAGAAAAAAACTGGGGGCGAAAACTCTGTAAATTAAGTTTTTTCATGATTACATTCTGTTGGATTCAGTTATATAAATCAGTTTTGTACATTATTGACGTTCCTTTGTGGTTTATTATTCTTTCTTCTTCTATATATTTTGTTCTTTTATTAGCCGTTTTGATTTTTGGCGGCAAAAAAAGTTTTTCATCATATCTCAGCTTTTCATGTTTGTTCTTGTCTTCTGCGCTGTTAAATTGTTTCTCGCTTGTTTATCTTTTCTTTATTCCGGACATTCAATCAGTTCTTTTTTTTGCAGGAACTTTGCTTTCTCTTGCAACCATTGCATTTTATATAATTTTTGATGATAAGAAACTTAAATTCAAGAACCAGTTCGTTTTGATTTTATTTGTGATATCAGAATGTTCAATAATGTATTCAAATTTACTTAACTAAAATTTGTATTTCAAGTTATAAACTGTGGCAAATAATAGTGGTGCAAAAGGTAGATTAAGAATTTCTTCTCTCTAAAATATTGGTTAAATTAATACATTTTACTTATCATCGACAGGAAATATTGAATTTTTACTAGGAATTCACTATAATACGTTTGTAAAATTGGGGCTTATGTTTCGATTTTTTTAAATCACTTTATTATTAGGATAAAATTATGACTATTACTGAAATGCTTGGACAGAGCGGTCTTTTAACTCTGCTTGGTATGTGTGTTGTGTTTAGTTTTATTATTATCATGATTTTAGGAATGAAACTTCTTCATGTTGTTCTTCATGCCTTGAAACTTGATGTTGATAAACCTACTGATTCAGTTAATGCAGTCGGTACTTCGGCAAATGTTAATGCATCGACAGTTTCTTCTGCAGCAAATAATGATGCTGTTGTAGCTGCAATTGCTGCTGCAGTTCATGACAAAATAATAAATTCATAAATAAATTTTTAAGAGGAAATAAAATGGCTAAAGTTGGAATTTCAGAACTTGTAATTCGTGATGCTCACCAGAGTCTTCACGCAACTCGTATGACTACTGCAGATATGCTTCCTATCTGTGATAAACTTGACAAAGTAGGTTACAAATATATTGAAGGATGGGGTGGAGCAACTTACGACTCTTGTATCCGTTTCTTAAATGAAGATCCTTGGGAACGCCTTCGTAAACTTCACGCAGCACTTCCAAATAATAAAATCATGATGCTTCTTCGTGCGCAGAATCTTCTTGGTTATAAACATTATGCTGATGATGTAGTAGAAAAATTTGTTGAAACTGCTGCAAAAAATGGTATTGGTTGTTTCCGTATTTTTGATGCTTGTAACGATCCTCGAAATATGGAATGTGCAACTAAAGCTGCAAAAAAATCTGGTGTTGATGTTCAGATGGCGATTTCTTATGCAGTTACACCATTCCACACAAATGAAAAATATGCTGAACTTGCAAAAACTTATGCCGATTTTGGTGCTGATTCAATTTGTATTAAAGATATGTCAGGATTGCTCAAACCTTACGAAGCTTATGACCTTGTAAAAGCAATCAAATCAAAAGTTGATCTTCCTGTTGAAATTCACTCTCATGCAACAACCGGTCTTTCAGTTGCATCTCTCCTTAAAGGAATTGAAGCTGGAGCTGACATCGTAGACACTGCAATTTCTTCTATGTCTATGGGTACTTCACATTCACCAACAGAAACTGTAGTAGAAATGCTCAAAGGTACAGATTACGATACAGGACTTGATACAAAACTTCTTCTTGAAATTGCAGCTTACTTCCGTGAAGTACGCAAACATTATTCTTCACTTGAATCTGCCTTTCTTGGAGCTGATACACGAATCCTTCTTTCTCAGGTTCCAGGTGGAATGCTTTCTAACCTGGAATCTCAGCTCAAACAGATGGGTGCAGGCGATAAGATGGATGAAGTGCTTGAAGAACTTCCTAGAGTTCACAAAGATGCTGGTTATGTTCCTCTTGTAACTCCAACTTCTCAGATTGTAGGAACTCAGGCTGTATTAAACGTAATTAAGGGTCGTTATCAAATCATGACTGCTGACTTTGCAAATCTTGTAACAGGAAAATTCGGAGCTCTTCCAACTGCTGCAAATCCTGATGTTGTAAAACAGGGACTTGCACAAAATAAGATGACTGAAGTTATGACTTGCCGCCCTGCTGATAAAATTGAACCAGAATGGGACAAAATGGTAGAAGCTGCAAAAGCTGCTGGTGGAAACGGTTCTGATGAAGATGTTCTTACTTATGCAATGTTCCCTCAGGTTGCAGAAAAATTCTTTAAGACTCGAGCTGACGGTCCTGTTGATGCAGCAACTACATTTGCTAAAAAAGAAGCTCCTGCAGCTGCTCCAAAAGAAAACAAAGGTGGTTCATATACAGTAAACGTAAACGGAACTGCTTATAATGTAACAACAGGTCCTGCCGGCGACAGTATGTCTGTAAATGTAAATGGAACTGCTTATAATGTGACATTTGGTGCTCCAGGTGCAGCTCCTGCTGTAAGTGCAGCTCCTGCGGCAAGTGCTGCTCCAGCTGTAAGTGGCGGTGTTGATATCAATGCTCCAGTTGCAGGAACATTGCTTCGTTATGCAGTTGCAGATGGTTCTCAGGTAAAAAAAGGTGATACAGTTATCATCGTAGAATCAATGAAAATGGAACTTGAAGTAAAAGCTCCTCAGGACGGAAAAATAACATTTACAGTTCCAACAGGAACACAGATTCAGGCAGGACAAGCAATTGCAAAACTCGGTGGAACAGTTGCAGCTCCTGTTGCTCCTGCTCAGCCAGCCGCTCCAGTTTCTACACCTGCACCAGCTGCCCCAGTAGCAACACCAGCAGCAAGTGGTTCAGGAAAACCAGTTTCTGCTCCAGTTGCAGGAACATTGCTTCGTTATGCAGTTGCAGAAGGTTCTTCAGTAAAAGCAGATACAACAGTTATTATCGTTGAATCTATGAAAATGGAATTGGAAATTAAAGCAGGTGCTGCTGGAAAAATTCATTTTGTAGCAGCTACTGGAAGTCAGATTTCTCAAGGTGCAGTTTTGGCAGAGGTTCAGTAATGGAAACAGAATTAAATAAAAATCAAGATAAATACAGAGCTTTCAAGGCTTCTGCAATTATTTGTCTTATTGCTTTAGTATTATCTTTTGCAGGTTGCGGTTCTTCATCTGAATCAGCAAAAAATGCAGCAAAGTCAAATTCTGCAAGTTCGACAATTGTAAAAGGTTCAGAAAATATTCCTAGAATTTCTATAAAAGGATTTTTTACAAACATTGGAAAGAATACTGGAATTTACAAATTGATTCACACAGAAACTGCAGAAGAAAAAGCTGCTTTGGAAGCTCAGGAAGCTGCCGTAAAGGCTGCTGAATCTATTGACCCGTTTGCAGGAAAAACAGTTCCAGGATGGCAGTCTTTTGTTATGATGGCAATTGGTTTTCTGATTGTATATCTAGCAGTAGCAAAAGGCTTTGAACCACTTCTTCTTATTCCAATTGGATTTGGTACAATTCTTGTAAATATTCCTGGTGCCGGCATGGGAGATGCACCACACGGAATGCTTCATATTATTTATAGTGCCGGTGTTGGTAATGAGTTCTTCCCAATGTTGATTTTTATGGGAATTGGTGCTATGACAGACTTTGGTCCGCTTATTGCAAATCCAAAAATGGCTTTACTTGGTGGAGCTGCTCAACTGGGTGTATTTGCAACTTTATTTGGTGTTGCACTTTTAAACTTCATTCCTGGTATTGATTATACGATGAAACAGGCATCTGCAATTGCAATTATCGGTGGTGCTGATGGTCCTACTTCAATTTATGTTTCAGGAAAACTTGCACCAGAAATGATGGCTGTTATTGCTGTTGCTGCTTATTCATATATGGCACTTGTACCAATGATTCAGCCACCAATTATGAAAGCTTTGACAACAAAAAAAGAACGCCTGATAAAAATGAAACAACTTCGTCCTGTATCAAAAACAGAAAAGATTTTATTCCCTCTTGTTCTTCTTGTGATTACAGCGTTACTTTTGCCTCCTGCTGCTCCGCTTATTGGTATGCTTGCATTTGGTAACTTTGTAAAACAGTGTGGAGTTGTTGAGCGTCTTTCAAAAACTATGGAAAATGAATTGATGAATATCGTTTCAATTCTTCTTTCTCTTGGAGTTGGTTCACAGATGACACCTGAGAAAATCATGAATCCAAATTCACTTGGAATTATCCTTCTTGGTTTAGTAGCATTCTGTGTTGCAACTGCTGGTGGTTTATTGATGGCGAAATTTATGAATCTTTTCTTAAAAGATAAAATAAATCCACTTATTGGTTCAGCTGGTGTTTCTGCTGTTCCAATGGCTGCTCGTGTTGCAAATAAAGTTGGTATGTCTGAAGATCCTACAAACTTCCTTTTAATGCATGCAATGGGACCAAATGTTGCTGGTGTAATCGGTACTGCCATTGCTGCAGGTGTATTCATTGCAACTTATGGATTCTAAAAATCATAATTAAATAAAAATCATAAAGTCCAAAGCTTATTATTTTAAGTTTTGGACTTTTTTTATATTTTTTTGATATTTATATTGACATAATATTATATACAGTATAATATATATGTATAAATAATATTATAGCAAATAACTAGATGATAGGAGGTTTTCATGGTTTTTACAGCGGGCTCTGCTTTGCTGGATGCCGTAGTTCTTTCTGTCGTGAGTCAGGGTGGAACTTATGGCTATAAAATTACGCAGGATGTCCGTAAAATAATGGATGTGTCTGAAAGTACATTATATCCTGTTTTACGCCGTCTTCAGAAAGACGGTTGTTTGGAAACTTATGACATGGAATTTCAAGGAAGAAATAGACGTTATTATAAAATAACTTCAAATGGAATGATTGTTCTTGATAATTACAGAAATGAATGGCGTAATTTTTCAAATAATGTTAATGGAATATTAATGGGAAATTGATTGCAGTTTGATACTGCAAATCGTGTTTAAAGTGATTTTTTCACTTGGAATTCTTAAAAAGTCAATAGAGTAATGAAAAATATTCTTGACTTTTTACGGGAGGTTTTATGACTAAAGAAGAATACTTAAATCAGTTAAAAATGCATTTAAATGCATTAACTCAAGATGAATTGACAGAAGCTCTTCAATATTATTCAGATTATTTTGAAGAAGCAAATGATGATCAGAAAGTTATTAATGAATTAGGCACCCCTGAAGAACTCGCAAAAATTATTATAGAAAAATTTGCAAATGTTCCAGTAAAAACTGCAGAAAAAGAAGAAGAATCACAACAAAAAGAAAGCAATGATTTTTCGCAGGAAGAGAACTTATATTTTGAGTTTGAATCAGAAAAAGTGCAAAAACTGGTGCTGAATTTTGGTGCTGCAGATGTTGTATTAATTAGCGGTAATAAATATAGCTTAGAAACTCGAGGAGTGTCTTCAGACAGTGTTAATTGTTATTTAAGTCAAGATGGAGTTTTGACTGTAAATAATAATAAAAGATTAAATTTTAATTTTTGGGGACATAATCGTGGTTCCAGAATCGTTCCGCGTTTTCTTGTGACAATTCCAGAGAATGCACATCTTAATTCATTAAAAATTATCATTGGTGCAGGAAATCTTCGGACAAAAGGATGTAACATATCAAGTCAAAATGTTTATTTTGATGTTGGTGCTGGTAATCTTGTTTTTGGTAGAATTGTTTCTGAAAAATCAAATTTTCGTTGCGGAATGGGAAATCTAGAACTTTCTGGTGAGTTAAAAGGTTTTACTACAATAGATTGCGGAATGGGTGCAGTTAAAATTGATATGAACGGAAATCCTTCTGATTATTCTTACGATGTCAAGCTTGGTCTTGGAGATTTTAAGTTTAATTCGGAAAAAAGAAGTGGAGTTTGCAGAGTGTACAATAATGAAAAAAAGAAAAATCATTTTTCTGTAAACTGTGGAATGGGAAGTGTAGTTATAAAAATAAAATAGGAGTGTGTGAAAATGAAAAAGAAATTAACTAAATCACAAAAAAACAGAATGATTGCAGGCGTTTGCGGCGGTTTAGCAGAATATTTCAAAATCGATCCTACAATTGTAAGACTTATCTTTGTAGTATTTGCGCTGTTAAAGGGAGCTGGAATTCTTCTTTATCTTATTGCTGCAATCGTAATTCCTTCTCAGGAATATTTTGATGATGATATAGACAGTATGAAAAGTGCAAATTGCAATGAAAATGATAATCAGAGTAAAGAATTTTCTGAGAATAAAAAATCATCTGAATCAGAATCAAATAAAATTCATACAGATGAAGAATTTGACAGCTATTTCAAAAAATAAAGAATTGTATAACAATACTTATTTTTACGTTCTTGAGTAATTAAAAGTGTTTGTGCAGGAAAAAAAACATTCTGTACAAACACTTTTTTTTAGTTAACAGAATGGTTCATAAAAATAGAATAAAAGTCTATAAAAATGTAAAAAAAATCGGAAAAAAGTCCTATGTATAATCATAGAAGTTATGATATAATAAACACTATTATGGTAGGATTAAAAATTAACAAAACTTTACGCAACGTAATAATTGCCATTCTGGTAGTTGCTGCGCTTGTTGTAATCACAAGTCTTATTCCTGATAATGATTTCAGTAAGAAATATGAAGGTTATGACTTGACAACATCAGTTGGAGTAAAATCTACTTCTAAAACTTATGCTGAATACCAGTTAGAACACAAAAGTGTAAAAAACGCTTCAGCTTCATTAGAAATAGAACTTTTCAATTTTGATGAAGAATTGTCGAGTGGTACTCATATTGAAAATGATTATTATGGAAGAAATGTTGTTGTTACTGATGACCGTTCATCTGTAACTTGGTTTGTCGATGTTCCAGAACAGGGATTGTATAATATTGAAATAGAATATATTGCAGTTCCATCAAGAAATATTGAAATGGAACGCATTCTTTACATAAATGATGAAGTGCCTTTCAGCGGTGCGGATATTCTGACTTTTCAGCGTTTATGGAAAGATGGCGAAGAAGTAAAATATGATAATCAGGGAAACTGTATTCGTCCGACACAAATTGAGTCTTTTGAATTTCAAAAAGTTTTACTCAAAAGTGATTTAGGATACGAAGTTGACCCGTATGTATTCTTTTTCAAAAAAGGCGAAAATAAAATAACATTTGAATCTACAAATGAACCGATGGCTATTAGTGCATTAAGATTAGTTCCTGTAGATAAAATTGATTCGTATGAACAGTATCTTGCAAAACAAAAAACAAAACCTGAAGATTATGCAGGCACAGGTGTGCAGATAAAAGTTCAGGGTGAAGATTCAGTTGTAAGATCTGATCCATCGTTGTTTGCACGTTATGATCGTTCCTCAGCAACTACAGAACCTAATAGTGTTTCTAGAACTGTATTAAATTATTCTGGTGGAGATTCCTGGAAATCTCCAGGACAATGGATTGAATGGGAATTTGAAGTTCCTGAAGATGGGTGGTATACAATTTCAATTAAAGGACGCCAATTATATCAGCGTGGTTATGTTGCTTGTCGTTCAGTTTATATTGATGGAGAAATTCCAATTCAACCTTTACAATCAGTTGGTTTTCCATACAGTTCTGACTGGAATCTTGTAACATTAAAGGATGAAAATGCAAATCCTTACAAATTTAATCTTTTAAAAGGAAAACATAGAATCAGACTTGAAGTTACTTTAGGTGAAATAGGTTCTGTTATCAATGATTTGCAAGATAGCATTTACCGCTTGAATAACATTTACCGTACAATTCTCGTGTTGACAGGTTCTTATCCAGATCAATATCGTGATTATCAGATTGATAAGGTATATCCTGATGAAGTTGAAGCTATGATGCTTGAAAGTCGTCGTCTTTACAAAGAGGTTGACCGTTTTATTTCTATAACAGGTGAAAAATCTGATAAAATTGCTCCAGCTGAAACTCTAGCAATTCAGCTTGAACAGTTCTACAAGCGTCCTGATAAAATTACAAAAGCTTTTTCCAATTTTAAAGATAATATCACATCATTAGGTTCTTCATTACTTACAATGACTGAATCAAAACTTGATGTTGACTATATTCTTATTCAAAGTGCAAATGACAGAATTAAACCTGTAAAAGCAAACTTCTTCAAAAATGCAGCACATGAAATTGCCGCTTTCTTCTCATCATTCTTTGTTGATTCTTCAAGTCTTGGTAACGTTTACGAAAAAGATGCTGAACACTTAATCGAAGTTTGGATTGTAACAGGTCGTGACCAGAGTCAGATTCTTAAGAATATGATAGATGATAGTTTCTCTCCAAGTACAGGAATTAAAGTAAACGTAAAGAATATCAACATAAACTCACTTCTTACAGCTGTAGTTGCTGGAAATGGACCTGATGTTGTAATTTCAGCTTATCAGCGTCTTCCTGTAGATTACGCTTTGCGTAACGCAGTAGTAGATTTGAGAAGGTTTGATGATTGTGATGAAATTCTTAATTACTTTAAACCTAGTGCTTATGAAGGATATAAATATAATGGTGGACTTTATGCTCTTCCAGAAACTGAAAGTTTTAACCTTTTGTTCTATAGAAAAGATATCCTTGCTCAGCTTGGCGTTGAAGTTCCACAAACATGGGATGATTTGATTGAAATTCTTCCTACATTACAAGGAAATAACCTTGATGTTGGTATTCCATATCCAACACTTGCAACAGCAGAAGGTGATATTTTAACATTCTATTCTATGATTTATCAGCGTGGTGGAAGTGTTTATAATAAAACAGGTACAAAAACAGTTATAGATTCAGAAGAAGGAATTGGAGCTTTCAAACAGTATACAAGTTTCTTCAATAGTTATGGACTTCCTCAGATTTACGACTTCTTGAGCCGTTTCCGTACTGGTGAAATGCCTTTGGGAATCCAGAACTATACAGCATATAACACCCTTACAGTTTCTGCTCCAGAAATACGTGGACTTTGGGATTTTACCTATCTTTTAGGAACTGAAAAAGAAGATGGAACAATTGACCGTTCAAATGTTGCTTCAACAGCATGTACCATTATGATTAAGAAAGGTCTTGATTTGTCTGATATTGATCCTTCAAAGCGAAGTACTAATATTTCTTACAATTCAGTATTTGCAGAAAAAGTAAAAGATGAAATTGCTCCAAATATTGATGAAAAAACCTGGAAACAAGTTTTGAAAAATGAAGAAAGAATGGCAGATTGCTGGGAATTTATGAAATGGTGGGTTTCTGCAGATATTCAGGTACGTTTTGGTCGTGAACTTGAAGCTGTAATGGGACCTTCTGCCCGTTATGCAACTGCAAACGTAGAAGCTTTGAAACAACTTCCATGGAATTCTCAGCAAATTGAAGTTCTTTTGAATTCTCTTGATGAAACAATTGGTGTTCCTGAAGTTCCTGGAAGTTATTACACGCCACGCCATGTATCAAATGGTATTCGAAAAGTATATAACGAAAAAGATGATCCTCGCGAAACTCTTATCGATTATGCTCGTAAAGTAAATGAAGAGTTGACTCGAAAGCGTCAGGAATTCAATCTTCCAGTTGAGGAGTAGATTATGAGTGAAATGTGGACTAAATATTTTAACAAAAAGAAGATTCAAATTGCTGACACAACCAGACGGGCAAAAAACTTAAAGTTTTGCTATTTATTCTTGTTGCCTTATGCAATTTTATTCATCACATTTAGTATTTTGCCAATGTTGACTTCAATTTATTACAGTTTTACAAACTTTAATATTTTGGAAAAACCAGATTTTATTGGTGCAAGAAACTATATCAACCTGTTTTTGCAGGATGAAGTATTCCAGACTGCTGTAAAAAATACTTTCCTTGTGGCTATTATTACAGGACCAGTTGGCTATATTATGGCTTTTATCTTTGCATGGTTGATTAATGAGCTTCCAAATAAAGTTAGAATGTTCGTTGTTTTCTTCTTTTATACACCATCAATAGCTGGACAAGCTTACATGATTTTTAAAACTGTATTCAGTGATGATAGATATGGTTGGGTAAATAATATAATGATTAAGTTAGGATTTATAAATCAGCCTATATCATTCCTTACAAACCCAGAATATACAATGAAGATTATTATACCAATCATTTTGTGGATGTCTTTAGGAACAGGATTCCTTTCATTTGTTGCTGGTTTGAAAGGTATTGATAAATCACAGTACGAAGCCGGATATATTGATGGTATTCAAAACAGATGGCAGGAATTATGGTATATTACATTGCCAAATATGAAACCAATGCTTCTTTTCGGAGCTGTTATGTCGATTACACAGGCATTCAATGTTTGTGATGTACCAATGAATCTTGCCGGATATCCATCTACAGATTATTGTGCACGAACAGTTGTAACACATTTGTTTGACTATGGTTATACTCGTTTTGAAATGGGTTATGCGTCTGCAATTGCTACAGTTTTGTTCCTGGCTATGATTATCTGTAACAAAATAATTCAGTCTCTCTTGAGCAGAGTTGGACACTAATAAGGGGGTTCTGAAAAATGAAAAATAAATATAAATCGAATGAAATAAAAATTCATCACTATAAACACAGACGAAAACCAAATCGTTCTATCGGTGGTGATATTGGAATTTACATTTTTCTGGCAATTTTCTCTGTTATAATGGTTTTTCCATTAGTATTCAACATTTCAGTTTCTTTGAAACCTCTAGATGAATTGCTGAAAAATCCTCCAACATTTTTCCCTCGCAATCCTACTTTCAGAAACTATACTGATTTATTCATAACATTAAGTCAGTCTTGGGTTCCGTTCAGTAGATATTTATTCAATACTTTGTATATCACTTTGGTTGGTACTTTGGGACATGTTGTACTTGCTTCTATGGCCGCTTATGTTCTTGCAAAATACAATTTTCCAGGTGGAAGCTTATTCTTTAGGATTGCAGTAGTTGCCTTGATGTTTAACGGTTATGTAACAGGTATTCCTAACTACATGATTATGTGTAAACTTCATATGGTAGACACATACTGGTCATTGATTCTTCCTGCAATTGGTGGTTCGTTGGGATTGTTCCTTATGAAACAGTTTATGGAAGGTTTCCCAATGTCATTGATTGAAGCAGCAAAGATTGACGGTGCCAGTGAAATGACAATTTTCTGGAAGCTTGTAATGCCAAATGTAAAACCTGCATGGCTTACAATCTCGATTTTCTCTATAAATGGTTTGTGGAATAACCCTCAGACAACATACATTTATACAGAAAGTAAAAAAATGATGGCTTATGCGTTGAGTCAGATTCAAGCTGGTGGTATTGCCCGTACAGGACAATCGACAGCAGTTATCGTATTTACTATGACTGTTCCAATTGTATTCTTCCTCTTCTCTCAGAGTCAGATTCTTGAAACAATGGCTACATCAGGTCTTAAGGATTAGTATATGAATAGAAGAAAAATAATTTTAGCAATTGCAAGCCTTTTTATGCTTAGTGCAATGGCTTTTGCAAAATCAGATACTTATATTTATGATTATTGGGGTGAAGTAGAAAAATCACCTGATGTTTACCGTGTTTCTCATGTTCTTTATGCAGATGATTTGGATCTTGATATTGGTCTTAGAAATCCACAGGGGTTATTCTGTAAAGGAAATTTAGTTTATGTTCTTGATACAGATAATAATCGAATCATTGAATTGGAATATACTCAAAAGAAACAGGTTGAATTAATCAGAGTGATTGATAGTTTTAACGCACCAGAAGGGGTTATCAATACTTTTTCCTATCCAACAGATTTGTTTATAGATAATGAAGATTCTTTATATATTGCAGATCAGAAAAACGGTAGAGTTGTAAAACTTGATAAGGATTTGAACTATGTATTTGCACTTTATGAACCTGATGATCCAACTTATGTAAAAGGAAAAGAATTTCTTCCTCAGCGCGTAGTTGCCGATTCAAAAGGTCGTACTTATGTTCTTGCAAAAAACGTAAATAAAGGTTTTATAAAATATGAATATGACGGAACCTTTACCGGATTTTATGGAGCTACCGAAGTAATGTACAATTGGACAGATTTATTATGGAAGAAATTTGCAACTCGTGCACAACGTGAACAAATGGAAGCCTTCGTTCCAACTGAATACTGCAATGCTTATATTGATTCTGAAGGATTTATATTTGCAGTTACAAAGACATTTAGTGAATGGGATTTGAAATCTGATAAAGCAAAGCCAATTCGTAGACTTAATGCACTTGGTTCTGATATTCTCGTGAAAAACTCATATTATCTTCCAATTGGTGATGTTCAGTGGTCAAATGCGGCAGGAATTAAAGATCCTTCAAAGTTTTCTGATATTACTGTTTTAGATAATGAAGTTTATCTTGCTTTAGACGAATCTCGTGGACGTATTTTTGCTTATAATAATCAAGGGTTCTTGCTTTTTGCTTTCGGTAACAGAGGAAATATTGACGGTTACTTCCGTCAGCCTGCTTCAATCGAACATATTGGGAAAGACCTTTTTGTTCTTGATTCTCAGAATGCTTCTATCACTGTGTTCACTCCAACAGAATATGGAAATATGATTTATCAGGCTACAGAACAATATTCTGAAGGTTTGTATGATGATTCTGCTGATACTTGGGCAAAAGTTTTGGAGTATAATGGAAATTATGACCAGGCTTACATTGGAATTGGAAAATCATATTTGCGACAGAATAATTATAAAGAAGCAATGGATTGTTTCAAACTCAAAAGGGCAAAAAAATTCTATTCAAAAGCTTTTATGTATTATAGAAAGGAATGGATTGAGGCAAATGGTGCTATTTGTATTGCAATAATTCTTGTAATTATCCTTGTTCCATTTATTATTAAACGCATTTTAGCATTTAGACGGGAGCTTAAATCATTATGAGTTATATTACAAATAAGTTTAAAAAATTAGGACGGAAAGAAACTTATAACCATTTCTTTTCTACTTTAAGGTACTCCTTGCATGTTATTACACATCCGGCTGACGGTTATTGGGATTTGATTCATGCAAAACGAGGTTCATACGCTGCTGCAAATTTCCTGGTAATAATGACTCTTTTGGTTCATGTCTGGAAATTGCGTTTTACAAGTTTTTTGTTTCTTGATATAAACTGGGAAAAAGATGTAAATGTATTAATTGAAATTGCTTCAATTTTACTTCCGCTTGCTATTTTCTGTATATGTAACTGGGCTTGTACCACGCTGTTCGATGGAAAAGGTCATCTTGGAGATATTTACATGGGAACTGCTTATGCTTTAACTCCATATGTATTGATTCAGATTCCTTTAATTATAATGAGTAATTTCGTAACTGTAGAAGAAGGTTCTTTTTATACAGTATTTGATAGCATTTCGTTAATGTGGTGTGCTATTCTTATCTTTATGGCGATGATGATGATTCATCAGTATAGTTTTGGAAAAACTCTGTTATTTACAATCATTACTATTTTTGGAATGCTTGTATTTATTTTTATCATGCTTCTTTTCTTTAGTATGATTTCTCAGGGTGTAGCATATTTTATTTCTCTTGGAAGAGAAGTTGTGTTCAGATTGAACTGATAAATCTGACTGAATGATTAAAGGAAATATATATGGCAAACGAAAAAAAGAAAAAAACTAAATATCCAGAAGGCTATATCGGTCGTCCAAAGGCTATGAAAACAAAGAAAATTGAATTCCATAAGCCTAGTACAAAGTTTTATATTGAACTTGGAATATTCTTAGCGATTGCAGCTTTTTTGACTTACATTGTAATCAGATTAATCAATGTAGAAAAGCAAACAGAAACTGGTTTGGAATTTTATTCTTATGAAGAAGATAAAATGCCAGAATCTTTTGTATTGGAAAATAATAAAATTCGCTTTGAACTAAATCCAAGAACAACACAATTTACAGTGTTACAAAAAAATACTGGTCATCTTTGGAATTCAAATCCTGTTGATGCTGACAGTGATCCGATTGCTTTGGCAAAAGAAAAAAACAATATGAAAGCTCCTTTTATATTGAAGTATTCTACAATTAATGGTTCTGATGACTTTTATGATTTTTACTCGAATTCAGTTAAAAGAAATTTCTATTCTGTAGAAAAGAAAGGAAATGAAGTAATTGTAAATTATACAATTGGTCAAATGGAACGCGAATACACTTTCCCATTGATGATGTATCAGGATGAACTTGAAGAATATCAGTCAAAATTTACAACTTCTCAGAACAGAACAATGCTTCGTTTATATAAGAAGTATGAATATGAAAGTATGAGAAATGAATCAGAAAAACAAGAATATCTTGAAAAATATCCTGAATTGGAATCAAAAACTCTTTATCTTCTTTTTGATAATGTAAAACCGTTCCAAAAAGAACAACTGGAAGAAATGTTTACAGGAATAGGTTATACATATGAAGATTATTTAAAGAATAAAGAATTGTATAAAGAAACAAACGTAAAAGATGAACCAGGTTTCAATGTTACGGTAAAATATTCTATTGACGGAAATAATCTTTGCGTTTCAGTCCCATTCGATGAAATAGGATATAAATCAAAGTATCCAATCACACAGCTTTCTGTTTTACCATATTTTGGTGCTGCTGGTAAAGATGACGAAGGATTTATATTTGTTCCTGAAGGAAGCGGAAGTTTAATGCAGTTCAATAACGGAAAAACAAAGCAGAATACATATTATGCTGATGTGTATGGTTGGGATTATGGAACTGATAGAAAGGCAAAAATAACTGAAACAAGAATTTCATTCCCTGTGTTCGGTATGTCTTATGGAGACAGCAGTTTCATTTCAATACCTGTTTCTGGTGCTGAATATGCTGGTTTTACAGCTGAAATTTCAGGAAAACTTGGAAGCTACAATTACGTTCGTGCAGATTATAAAATGCTGCACAGAGAACAGTTTGATGTATCTGCAAGAAATATTAACTCACAATTCTCTTATGAAAATAATCTTCCAAAAGGTGAAGAAATCAAACAGATTTATACTTTTGTAGATGGTGGAAGTTATGTTGATATGGCAAAAGCTTACAGAAGTTATCTTTTTGGAAAAGAAAAAACAGTAAATGTTACTGAAACACCAGTTGCTGTTGAAATTGTAGGTGCTGTAGATAAAATGCAGCAGGTTTTAGGTCTTCCAAAAAACAGACCATACAAACTTACATCATATAGTCAGACAGCTGATATTGTTAAACAGATTGATGAAATGGGCATTAAGAATGCGAATGTTAAACTTTCTGGTGGAATTAACGGTGGTATCAGACAAAAAATTCTTAAAAAATTCAAGTTTGTAAAAGAACTTGGAGGAAAATCTGAATTTACAAAAATGGTAAAGGATATTAAAGAAACTTCTGCAACTTTCTATATCGATGCTTCAGTTCAGACAGCTCATCGCTCAGGTATAACAGACGGTTTTAATAAATATCGTGATGCAGCACGTTTTGTAAGTGATGACCTTTGTGAATTATATGAATATTCTCCAGTGTGGTACGGAAAACTAAAGAGTTCAAGTCCATATTATCTTTTACGCTCTAGTGTGATATCAAAAGCTTCAGACGTTCTTTTGAAAAATGCAAAAAAATATGGTGTAAATATTTCATATAAAGATAATGGATATATTCTTTCAGGTGATTATAACCAGGATCGTGAATTAACAAGAGCTCAGGCAAGAATTAATCAAGTTGAAAAAATGCAAAATGTGAAGGATGCTGGACTTTCTCTGATGATTAATTCAGGAAACGATTATGCAGTGAAGAGTGCAGATTTTATCACAAATATGTCATTCCATGGAAATAAATATGCTATTCTTGATGAATCTGTTCCATTCTATCAGATTGTACTACATGGTTACAAAAATTATGCAGGAGTTCCATTAAATCTTAGTTATGAACAAGAACAGATAATCCTGGAGTCTGCTGAATGTGGTGCCGGATTGTTCTTTGTGTTTATGGGAGAAACTGAAAAAGCAATTCAGGAAACTGATTTTACAGAATATTATTCTGCTTGTTTTGACAATTGGAAAGACAATCTTTCAAAAGTTTATAAGGAATATGATAACAATATGGGAAAAGTTAAAAATAGTTTGATATCAAATCACGAATATTTGACTGATTCTGTAACTGTTACATCTTATGAAAATGGATACAAAGTATATGTAAACTTTGGTTATCTTGATTATGAAGATGAAAACGTTTCTGTTCCTGCAAGACAATATAAGGTTGTTAAATAGGAGGTTTGCATAAAATGGCTGAAACAACTAAATTAAAAGGAAAATCCCTTTTGAAGAAAAAATCAAAAATCGGCTTGACAAGTAGACGCGCCGTTTATGGATATATTTTTATTCTACCATTTATTCTTGGATTCATCTTTTTTATGATTAAACCTCTTGCTCAGTCTTTTAGAATGAGTTTGTGTGAAGTAATCATTTCAAATGAAGGATTCAAGTTAGTTCCAAATCAATTAGGGAATTTTAAGCGGGCATTTTTAGTTGACCCTGAGTTTAACAGAATGCTTACAGAAGCCGTTGAAACAATGTTGTATCGTTCTTTGGCAACGATAGTATTCAGTTTCTTTGTAGCTTTGCTTTTGAATCAAAAGTTTAAGGGAAGAACACTTGCACGTTCAATCTTCTTCCTGGCTGTAATTTTATCATCTGGTGTACTTGTGGGACTTGAATATAGTAATGCCTTAATGTCACAGTTAAAAGAAACTATTGAAGAAGCAGGAAACTCGAATTCCATTACACAAGTTCTGGAAACTATTCTTGTTTCAAATACTGGTGGTGTAAATGCAACAAGTGAAAAGATGTTTAAGGTTCTTTTTGAAATCATTGACTCAATTTATGATGTTGCAATGGCTTCAGGTATTCAGATTATCATCTTCCTTTCTGGATTGCAAAATATTTCACCAAGTATGTATGAAGCTGCCCAAATGGAAGGTTGTACTTCATGGGAAAGTTTATGGAAAATTACAGTTCCAATGGTTAGTCCTTTGATGCTCGTTTGTTGGGTTTATACAATTATTGACTTCTTTATGAAGACAGATAATGAAATAATGAAAAAAATCCAGGAACAAATGTCTATCCAGTTGAATTATGGATTTAGTTCTGCAATGGCTTGGATTTACTTCTTAGTTTGTATGCTTTTGATAGGCTTAAGTTCATTAATTATTTCGAAGGTGGTATACAATTATGACTAAAAAAACTAAAAGCACTAGTCCTTCAGTGGATACAAGAAGTTTCTGGGAAAGAAACGAAGCTTCAAATGGGATTCTTTTAAATGAAACAATAAAAAAATATGTATTGTCAATTTTCAGAGCAATTTTGCTTTTTGGAATGTGTTTTATGATTATTCAGCCATTATTAAACAAACTTGCAGTTAGTTTTATGTCTGAACAGGATTTGTATGATACGACAATTACATTAATTCCAAAACATTTTTCTTTAAGTAACTGGAAGATTGCAATAAATCTTTTGAACTATAAATCAACTTTGTTTAACACAATTTGGATATCTATCCTTGTTTCAGTTATTGAGGTATTTGTTTGTTGTCTTGTGGGATACGGATTTTCAAGATTTCAGTTTCCATTAAAAAGATTCTGGTTTTTCTGTGTTTTGCTTGTTATTGTAATTCCACCACAGACAATTTCTACATCTTTGTTCCTTCATTTCCGATATTTCAATTTCTTTGGTAAAACAATTAACCTGCGAGGCTCAATTATTCCTTATGTTATGCTTTGTCTGGGTTGTATGGGACTTAAAAACGGACTTTACATATTTATGATAAGGCAGTTTTTCTTAGGTTTCCCATTTGAACTTGAAGAAGCAGCTTATGTTGATGGTTGTGGTCCATTTAAAACATTCTTTAGAATTATGGTTCCAGGTGCAAAACCAATTATTACATCTTGTTTCCTGTTTTCTTTTGTATGGCAGTGGACTGATAGTTTCTATTCAAATATGTTCTTAGGAAGACTTCAGGTTCTTTCTATTAATATATCAAGTTTGGTAGAACGATTTGGTATGTATCTTGCAAAATTGAATGGTGGTACTGCAATTGCACCTCAAGGCTATTCAAATGCAATTTTGTCTACTGGTGTTTTACTTGTAGTTCTTCCTTTGATTATTCTTTACGTTTTCTGCCAGAGACTGTTTGTTGAAAGTCTTGCAAGTACAGGTGTAAAAATGTAAAAAAAAAGTTGCATTATTAATATCTTGTGATATAATAATTTTATAAAAAAATTGCTAAGAGCAAAAAAAATTAAGGAGTTAATTTTATGAAAAAAATTATTGCTGGTGTTTTGGTTGCATTAACTGCTACTGCACTTGTTTCTGCAAAACCAAAAGCTAAAAAAAAATCTACTAAAGTTACAAAAACTGAATATCAGGGTGTAAAAGCTCAAAAAGATCCTGCTACAGGAAAAATCTACGATTTTGGTGGATTGGAAGTAACAGTTTATGACTGGTGGTCAAATCCAGATGCTCCAGCTGTTTCAAAACAGCAGGAAGATGAAAAAGCATTCCGTCAGTGGATGATGGATACTTATAACTTCAAAGTTGTACAGACAAACTTGGCAGGTTGGGGTGAACATCCAACTGAAGTAGCTAACTACTGTATCACTGGTGGTGATGATGCACGTGTATTCATTGTTGATGGACGTTCTGCAATGTCTGGTCTTAAAGCTAATTTCTGGGCTGATTTGTCAAAAGTTCCAAATGTTGATTGGTCAAATAAAAAATGGAATAGAGCTGTTCTTGATGTTCTTAAGAGTGGAGATTCTTTCTATACATTCGCTTATGGAAAACCAGAACCACGTCATTGTATATTCTGGAACAAAAGAGTTTTGCAGGAAAATGGATATGATCCAGATGTAATCTATGACCTTCAGAAAAAAGGTGAATGGACTTGGGCAAAATTTGAAGAAATGTGTGCTAATTTGACAAAAGATACAGATAACGATGGTGTTATTGATCAGTATGCTATGGCTTCATTCAATACAGAATTTACTTGGGCTGCTTTACAAGCAAATGGTGGTTCAATTGTTGATCAGGATTCAAATGGAAAATACTATTTGAACCTTGAATCAGACAATTCTATGGAAGCTTTGAACTGGACTAAAAAAATGTTTGTAAACTATCAGATGCCACAGGCTGAAGGTGCTGCTTGGGACTACTTCAAAACAGCATTTACAAATGGTGAAGTAGCATTCTATGTAAACCATGAATATGATGCACAGCCAAACGGTCTTCTTGCTACAATGAAAGATGACTGGGGTATGGCTTGTTTCCCACTTGGACCAAATGGTGATGGAAAACTCTTTACTTTGAACAGTGATAACATGTTTGTAATTCCTAACTGTTATGCACAGGACAAAGTAAACAAGATTATGAAAATCATCGACTTCTGGACAACAACAACTCCAGGATATGAAGATGAAGAAGCTTGGAAAGAAGGATACTATGCTGGATTCCGTGATACACGTGCTGTTGATGAAACAATGCAGTATATGATGGATAATTCAGTTCCTTGGAAAGCATGGTTGATTCCTGGATTGAACTATCAGCCAGTTTCATGGGACATTTGTGCTGGTAATGATCCTGCTGAAGTAATCGAAGCTCGTAAACCTGAATTACAGGCTACACTTGATGAAATGAACAAAAAATAAGTTCTAACATAAAGTGAATTATAAATCCCTATTTCTGTAATGGAAGTAGGGATTTTTTATTTTAA
The DNA here is from genome assembly GCA_945868875.1 of uncultured Treponema sp. GTDB lineage: Bacteria > Spirochaetota > Spirochaetia > Treponematales > Treponemataceae > Treponema_D. The sequence continues at coordinate 24,417 of CAMBMW010000005.1, forward strand.
CCAATTTGTAGATTATATAATTGAACAGTATATTTATTTTCTATATAATTACTAATTATGGAACACGGAACAATTACTACTGATAATCATGCAGCTTTATGGCATGGTCGTTTTTTGGAAGGACCTGATGCAGCAGCTGTGAGTTTTGAAACTTCTATTAAAGATGATTTACGAATGGCAATGGTTGATATAGAAGGAAGTATTAATCATGTAAAAATGCTGTGTAAACAGAATTTAATTTCAAAAGAAGAAGAATGTAAAATCATAGAAGGTTTGGAATCTATAAAACAAGATTTATTGAATGGCAAAACTTCAGATGGTAAAGAATTTAAAATTGATTTATCTGCTGAAGATATTCATTCATTTATAGAAGCTACTTTGACAGACAGAGTAGGTGAACCTGGTAAAAAGGTACATACAGGTCGTAGTAGAAATGATCAGATTGCTTTAGATGAAAAACTTTATTTGCGGCATCAGGTTTCTGTATTAAAAAAAGAATTAAATAATGCAGTTTCTGTTCTCATTGAAATTGCTAAAAATCAAAAGAATACTTTAATTCCAGGTTTTACACATATGCAGCATGCTCAGCCTGTAACGTTAGCGCATCATTTGTGTGCATGGGCATGGATGTTTTACAGAGATTATAAACGTATTTGTGACTCTGAAAGTAGAATTGATTTTTCTCCGATTGGTGCATGTGCTTTAGCTGGGAGCGGTTTACCTTTGGATAGAGAATATGAAGCTGAAATAAATGGATTTTCAAATGTTACTTTAAATTCGCTTGATACTGTTTCAGATAGAGATTATTATTTGGAAGTTATTTCAGATTTATCAATCATTCAGATGCACCTTTCTAGAATGTGTGAAGAAATAGTCTATTGGGCAACAACAGAATTTGGCTTTATTGATTTGAGTGAAAAGTGGTCAACTGGAAGTTCTATCATGCCACAAAAAAAGAATCCTGATTTTGCTGAGTTAATTCGCGGAAAAACAGGTAGAGTTTATGGAGATATGATAGCACTCTTTACGATGATGAAAGGTTTGCCTTTGTCTTATGACCGTGATATGCAGGAAGATAAATCAAGTTTTTTCGAAGCATACGATACTGTAGTTTCAAGTCTGAGAATATTTTCTGAAATGGTAAGAACTGCAAAATGGAATGAAAAAAACATGGCTGAGGGTTGTCAGGGTGGTTTTTTAAATGCTACAGATGTTGCAGACTATCTTGTAAGAAAAGGAATGCCTTTTAGAACAGCACATGGCGTTTCTGCAAAACTTGTGAGAAGTGCAATTGAAAAAAACTGCAAGTTAGAAGAACTTGATTTTTCTGAATATAGGAAAGCTTCACCGCTTTTTGAAGATGATATTTTTGATTTGATTACTTCAAAAAAATGTGTTGAAATCAGGAATATTACTGGTGGTCCTGCAAGTGAACAGGTGCAAAAACAAATAGATGTATTGGAAAAATTTGTTCAGGATAATATCAAAAACCAGACTATTGATTCTGATAAAGAAGAATGGGATTTAGTTTTTGAGAATTTATATAAATAAATAGTGAGGTTTGTATGAAAAAGATTTTTGGAATTGGTTTGTTACTTACTTGTTTGTTTTCTGTTGTAAGTTGCAAAAAAAACAAAAATGTTGAAACAAAAAATGCAGTTGAAGCATTAAAAGAAAGAGGAACTTTTGTTCTTGGTTTGGATGATTCTTTTCCTCCGCTTGGCTATCGTGATAAAAACAATGAAATTATAGGTTACGATATTGATCTTGCAAAAGAAGTTGCAAAAAGACTAGGTGTAAATTTTAAAGCACAGCCAATTGACTGGGATGCAAAAGAAATGGAATTGGAAACTGGAAAAATTGACTGTATTTGGAATGGATTTACTATTACAGAAGAAAGAAAAAATGCACTTTCTTTTACAAAAGCTTATTTAAACAATGAACAGGTTCTTGTTGTGAGGGCTGACAGTGGAATTAAAACTCTTGCTGACATGAAAGGAAAAACTGTTGGAATTCAAAGCGGTTCAAGTGCACAAAAAGCTGTAGAAGATAATCCAACTTTTGCAAGTTCTGTTGGTAATACAATAATGTTCAAAGATAATATTACAGCTTTGAATGACCTTGATATTGGTGGTGTTGATGGTGTTGTAATGGACAGTGTTGTTGCTAATTATTCTATTGCACAGACAAAAAAGCCTTTTGTTGTAATTGAAGAACCACTTGCAAATGAAGGTTATGGAATTGGATTTAGAAAAACTGAGCCTGAATTACGTGATGAAGTTTGGAATATTCTTCTTGAAATGCAGAAAGATGGAACTGTTGAAGCTATCGGTAAGAAATGGTTTGGTAAAGATATTTCTGTAATTAAATAAAAGAAAACGCTATGGACGATAAATACATCAAAATGCTTAAGGCGATGTTATCAGGTTCGGTCACATCGATACAGGTTTTTATTCTTACTCTGATTTTTGCAATTCCTTTGGCACTACCAGTTGCAATGGGAAGAATGTCTAAAAATAAATTACTTTCTGGTTGTACAAATGTTTTTCTTTTGATTATAAGAGGAACTCCTTTGATGCTTCAGCTTCTGGTAGTTTATTTTGGTCCTGGACTTTTTATAAGATGGCTTGTACTTAAAGGTTTTGATGTATCATTTAAGTGGAATAGATTTGTTGCTGCTATTGTTGCGCTGGCAATAAATTATTCTGCTTATTTTGCAGAAATTTACAGAGGCGGTATTGAATCAATTCCAAAAGGTCAATATGAAGCTTCTAAAGTTTTAGGTTATAATTCTGTACAGACTTTCTTTAGAATTATTTTACCACAGGTGATTAAAAGAATTGTTCCAGCAATGGGAAATGAAGTTATTACGCTTGTAAAAGATACTGCCCTTGTTTCTGTGATTGGTGTTTCTGAACTTTTGATGGTTGCAAAAGAAAGACAAGGTGCTTTATTCTCTTTTGTTCCGCTTTTTATTGCTGGAGTTTTCTATTTTATTATGAACTGGATTGTTTCAGTTTGTTTTCAGAAATTGGAAAAGAAGCTTAGTTATTATAATTAGGAGTTTTTGAAAGATGAGTGAAGAGATTATAAAAGTTGAAAATCTGAAGAAAACTTTTAATGATAATTTGGAGATTTTAAAAGGAATTTCCTTTTCTGTTAAAAAAGGTGAGGTTCTTTCGATAATTGGACCAAGTGGTTCTGGTAAATCGACATTGTTAAGATGTATTTCTCAACTGGAAGATGTAACAGATGGTACAATTACAATTTGTGGAAAAAAACTGGTTGAAAACGGTGTTTATGTTGATAAAAAGTTGAAACATGAAATCATTTTAAAAAGTGGACTTGTTTTTCAGAATTTTAATCTTTTTCCGCATTATTCAGTTTTAAAAAATGTAACAGAACCTCAAATTCAGGTTCTAAAAAGACCAAAAGATGAAGCTGAACAAACTGCAATGGAACTTTTGAAACGAATGGGGCTTGCTGAAAAGGCACAAAATTATCCGTGTGAATTGAGTGGTGGTCAGCAGCAGCGTGTTTCTATTGCAAGGGCACTGGCTTTAAAACCGGAAGTTTTGCTTTTTGATGAACCAACTTCAGCTTTGGATCCTGAACTTACTGGTGAAATTCTTGCTGTTATAAAAGAACTTGCCAGCGAAAAAATGACTATGGTTGTTGTAACTCATGAAATGGCTTTTGCTCGTGATATTTCGACTGAAATAATTTTTATGGATGGCGGGGTTATTGTAGAGCAAGGTGAACCAAATCAGGTGATAAATAATCCTCAGACAGAGAGAATGAAAGCGTTTCTTTCTAGATTTGCAGGCAGATGATTTTTTATAAGTGAAAATTTTACTGAAAATTGTGATTTAAATTGCGCCAAGGGTGTAGCACCCGCGAAGCGGTCCACCGTAAGCGAGGCGAAGCCGAGTGCGGAGGATGAGCGTTAGCGAAGTGCGAAAGCCGCTTTGGAATGAAAATTTGCGCCATAATTATAAAAAAAATAAAAATGCGTATTCTGTCTATTGAATAAAAACTTTTTTTACTATAAAATAGTGTTCTAATACTCAAAATTGGGTTTTTTGTATTTAAATTTGCAAAATTTGGTGCCAAAAAGGTGCCATGGAGGATAAAATGGTCAAAATCAGACTTAAGAAATTTGGTACAAAAAAACGTCCATGCTATCGTGTTGTTATTCAGGACTCACGTAAGCCTCGCGACGGTGCTTGTATCGAAGAAATTGGAACTTATCAGCCAATCGCAAAAGAAGATGCTCAGGTTTCAATTGATTTGGATAGAGCTAAGTACTGGATTGGTGTTGGTGCACAGCCTACTGACATTGTTAAGAAATTGATTAATGTTCAGTCTGCAAAACAGGCAAAATAGGTGATGGGAGCAGAAAATGGAAAAAGACCTGATTGAATACATCGCAAAATCATTGGTCGATGATCCGTCAGCTGTGACTGTTACTGAAACTGAAGGCGAGAAAGGGAAAGTGCTTCAACTTAAGGTTGCGGATGGTGATATTGGTAAGGTTATCGGAAAATATGGTAGAATTGCCAAAGCTATGCGTACTGTTTTAAGTGCTTCGGCTGTGAAAGACGGTAAACGTTACAGTCTTGATATTCTTGATAATTAATTTGGAATACTGCTGATGGAAAAAGCACAGTTGGTTGTTGGTTTCATTCGAGGTTCTCATGGATATTCGGGTGAATGTAAAGTTGAGAGTGCTTCTGGTGATTATGAACATTTTCTTAATCTGAAGGAAGTGACGCTGAAACATGGCGAAGTGTGTAGAGAGACTTGTGTTGAGTCGGTTAGTATCGGGCATGCTGTAGCTTATGTGAAGTTTAAAGGAATTAATTCTGATGCGGAGATACAAAAGTATAACCGTTGGGAAATTTTAGTTCCGAGAAAGTATTGCAAGCCTTTGAAAAAAGACGAGTGGTACATTGAAGATTTGAAAAATTGTTCTCTTGTTTTTCAGGAGAATGGCGATCCGGCAACGTTGGATGCACCTGCTGTTTATACGGTGGGGACAATTACAGACGTATTGGAAGGCGGAGTTGGTTACTTGCTTGAAGTTTCGCTCTCCGAGAGTTGCAGTTGTATTAGTGATGATGTGAAGTTTTCTGATAATGCTAAATTTGTTGAAAATGGTGAAAAAAGAACGACTAGAACGGTTCTTGTGCCTTTTAATGAACAGTTTATTGGAAAAGTTGATGTTAAAAACGGTACAATTCAATTGATGCACCTCTGGATTCTGGAGTAATTCCATGAAATTTACTGTGCTGACCTTATTTCCTGATATTGTTAAGGCTTTTTTTGAAAACTCAATCATGGCCAAGGCTGTAAAAAAGGAAATTATTGCTTACGATTTGGTGAACATCAGGGATTTTGCTTATGATAAACACCATTGCTGTGATGACGGAACGTATGGGGGTGGAGCCGGGCAGTTGATGCTTTGCGAACCTCTTGCTAACGCACTTGATAGTGTAAATGCCAAAAAGAAGTATGTGATTTATGTTACTCCTAGTGGCAAAAAACTTACACAAAAAGTTGCTGAAGAACTAAGTCACAAGGACGAACTTGTTTTTATCTGTGGCAGGTACGAAGGTATTGACCAGAGAATTATCGATTCGTATGTGGATCTGGAACTTTCGATTGGGGATTATGTTATGTCTTCTGGGGAAGTTGCGGCTACAGTTGTGATTGATACTGTTTACCGTTTGGTGGATGGTGTGATTTCACATGAATCTTTGCAAGAAGAAAGTTATTGTGATGGGCTTTTGGAATATCCGCAGTATACTCATCCTGAAGAATGGAGGGGTATGAAGGTTCCTGCTGTTTTACTAAGCGGAAATCATGAGGAAATTCGAAAGTGGAGGCTGAAAAAACGGTTGATGAAAACTATGGCTAACAGACCTGATTTGATTTGTGAAGCTAGAGCGAAAGGTCAGCTATCTTTGGAAGCTGAAATGATGATTGAGGAAATAACTGAATCTTTTTTTGATAAGCATCTTCCTAAAAAGAAGAAAAAATCAAAAAAATAAAAGCTAATGTTAAATTGCTTGAATGCTAAAATAGGAGATCATTATGGATCTTATTAAAACAATTGAAGAATCACAGAAACGTCCTGGAGCTCAGGATTTTAATGTTGGTGATACTGTAAAAGTTTTTTTCAAAATTATTGAAGGTAAAACAGAACGTATCCAGATTTTTGAAGGTATTGTTCTTTGTAAAAAAAATGCAGGTGCAAGAAGAACATTTACTGTTCGTAAAATTTCTTACGGTGTAGGTGTTGAGCGTGTGTTCCCTTATAACAGTCCACGTATTCAAAAAGTTGAAGTTGTACGTCCTGGTAAAGTACGTCGTGCTAAACTTTATTACTTACGTGATAAGATTGGTAAGGATGCAAAAGTTAAGACTTTGGTTGGTGCTAAAGTTACTGCTGCTATGCAGGCTAGAAATGCTGCTGCCAATGCCGCTGCTGCTGCAAAAGAAGCTCCTGCAGAAGAAACTGCTCAGAACTAATTTTTTTATTTCCGTTTTGTGCGGATATATTGAAAGCCTGGAAAAATCTTTGTTTTCTGGGTTTTCAATTTTTCAGGTGTGTTTTGCTTCCTTTTTGATTGCATTACATACCTTTTTTTATGCAAACTATTTCTGTTTATTCGGCTCATGCTGCTCAGGCGAGATTACAAGAGCAAAAAATCGCAGAAGGTTCTCTTGTTAATGTCAGAATTATTTCCTCGAATGGAGAGGGAAAATACACTGGCATAGTTGCAGGTGCAAGAGTAAATCTCAAATCTGATTCAGTTTTGCAAAACGGTGATGTTTTCAAAGCAAAAATTTCTATAAAAAACAATACAATTTTTTTAAAGCCGATTCAAAATAATAATTCCATAGAAAATAATAATAAAATTCAGTTAGATAATTTTCCATTAAAGCTTGTTGAAAATGAAGAACTTTTTAGTTTTTTTTCGAGATTGGGGTTACCGGCTGATAATGTTATGTTAAATATTTTTCAGATGATGAAACAACTCAAAATGAAAATGAATATTCCGTTGTTTTTGAAAATTCATAATCTGTCGGTTAGATTTGGTGAAAAACAGAAAAGTGCTTCTGAAATCCTTATGATTTTGCAAAAAAAGGGAATTCCAGTTTCGGTTGAAACTATTTTGGATTTAATCGGATATTTAGATGGAGAAGAATATTGGGATAAACTGGAAGAAAATAGCAATAAGGAAGGAAATAAAAAAAAGATATTGAATTCACTTAATGGAAAAAATGGCGGATGGTATGTCTTTCCGTTTTATATTATGGAAAATTATGTGGATTATGTTGCGGATGAAAATATTCAAAAAAAAGAACGAAAAATAGGGGAAGGAAATATTCGAGTTCTGGTAAATGATTCTGGAAAAGTAGAAATATTAAATTTTTCTTGTTTTTATAAAAATGCTGGAAACTTTGCATCTTTTTTGTATGATAATGGATATTTAAAAACAGTGCGTGTGAATTTTCAGAATAAACTTGAAAAAAAGGAAGAGGTGATATTATATTTAAAATCGAAACTAAAAAAATTGTATCTGCAGGGTAAAACAAAAAATAAAATTGAAGTTCAATGGGCAAATCAAAATGAGTTGTCTGGGTTTTCTTGTGATAATGAAAAGTTTTATTCTATAAATAAACGTATTTAATACGATTTGCAGGGAGAGAATGAGCAGAATGAAAAAAGCTGTCGCATTAAAGTATCCACCAGGATTTGAAGCTCCAGTTATTGTTTCCAAGACTTTTGGAAAACAAGCTGAAATGATGATAGAGCAGGCTCAAATGCAGAATGTGAGCGTGGTAGAAAACAGCTTGCTTGTGGATATGCTTGGTTTGTGTGGTGAAAACAGTATTGTACCAGAGGAGACCTGGGAAGTTTTGGCACAGATATTTTCTGTGATTTTAAAAGAACCGAATTATGCAGAGATTATCAACTAGAAAAATTGGAAATGAAGGTGAAAATATTGCCTGTAAGTTTTTAGTTCAGAATGGATATGAAATAATTGCCCGGAACTGGCGGACAAGAACAGGTGAAATTGATATAATAGCTCAAAAGTGTGATATAATTGTATTTGTTGAAGTAAAAGCAATAGCACATTGCACGTTTGATATGATAGAAGGAAAAATAAATCAAAAGAAACAAGAAAGAATTTTAAAAACGTCTAAACGCTTTCTGTTAAATCACCGAGAATATAATGACAAGTTTGTTAGATTTGACGTGATTTTTGTGGATATGGATGGAGTTGAACCTGTTTACCACATTGAAAGTGCGTTTTTAGAATAGGAGTTTCTATGATTTCCGGTTTAAAAGCGAGTGGAACTGCAACAATGGTGTTGGAAAAAGAGGATGCCAGCGGTTTGTCACCAAAAATTTTGGAATTGCGAAAAAAAATTCAAAATAAGGAGTATCTTGATAATGCAATTCAAAGGATAGCTCAGGTTATTAGCAATCATTTGATTGAAAATCCAGGGGAATTAAAATTGAGGGATTGAAAAATTATTTTGTTTTTGTGTAAAATTATTAATTGAAGCTTTTTTTTGCTTAATTTTGCGAGGATAATAATGGATAAGAAAAAAAAGAAGAATTCAGGGAACTGGAATAATCAGAAGAAAAATCAACAGAATATAGAAAATAATAATGCATCTAATCGTTCAAAAGAATTCCGTTTTGATAATTCAAATTATCAGAATCCAGATTATGAAAAACAAAAGCAGAAAGCAATAAATGAAATAAAATCCCGCGAAATTATTTGTCCAAAGTGTAATATGCCGATTACAGATGTTTCAAGTGCGATGGCAGATAAAGTTACTGGAAAGCCCGTGCATTTTGATTGTGTTTTAGCTCAGTTGAAACAAAATGAACGTGTTGGAGAAAATGAAAAAATTGCTTACATTGGGCAAGGTCGTTTTGCAGTTTTGTACTATGAAAATCCTAGAGACCAGAAAAAATTCGTGATTAAAAAAATAATTGAATGGGAAGATCGTGATCAGAAATCTGAATGGCGTGATGAACTTAGTGGCTTATATAGTCAAGTTAGATAATTAATAATTTGTATAGTATATAAGATAGTAATACTTGACACAATTTTTGTAAAGTGCTATTCTTACGTTATGGAACTTACAATTTTATGCAAAGTTGTTGATAATTTTGGTGACATTGGTGTTGCCTGGAGAATGTCAAAACGTTTTGTAGAACTTGCAGAAAAAGAAAATCCAAAAAAAATAGAAAAAATAAATCTTGTTGTTGACGGTCTTGAGGCTTTTTTCAAAATAGAAAAATTAATTAATCTTAAACAGAGTTTTCAGATAGTAAGAGATGTCTACGTTTATGATTGGAATGATTATGATGTTTGTTACAAAAACTTTTCGCAAGAAGATGGTAAAAAACTTTCTTTTATAATTGAATGTTTTCAGTGTGGGCGTCCTGACTGGATGGAAAAAATACTTTTTGATGATAAATTGCAAAGAACTGTTCAGATATTAATGATTGATTATTTAACGGCAGAAAAATATGCAGAAGATTTTCATCAACTTATGTCACTTACAAGAAGTGCAAAAGTGCAAAAAGTGAACTTTATGCCGGGTTTTTCAGACAAAACTGGCGGACTTATTATTGAAGATAAATGGAAAAAAATTCCACAAAGAAAATCTGATGGTTCTGTTCTTTTTTTTACTTATCAAAAAAATTGGGATGGAGTGGCAAAAAGTTTTGTTCAAAAAACTGACAGGCAGATTCTTGCAGCAAAAGGAGTTGGTTTTGAATCTGTAAAACACTCTTTTGAAAAATTTTTAACAAAGCCAGAGTTTTCATCAAGGTTTGTGCCTCTTGATTTTTGTAATCAAAGTGAATGGGATAATCTTTTGATGGACTGTTCATTTTTGTTTATTCGTGGAGAAGAATCACTTTCGCGTGCATGTTTAAGTGGAATTCCTTTTGTGTGGCATGCTTATGTCCAGACTGAAGAATATCAGCTTGTTAAAGTTAAAGCCCTTCTTGAAGTTATGAAAAAATATTTTTCGCAAAATCAGTTTAAAATAATCGAAAAATTATGGATGCTAATAAATGAGTCAGATTTTCAGACAAATCCAAACTGTGATATGGAAAAGAAAAATCAGGAGATTAATAGATTGTGCGACATTTTTATTGAAAAAGGCGATGATTTAGCAGTTGGATACAGAAAATTTGCACAAGATTTAAGAAAAAATGGAGACCTGTGTCAGAATATAATGACATTTATCAAAAAAAAGTATATAATAGAATGATAATAATGACTGCTAAAATTAGAATGCGTTTTAGGCTTCCTAATTTTAAGAAATATTTTTTTTAGAGGTTTAAATTATGTTAATGACATCTCAGTTGAAAGTTGGAACTGCTTTCATGTATGAAGGAAATGCACTTATTGTTCAGAAAATGTTGGGACAACGTTCAGGTCGTGCAGGTATGGTAACTAGTTTCCGTGTAAAAAATCTTGTAACAAACTCTACAATGGATCTTGGCATTGATGCTGGTGAAAAGTTTGATGAAGTAGATTTGGATAGTCACACAACAAAACTTTCTTATATCGATGGTGACACTTTTGTATTCATGGATCAGGATACTTATGAACAGTTTGAATTGGCAAAAGATGATCTTGGTGATTATGCAGGATATATTACTCCAGATGATGATTTGGAAATCAGCCTTACTTTCTATGAAGGAAAACCTGTAGGTATTGATTTGCCTGTTCGTGTAACACGTACTGTTACATACTGTGAGCCTGGTGTAAAGGGTGATACTTCGGGAAAATCGTTAAAGCCAGCTACATTGGATACTGGAATTGAAGTTCGTGTTCCACTTTTCATAAATACAGATGATAAGATTGTTATTGATACAAGAGATGGTTCATTCTTGGAACGTGCAAAATAATAATTTTTTTTAAAAATCATTAAAGATTTTGCATTAGGTGGGCGATAATAAATATATCGGGAACATTTTCCCCTCCCACCCATGTTCCCGAATGCCTGATGGGCAGGGCTCGGTAGATTCCGAGCCTTTTTTTATTTTAAATCAATTTTTTTTCAAAAACACTTCCTAAAATCGTACAGTTAAGACCAATTTATTATAGAAATAAAAAAAATAAGAGGTGTTTAAATGGAAAAAAATTATTTAGAAAAATGGGAAAAAATCGGATTGTCGAATAACTTTATATTCAATTGTGTTATGAGTGATAATCCAGATTTGTGCAAGAAACTTTTGGAAATATTATTGGATTGTAAAATCGATCACATTGAAAAACCTGTTTACGAAAATCAGTTTCAAACAAGTATTGGTTCTAAGGGAATTCGTTTTGATGTGTATGTGAAAGATGATAATAATGTTTATGATATTGAAATCCAGACAACTAAGGATAGGAATCTTCCAAAACGTTCAAGATATTATCAGTCGGTGATGGATGTTTCAAATTTGAGCCCAGGTGATTCGTATAAAGAATTAAAAAAGAGTTATATTTTGTTTCTTTGTGTTTTTGATCCTTTTGGGCATAATCTGCCAGTGTATACTTTCGAGAACATTTGTAAAGAAGATTCACAAATATTCTTGAATGATCAGGCAATCAAAATCTTTTATAATGCAAAAGAATATGATAAAATGAAAACAAAAGAGTTAAAAACTTTTTTCGAATATCTGGTGAAAAACGATATCAAATCAGATTTTACAGAACATCTTGATTCAAAAGTTCAGATAGCAAAAATGAATAAAGATTATTGGAGGACATATATGACTTGGGAACAGGAATTAAAAATACAGGCAGAGATTCTCGGCGAGGAAATTGCAGAAGATATTGCTAAGGATATGGCTAAAGATATGGCGAAAGATATGGCCAAGGATATGGCAAAAGATATGGCAAAAGATATGGCTAAAGATTTGGCAAATAATATGGCGAAAGATATGGCTAAAGATTTGGCAAATAATATGGCGAAAGATATGGCAAATAATATCATCAAGGAAGCCTCTGAGAAAGCCTATGAACAGGGAATTGAAAAAGGAAAAGAAGAGAATTTGATTCAAACAGCCAAAAAATTTCTTGAAAAAGGAATCCCGATAGAAGTGATTTCTGAATGCACAAATATTCCATGTGAAAAAATAATGGAATTGAAATTAAAGCTTAGTTAATTTTTTGTAAAGTAAAGTTAAAAAACAGACGATAAATTACTTACGCGGAATCTTGATAAGGAAAGAATACAAAAAATTAACTTTTTTGATTTTTTTTTATATTTTTTCTTGACTTCAGAATATTCTCGTGATAACATACTGTTAAATGGTTTTGCGTAAAAAGTCGTTGACTTGTAAAGCCTATAAAAAAAAAGGAGGATTTTTTCGAATGAAAAAAATCGTTGGAATTTTAAGCGCAGCTGCTGTTTTGGCTGCTAGTGTATTTGCTGCTGATGTTTCAGCTAGTGTTGGTTTAAAATCAACACTTTTTGAATCTGATACAGCTGGAAAAGTTGTAGTATTGGATTCATTGAATAACAAACAAGATGCTGGTCATCTTACACTTTTCAGCTTGCAGTATTCATCTGATGTTGCTGGTGGTGGTGTAAAATACTGGGGTAGTGGTGATACTGTAAAATTTGGTAAATTCAATGTATGGTTCAAACCAATGGAAGGACTTAAACTTTCTTTCTTGGATAATGAACTTGGTCTTTTTGGTGATAAATACAATGGTTGGGAAGCTAAAGATGTTGCCAAAGTAGGTGAAGGTTATGGTGTTGAATATTCTATCAGTGGTTTGACATTCAACTTGA
>CAMBMW010000006.1 GCA_945868875.1 uncultured Treponema sp.
ACATTGTTTATTTCATCTTCCATAAAATCCTTTTTTTTGGTAAAATTAATTTTATGGAAACTCGTAATATTTTTGAAAATTTGTCTTGTATCGATCACAGATACTCTTTGTCGGAAGCCGATGTTTTTGCTGGCCTTTCTAAATATATTTCAGAAGAAGCTTCTATTCGTTCTTGTGCAAAATGCGAAGCAGCTCTTGTAAAGGCTCATTTGAAGCTTCGCGGAAAACTGACTGACCAGATTGCTGCTGAACTTGATTCTGTTGCAGAAAATATTGATCCTCAGGAAGTTTATACAGAAGAAGAAAAAACAAAACACAATATTCGTGCTCTTGTAAACGTAATGAAAACAAAAGTTAATGCTGAAATTGGACCTTTCATTCATTTGGGTGCAACTTCTGTTGATATTCTTGACACTGCTTTAAGCTGCCGCATGCGCGATGTTACTCAAAATGTTGTTCTTCCAGAACTAAAAAAACTTGAAAACTATCTTTGTGATATTGCTGAACGCGAATCCAGCACTCCGCAAGTTGGTCGTACTCACGGTCAGCATGCTGTTCCTATTACTTTTGGCTGGTCAATTGCTGAATTTGTAAGCAGACTTGGAAAATCAATTCTCCGCATTGAAGAACTTTCAAATCAACTTGTAGGAAAACTTGCTGGTCCTGTTGGTTCGTACAATGGTCCAAGTATGATTGTAAAAGATCCTGAAGAATTAGAAAGAATGTATACATCTTATCTGGGCTTGCAGCCAAGTGAATATTCTAATCAGCTTGTTGAACCTGAATATGTTCTTCGCCTTTTGCTTGAGATGAATGTTGCTTTTGGAATTATTGCTAATCTTGCTGATGATTTGCGCAATCTCCAGCGTTCAGAGATTGGTGAAGTTTTTGAATATTTTGCTTCTACACAAGTTGGTTCTTCAACTATGCCTCAAAAACGAAATCCATGGAATTCTGAACACGTTAAATCTTTGTGGAAAGCTATGTGTCCGCGTGTTATTACTTTCTATATGGATCAGATTTCTGAACATCAGCGTGATTTGACAAACTCTGCAAGTCAGCGTTTTATTGCTGATTATGTTTCAGGTTTTACAATGGCTGTTGCACGCATGAATAGTGTTGTAAAAGGTTTGCAGGCTGATAAAGAAGGAATGGCAAAAAATCTTCAGGGAGCTGGCGGAAAAGTAAAAGGTGGTGTTCTTGCTGAACCTGCTTACATTTTGCTTGGCGAAGCTGGATATAATGATGGTCATGAGATTATCCGTAATATAACATTGGAAGCTGAAAAATCTGGTAAAACTTTCTTTGAAGTTCTCAAAACTCACGAAAAAGAATTTGCAGATATTACTGCTCAACTTGAAAAACTTGGAATTGAAAATCCTGCAAATTTCTTTGAAAATCCTGCAAATTATTGTGGTCTTGCTGCTGTTAAATCTAAAAGACTTGCACAAAAATATCGTGATTTGATGAAAAAATAAGTTTTCGATTGATGACTCCACAGCGCACCGAGCATGGAGCCACCGCCGCAGGCGGGTCCGTAGGACTGAGCGGCTAGCGAATGGCGTAACGCGACTTGGAAGAAGAATTTTGCTGAAATCATTAAAAAGCAGAAAATTTCTTCCATGTTTTTGAATATTTAAATAGGAAGAAAATGAACAATATTGGTTTTATTGGCATGGGAAATATGGCTCAAGCCATTGCGTCTGGTTTTTTGAAATCTGGCAAAATTAGTGGAAAAAATCTTTTTGCATATGCGCCAAATCAGGAAAAATTGCAGAAAAATGCTGAACTGATTGGTTTTTGTGCGGAAAAAAGTCTTGTGGATATGGTCAAAAAATGTGACACGTTGATTATCGGATGCAAACCGTATCAGATTGAAGGCGTGCTTGTCCAAATTGGCGAATTTCTGCCTGGTAAAGCGCTTGTTTCTGTTGCCGCTGGTTGGGTTCATTCTACTTTTTTTGAAATTCTTGGTGAAAAGGTTCGCATTCAGTGTATTATGCCGAACACTCCTGCTATGGTTGGTGAAGGCGTGATGCTTTTTGAACAAAAAAATTCGCTTTTGCCGGATGAGCTTTCTGAATTGAAAGATTTGTTCAGTTCGCTGGGACTTGTGGAAATGCTTCCAACTGAGTTGATGGGAATTGGCGGTGCTGTAAGTGGCTGCGGTCCTGCATTTATGGATTTGATTATGGAAGCTTATGCTGATGCTGCTGTAAAATACGGCGTTTCGCGTGAAGTTGCTTACCGCATTGTTTCCCAGACTATGCTTGGAAGTGCAAAACTTCAGCAGGTTACTAAAAAGCATCCTGGTGTGTTAAAAGATGAAGTGTGTTCACCTCGAGGAACGACTATCCGCGGTGTAGATTCTCTTGAAAAAAACGGTGTTCGTGGAGCACTTATTTCGAGTATTGACGTGATTATGGATATGAAAAAGTAATCGAATTGTGTTGAAGGTTTAAATTATTGCATAAAAAAAATCTTTATTGCGTCCGCACAGAAATAAATCTGGCGGACTTTTTTTATTTGATTTCGTCGATTGCAAACGGTGTTGCCTGGTAAACGTAATAATTCAGCCAGTTTGAATAAAACAAATGGGCTGTTGCTCTCCAATAACTTGATGGCATTCTGTTTACGTTATTTGTGGGGAAATAGTTTTTTGGAAGCGGAACTTTCATTCCTTTTCCGATGTCGCGATAATATTCTTCTGCCAAAGTTAAAGTGTCATATTCCAGGTGTCCTGTCATAAAAATTTCACGGTTGTCTTTTGATTTTATAATTGTAACGCCGGCTTCTGCACTTTCTGCTAGAATTGTCAAATCAAAAACTTTTAGAACATCTTCTTTTTTGAGTGTTGTGTGACGGCTCTGAGGAATTGGAAAAGTGTCGTCAAAACCACGTAAAAGAGGTTCGCCTTCCACCGAACGTTCATTCATAAAAATGCCAGAAAGTTTTCTTTCAAGAGGATATTTTGGAATGCCATAATGATGATAAAGCCCTGCAAAACTTCCCCAGCAGACATAAAGTGTGGAAAAAACATTTTTTCTTGCATAATCCATAATCTGGCAAAGTTCTTCCCAATAGTCTACATCTTCAAAAGGAAGCTGTTCAACCGGCGCACCTGTAATTATCATTCCGTCGAATTTATGTTTAAAAACTTCGCTTGAAGGAATGTAAAACTTATCAAGGTAGGAATCATCTGTGTTTTTGCTCTGGTGATTTTCCATTCGCACAAGAGATATTTCAATCTGAAGCGGTGTATTTCCCAAAAGACGCAAAAGTTGTGTTTCTGTCACTTCTTTTGTGGGCATTAGATTTACAATTGCAATTTTTAGTGGACGAATATCTTGAGTGCTTGCCCGTTTTTCTGTCATCACAAAGATGTTTTCTTTTTCAAGAATCGAGCAGGCTGGCAGTTCTGATTGAATTTTTATTGGCATGGTTGCATTGTAGCAGAAAAAAAGAAAATTTGCTATAATATTTTTTTATGGATATTGTAAATGACAGAAAATCGGCAATAAAAAAAATTAAGACTTTGCTTTTCGGAGCAAAAGGAACGCCAAAATCAAATTATGAAGCTTTTCGTGCAAAAATTGATGATGAGTTTAAAACTGTTTTTTTGCCAAACGGAGTGGAATGTTCTGAAAATAATTACGGCGGAGTTCTTTGCGATGTTCTTGCGCCCGAGATTTATTCTTCCAACAGAGTGATGATTTACATTCACGGCGGTTCTTTTGTGGGAGGTTCACGTGAAGCTTATAGAAGTTTTTGTTCTTCCCTTGCAACAAAATGTTTTTGTCGTGTTGTAGTTCCTGAATATCGGCTTGCGCCAGAGTTTCCTTATCCTGCTGCAAACGAAGATTTGCAAAATGTTTTTAAAAATCTTTTTACTGAAGAACAGGTTGCATGTGCTCTAAATGCAGAAAAAGGAGCAAAGCCAAAGCTTCCTGAAATTTTGATTGCGGCAGATGGAAGTGCGGCTAGTATTGCGTGTTCCTTAATTTTTAATCTCCGCGACCGCTACCGAAACTGTATAAAAAAAATTATTTTATTTTCACCCTGGCTTGATTTTTCTGATAATTCCATCATTTTGAGTTCCAAAAAAAAATCTGATGAATTGATTACACCTGAAATCATCAGAAAATGTCGTGATATTTACACTTATAAATCAAATGCTTCAAATCCTTTTGTTTCTCCTCTTCTGGCCAGTGAGGAAGATTTTAAGAATTTTCCATCAGTTTTCATTCAGATGGGTGCAAAAGAAGTTTTGCTTGAGGATGCGAAAACTTTTAAGGAAAAGCTTAATAGAGCAGGAACAGAATGTGAACTTGATATTTGGCCAGATATGATGTTTATGTTTCAACTGGCAGATGAATTTTTGCATGAATCACATCTTGCAGTTGATAAAATTGGCAGAATGGTAACTGGTGTAAACAGTGGTGATGAAACTTTGCAGATAGAAAACAAGCCAAAACTTGAAAAAAGTTTGTATTCGGAGGCATAAAATGGAACTTTTATCTCCTGCAGGAAATGTTGAAAAACTGAAATATGCTTATGCTTATGGTGCAGACGCTGCTTACATCGGACTCAAAAAATTTTCTCTGCGTGTCAAAGCTGATAATTTTTATGATGACGAATATAAAAAGGTAATAGAACTTAAAAAAAAATATCCACAAAAGCGTCTTCATTGTGCGCTGAATATTTCTTTTCATGATGAAGAAATTGATTCGCTGAAAGAAAATCTTGATTATTTTAAACAATACCCTATCGATGCTTTTATTGTGCAAGATATCGGGATTGTCCCTCTTTTACAAAAAGAATTTCCTCACGCCCAGCTGCATCTTTCTACTCAGGCAAGTTGTGTAAATTCCGAAGCTGTGAAAATGTATCAGAAAATGGGATTTAGTCGTGTTGTTTTAGGACGCGAGATTTCTATAAACCAGATAAAAAGAATAAAAGATTCTGTTCCTGATATGGAGATTGAAACTTTTGTTCACGGAGCGATGTGCATTGCTTATGCTGGACGATGTTTGATGAGTGCGTATCTTACAGGTCGCAGCGCTCAAAGCGGATTTTGCAGTCACACTTGCCGCTGGAATTTCAATCTTTCTACTGATAAAGTTTCTGTACCTGATAAAAAAATTCTGACGCTGAAAGAAGCAAAAGAGATTGCACAAAGTGGTACACTTCAGATTGAAGAAGAACAGCGTCCAGGTGAATATTTTCCGATTTTTGAAGGAGAAGATTTTACAGCCATTTTATCTTCCAAAGATTTAAGGATGATTGAACATCTTGATGATTTGAAAAAAGCTGGCGTTGATTCTTTGAAAATCGAAGGGCGCATGAAAAGCATTTATTACGTTGCAATGGTTACTCGTGCGTATCGAAAAGCTTTGGATGCATTGGATGGAAAAATTTCTGTTCAGCAGGCAAAACCATTCATCGATGAACTAGAAAATGTAAGTCACCGCGAAAGTACGACAGGTTTCTACTATAATAAAGCAGATGCGGACAAAACAACGATTGGTGCCAGCGACAGTAAATATCAACTTGCTGCCCAGATTGGTGAGCAGGTGCAGGGACAGACCTTTGAGGATTTGTATAACGAAGGTCAAAAAAGATATTCAGACTTTTGCGAAAACCTTGAGAAAATGCATCCTGCAGCACGTGAAGCCCGCCTTAAAGATTTGGAAATTCATACTGACCGAAAACTAATTCCTTTTGAAAAAAAAGACGGCTGGAAGATGTATTACTGTACTGCAATGAACATGATTAAAGCTTCAGACGAAATAGAACTTGTTTCGCCTGATTTTTGCTGCATCAAAGTTTCACCTTCCGATTTTGAAATCATAAGTTTGGAAACAGGATTAAAACTCAACTGGATTTGCGATGGTCATCCGGCTGTGATTTATCTGAATCAAAAGTTACCTGAGGGAACTCTTCTAAGAACAATTGATCCAGATTACGTTGAAGGAAAAATTCGCGACACTGGAAGGTAATTCATTATTCATCTCCTTTATCCCATTGCACTTCCACAACCCTTGCTCCTTTATTTGGAATGCGGTGATAAATCAAACAATCTGCTTTGTGAATTGTGACACCTTTTGAACGTGTTACATAACCTACAATAAGATCGGGATAATGAGGATGACAGCACTGCGCCAGATTGTAAAGTACATTTTTATCGCCTTGTACGAGAACTTTACAGTTTTTTACAATCTGCGGCTGATCTTCTTTTTTTCCAGCTTTAGGACGTCGTTTTTGAGGAAATTTTTGTTCATTATTGTGACTTTGAGTGGCTAGAATTTCGGCTTCCTTTTGGAGCGTAATTTTTTCACTGAAAGTCGGGTCATTTGTCATGAGCCATGAATGAATTTTCTGATGTGCTTTCGAAGTTTTTACAAGTTTAAGCTGATTTTCCGTCGGATGAGCCTGAGGATTTGTGATGATTTCGATAATCTGTGTATTCGCAAGAGGTTTTGAAAGTGGAATTATTTTTCCGTCCGCTTTTGCCGCAATTATTTTTTCACCGATTGCCGAATGAATTGAGTATGCAAAATCTATTGCTGTGGCGCCTGCCGGCAGTTTTCTTACATCCCCTTTTGGCGTAAAAACATAAATTTCATCGCCTAAAAGTTCATTTTTGAGAGTATTGAAAGTTGCTTCATCAGTGAGAGAATTTTCTTTAAACTGCTGCAATTTGTTGAAAATATCAAGTTTATCAGCTTCTACTAAATCGTGGTTTGTCCCCTTTTTATAAAGCCAGTGAGATGCAATTCCGTGTTCTGCCATGTTATGCATTTCGTAAGTGCGGATTTGAATTTCAAGAGGTTTTCCTTCACAAATCACAGTCGTGTGCAATGACTGATAACCGTTTGATTTTGGCATTGCAATATAGTCTTTGAAACGTCCGTCCATAGGTTTCCACAAACCGTGAACAATTCCAACCAAAGTGTAACATTCTGCCTGAGTATTGCACAAAATTCGCAAAGCAAGTAAATCATAAAGTTCACTGGCCTCTTTGTTACGTTTGCGCATTTTTTGATAAATCGAATAAAAATGTTTTGCGCGGCTTTTTATCGTCACAGAAATTCCCATTTTTTCTGCCGATTTATAAATGCTGTTAACAGCCTTTTCAAGATAAGCAGCTCTTTCTTCCTGCGATTGCGAAACAATTTCTTCTATCTGTTTATACACTTTTGGATTAGTGTATTTCAAACTCATGTCTTCAAATTCATTTTTTTCTTTCTGCATTCCAAGTCGGTCTGCAAGCGGTGCCCAAATTTCAATAACCGCTTCAGCCAGTGCATGCTGCTGTTCTTTTTCCAGACTTGAAATGTTTCTGATGCGGTCAAGTCTGTCAGAAAGTGTAAGCAAAATTACTCTTGGATCATCACACATTGCAAAAAGCATTTTTCTGATGGCGTCAGATTCGTGAAGCGTTTTGGAATTCATAGGAAGTGTGATGATTTTGTTTGTCGTAATTAAAATTTTTGCTACATTTTCACCAAACTCCTGTTTTATCATTTCTGGAGAAACTTCAAATTTATGAATTGGATGCAAGATTCCAGCGACAATTGTATCTGCATCAAGTCTATTTGCCGCAAGAATATAAGCAACTCTCAAAGGATGAAAATAATAAGGTTTTCCACATGCGCGAACAATTTTTTCTGTCTTTGAAATGAGTAAATCCCATGCTTTAGTGATTTTTTGTCTGTCAGAATCTGAATAAGAATCGTTCGTTTTAAAAAAATCAGAAAGTAATTCGGCAGGAGTTTTGTCCATTGGTAAATCAAATTCGTTTCTCATATTTTCACCTTTCTTATTTATAACAATTTTTTCTATTAAATAACAGTTATTTTTTGAATTTTATTACAATTTTTTTGTATAATTAATAATAGCTCAAATGTGAGTTTTTTATTTTTATATTTTGGGTGGTATTTTAAGGTACAAACTGATTTTGTACCTGCATGCACCACTACTATTGCGGTGATTTAGCGAATGAGCTACATTCACCATCGCTATCGTAAAAATTTTGGAGATATGAATGAAAAAAAAAGTACATTTTGTTCGTGCCAGGCGGTCGTTTTTCTTTTCAGCATTTTTGTTTTTTTGTGGATTTTGTTTTGCCCAACAAAAGGAAACAAGAATCATCACTGTAGATGACGCAGTTTCGCTTGCTTTAGAAAACAACATTTCCATAAAAAGAAATCAAATCACGCTGGAAACTCTTGAACTAAAAAATAAATATTCATGGAACTCAGTAAGTCCTTCTATCAGTGCCTCTGCAAATTATAATCAGCCTCTTGGGAATGGGAAAAATGATAATTATTCGTTGAATGCTTCAGGCTCAGTTTCCATTCGTCTTTCACCTTCTGTTTACACTTCCATTCAGAGTGCAAAACTTAATTACGAAATGGGAAAAATTTCTTATGAGCAGGCAGTTAAATCTGTAGAATTGGAAGTGCGAAATGCTTTTTATCAGATGTTATATGCAAAAGAAAATCTTTCACTTTTGGAACGAAATCTTGAAACTGCAAAACAGCGCTATAATCTTAATCTCGAAAAATATCAAAAAGGTCAACTCTCCGAACTTGATTTACTTTCTGCCCAATATAGTTATGAAAGTTTGATTCCAAATATCGAAGCCTCACAAATAACAATGGAAAACAATATGTCAACTTTCAAGCAGTTGCTTGGACTTAATCAAACTGAAAGTATTGAATTGTCAGGCAGCCTTGATGATTTTCTTTCTTCTTTTGATTTTACATTTTCTTTTGATATAAATGAAATTCCTTCTATGAAAAATTTGAATTATCAAATTGAGAGTGCAAAAAATCAGCTTTTGGCAACGCGCTTTTCAGCTTATGGTCCAAGTTTAAGTTTCGGTTTTTCAGCAGGCAAAGATTTGAAAAACACTGATTCAGATTTTACGTTTTCATTGTCTGCAGGAGTTTCTGTTCCTCTTGACGGATTTTTGCCATGGTCAAGTGGAGCATTAAGCATTGCCAATCAGAAAGCAACTTTAGAAGATTTAAAACTTCAGCTTGAAAACCAGAAAACAACACTCGAAATCCAAATTCAAAATTCTACAAAAAAAATCATGCAGGCTCAAAGTCAGCTTGAATTACTTGAAAAAAATGTTGACCTTGCCCAAAAAAAATATGATATGACACAAACAGCTTACTCTCACGGTTCAAAAGATTTTCTGACACTTCAAGATTCAGCAAATTCTTTATTAAACGCGAAAATTTCTCTTATGAGTCAAAAGATTACACTTTTAAATGCTGTTTTATCTTTGGAAAACACTTTGGGCATTCCTTTTGGAACTCTGATGGATTCAGAATCTAAATAAACTTGACAAATAAAATATTAATATATTGAGGGAAAACGATGCAAAAAACTACAAAGATTATTGTAACTCATGTAATTGTGGGAGTTATTTTGATACTGACTTTTCTTGCAGTCAAAATGATTGGCTCTTCAAAAAAAAGTGCTTCTGGAATGCCTGGAATGATGCCGCCTGCAAATTCTATGGCAGGAGGAGGCGCTGGTGGTGGAGGTGCCGGGAATGGCGGTACCGCTAAACCTGGTAGCAGTACTTCTAAAGAAGCGGCAGCTGGTAACGGCACATCGGGTGCTGGCGCAGGAAATGCAAACGGAGGCACTGGAATGGGTACCAATGACGCTGGTAAAAATGGGATGGCAGCTGCTGGAAATACAATGCCTGGTAATGCTAATTCAAATACCAGCGGTAAAAAATCACAAACTGTTACACCGGTGCGAACAGTTGTTGCTAACGAAGTCATTTTGCAAGATTACGTTATGACAAGTGGTGATATTCAAACTCAAACATCAATAGAAGTTTTCCCTTCGATTGGTGGAACAGTAGTTCAAATGAATGTTTCACTTGGTTCTCCAGTCAAAAAAGGGGAAGTCATCGGATACATTGATCCTTCAGAACCGGGAAGTTATTATGCAAAATCTCCGATTACTTGTCCTATTAGTGGAAGCATCTTGTCTGCTCCAGCAAAACCTGGTCAAAAAGTGCAAGCCAGTTCTGTCATTACAAAAATCGGTGATATCGAAAATCTTCAGATTTCTGCAAAAATTCCAGAACGTTATGTTGCTGAACTTGCAGTTGGACAAAAAGCCGAAATCAAACTGGAAGCGTATCCTGATGTCAGCTTTTCTGCTTCAGTTGTAAGAATTTCTCCTGTCGTAGATTCAGCAACTCGCACAAAAGAAATAATTTTAAATTTTGATAAAAAAGACAGTCGCATAAATGCCGGAATGTTTGCAAAAGTCAAACTTTTTACATCAGCTTATAAAGGTACATTTGCTATCGGACAAGATTCCATCGTTTCGAATTCTGACAAAAATTATCTGTTTGTTGTTAATGATGATGATACAGTTTCTAAGCGGGAAGTAACACTTGGAAAAAATGTTGACGGATATTATCAGATTTTAAGTGGAATCGAATTTGGCGAAACAGTTGTAACAGAAGGAATGCTCACTTTGTACGAAGGTGCAAAAGTGCGTGATATTGGAAAATAATTTATTTGAATTTTTATAGGATGAAAAAAATATGAGTCTTTCAAGAAAAACAATGGATCACCCGATTCTTGTACTTATGATTTTTACACTTTTGGGACTTTTGGGAATTTTTACATTCAGCAAGATTGCCATCGCTTTGTTTCCAGAAACAGAAAACCCAGTTCTGCAAATAATGACAACTTATTCAAATGCGGGACCTGAATCAATAGAAAAAACAATCACAAAACCTATAGAAAGTGCAGTTGCCAGCGTAAACGGATTGCAAAGCATATCTTCCACTTCAAGCGAAGGTTCTTCATCAGTTCAACTCATTTTTGATTACGGCACAGATTTAGATGTTGCAGTTGATGATATAAGGCAAAAACTCGAAAGAGTTACAAGAAGCCTGCCAGATGCAGCAGGTTCTCCTTCAATCATGCGTTTTGGAAGTGACAGCATGCCTATAATGAGAATTCTTGTACGCGGAAATCGTTCCGCAGACGATCTTAAAAAAATCGCTGAGAATTCGATTATTGATGTTCTCGAGCAGGCAGATGGAGTTGCAGAAGCTGATGTAATGGGCGGACGAGCAATTCAGGTGAATATTGAACTTGATTCAAGTAGACTTCAAGCTTATGGTTTTACAATTCCAACAATTACTTCAGCACTTTCCAAACAAAATCTTGAACTTGGTGGCGGAAAAGTTCAAGAAGGAACAAAAAATTACATTGTAAGAACAACCGGAGAATACACAAGCATAGATGAAATCAACGATACTGTTATTGCCACAGTAAACGGTTACAATGTAAAACTTCGCGATGTCGGAAATGCTTATTTGGGATATGCTCAAACATCACAAGAAAGTTACATCAATGGAGAACAAGGTGTTTATGTTTCCATCACAAAACAGTCAGGTTCAAATTCTGTAAATGTTGCAAACAGCGTTTATAAAAAAATCGACCAGTTGCAGGAAACACTGCCATCAGACATCACTTTGGAAATCATTTCAGATGACACAGAATCAATTCGTGAAACAATTAATATTCTCGTGGAATCTTTGTTGCAAGGTTTAATTTTATCGATTGTGATTTTGTGGGTTTTCCTTCAGAGTTTTAAATCTACGATAATAATCGGCATTTCAATTCCATTGTCCATGATTGTAACTCTTTTTGCAATGAGTATGTTTGGCATCACTTTGAACATGATGACATTGACAGGACTTATACTTGGACTTGGTATGGTCGTTGATGCATCCATCGTTATGATAGAAAACATTTATTCATACAGACAGCGTGGTGCAAGACCAAAAGTGGCGGCAATTCTTGGAAGTCAGGAAATGCTTATGTCTGTCATTTCGGGAAACCTTACAACAATTTGTGTTTTCGTACCATTTTTATTCTTCATAGAAGATTTAGGAATGATGGGACAGATGTTTCAAGGAATTATTTTCACAATCGTAATTGCCCTTGTTTCATCTTTACTTGTTGCAATTTTCCTTGTACCTGTTCTTGCAGGAAAATTCCTTCCACTAACAAACAGAAATGAAAAACCAGTAAGAAATCCTGTTTTTAAATTTCTGTACGGAATTTTCCAGAAAGTTATCAGTATTTTTACAAACGGATATGCAAAACTTTTAAAACTTTGTCTTAATAACCGTCTGATTACTCTGGTTGCAGCTTGCGCTGTTTTAGTAATCGCATTTGCAATGATTCCTACAATGAAAATCAATTTGATGCCAGGCGGACAATCAGATTCAGTAACACTCAATATTACATTACCAGTTGGAACAACTTTTGAAGAAACAAAAAAAGTCTTACTTGCATTCGAAAATTATGTTAATACAGAAATTCAGGGTGCAAAAAACATAACAACTTCTATTGGTTCAAGCGGTAGAAACAGTTCCACAAACAGAGGTTCCATTCAAATTTCTTTGCCAGATTCAGAAAATCAAATAGATTCAGCTCAGGTAATGGAACAAAAACTTCGTGCTCATTTTGATGAATTTCCAGGTGCAACATTCAGCTTTAGAGGTGGAATGCGAAGTCAGATGTTTGGAGCGGATATTGATATAGTTTTACGTTCAAATGATTTGGACGCTGCTTTGGACACAGCAGATAAAATTGCCGAAGTTATCAGTGCAAATGCAGAATGTGGCGAACCTTCTATCAGCATGGACAAAGGACTTCCACAAGTTGAGGTTGTAATTGATCGTCAGCGTGCTTATGATTTTGGGGTTGATATTACAACAGTTGCCAGAGAAATAAACTATGCAATCAACGGAACAACAGCATGTGTTTATCGTTCGAATGGTGAAGATTACGATGTTGTAGTTTCTTATCGCCCAGAGGACAGAAAAACAATAGACGATTTGGAATCAATATACGTGCGCGGTTCAAACGGAATGGTTAGCGTTGCAAATTTTGCTACCCTCAAAAAAGGACTAGGACCAGTTTCTATCAATCGCGAAAATCAATCGAGAATTATTCACGTAACTGCTAGCATTTTAACAGACACAAATGCAAATATTATTGAAGACCAGATAAAAGAAGGCATAAACTCATCTTTCATCATTCCAGATTCTGTAAGCGTAACTTACGAAGGTTCATGGGGCGACACAATGGAACAGATGAGTCTTTACTTGAAAATCATTGCAATGGCTGTAATTCTCGTTTTTGGCGTAATGGCTGCAACTTACGAAAGCTGGAAGGCTCCACTTATCAACCTTGCCACAATGCCGTTCCTCGTAATTGGTGTAATTTTCCTTTATAAAATAATCGGACAGGCAATTTCTTTGATGTCAATGGTCGGAATTATCATGCTTGTTGGAATTGTTGTAAACAACGGAATCATTCTTGTTGACTACACAAACCTGCTTGTGGGACGCGGTGTTCCACTAAAAGATGCGTGTTATCAGGCTGGAAAAAGTCGTTTCCGACCAGTTTTGATGACCACTTTGACGACAATTCTTGGAATGCTTCCTATGTGTTTTGCTTCCGGCGGACAGTCAGAAATGGTTCAGCCAATTTCACTTGCCGTTGTAGGAGGACTTATTTCAAGTACGTTCATTACACTGCTTGTAATTCCAGTATTATACAGTCTTGTGATGAAATCATTTAAAAAGAAAAAACGAATGATAAAACTTGAAGGAATTGAATATAATCAAAAAGAGACAGTAGAACTAAACACAAAATAGGAGTGATTTTATGGCAGAAAGTAATGAAAAAAATAATGAAAATATTTCTGATAAACAAGATAATCAAAATCAGATTGAATATCGTGTGGAAATAATCTGTAATCAATCAATACAAGATGATGTGATTGAACTTTTGGAACAAGAAATACAAGATATTCAATATACGGTTATTGAAAATGTAAATGGAAAAGGCTTAAGTTCAAAAAAACTTGGAAACACAACGTGGCCGGAAATGAATTTTTTGCTTTTTGCCTATACTGATTTGTCTGGAGCAAAAAAAATCAAAATTATTGTTGAAGCACTAAAAAAGAAATTTCCAAAAGAAGGAATCAGCATATTCTTTTCAAAATGCGAAATTCTTGCATAAAAAAAATTGACTGAACATTTGCTCTTGAACATTTTAATTTGTCCATTTGCAATAAAAAACAAATTAAAGCGGATTGAAAGCCCTGTCTTTCCAACATTCCACAACACGAAGTTGCCCTTCCAAATCTTTGTGGAGTGTTGTTTTAAAATGATGGGAACTGGCAATTTTTTGGGCATCCAAAGCATTATATTCGCCAGTTTCCATCAAGATTACACCTTCAGGACAAAGATGATTATAACACTGTGGCAAAAGTGAACGGATGATTTCAAGTCCGTCATCAGTCTGTGAAAAATCACCGGGCATGAAGCCGTTCTTTTTTTGAGTACAAACATCGCCGTCAAGTGCTAAACGTGGTTCATTTCTTCCATCCCGTAAGAGTTCTTCTACCATTTCATGGGGAACATAAGGAGGATTTGTCAAAATGACATCAAAAGTCCATCCTCCATCATTTGAAAACTGTTCAAAAAGATTTGAACGCACAAAACGCACTTTATCAGACGGAATTCCAAGTTTTTTTGCATTCTGCATAGCAATTTCCAAAGCTGCAGGAGAAATATCCGCGAGAGTAAATTTTGGAAGATTAGCGGATGAAATCTTATATATATCGATTAATGCTTTTGCAACAGAAAGCCCAATGCATCCCGAACCAGTGCACATATCACAAACAGTCAAAATCAGATTTGGATGATTTTCCATTTTTTCCAGAATAATCTCAATCCCGCGTTCCACAAGAATTTCCGTATCAGGTTTTGGAATCAAAACAGCGGGCGAAACATCAAATTCATACCCAAAAAAATCTTTTTTTCCAGTGATGTAAGCAATAGGAAGACCTGTTTTACGTTTTTGAACAGCCTGAAGAAGTAAGTTTTCCTGCTCAGGCAAGATTTCCTTTTTATAATTCAAAAGAATCTGCGTTTTATTAAAATCCAAAAAATGTTCAAGTAGAACATTTACATCAAGCATAGGAGAAGGCGAGTTTTTTAATTCATTTAATGCATACTTTTTAAAATCTTCAATTGTCATCATTCAAAGTTAGTAAATAAAATACCATATTTTCAAAAAATTATTTCCTGCGGTTTTTCTTTGCAATTTTTTTCTTGTACATCAATTCGTCGGCAAAAGAAAGCATAGCATCAAAATTTTTGTCACAAGATGAATGAATGCCAATGCTTGCAGAAACTTTATAAGGATTGCCTGAATTCACATTATATTCTTCTATATAATTATTGATTTTATCTTCGATAGACTTGGGGTCAACTTTTTTTGTGAATAGAGCTAGAATTTCATCTCCACCATAGCGGCAACAAATACATTCATTTGAATCGAATGAACTCAAAAAAGCATTTGCAACAGTTTTAATGGCAATATCACCATGTGCATGACCGTAAGTATCGTTGATTGTTTTAAGATTGTCTAAATCACACATCATAAGCGTCAAAAACTCGACTTTATCATTCTTTTTGAGCGCTTCAAACATTTTCAAAAAAGCTGTTCTGTTGTAAAGTCCTGTTAAAGCATCTAGACTGTACATTCTTTCAATGCGATTTTGAAGATAATGCTGATATTGTAACGTTCTGAACCCAAAAAGTGCATTGCTAATCCAAGTCGTAATCTGAGAAACTCTGTTAAAATTTTCTTTATGATAAAAATCAAAATAAAAAACAAGATAACCAAGCGTCAAATCAATATGATTAAGTGGAGAAAAAATCAAAGGTTTTTTAATATCAAAAAGTTCATCAATATTATAAACTAAATCTTTTGTATCAAAAAGTTTTTTTTCGTTCTGAGGAGAAGTTGGATCAAAAAGTACGTACATCATATCGCCATAAACAGACTGCGTGTGAGAAGTATTTGGACAGTTTTCATCAGAAATACATTCTGCCTTCAAAAAACATTTCACATTAATTTTTAAAGTTTCGTGCATTTTTTGCGCAACTTCATCAAGACTGGAACATTCCTGAATAGAAAAAGAAAGCTGGCTGTAAATATATTCTTCGTCTCGGAAAAGATTATAGTAAGTTCCTAAACTAGTGATAAATTCCAAAGATTGATTTGAAAAAGATTTAGAAAAACTGCTTAAAGATGAGTTTGAAGCACAGCCGCAGGATTCAGAAATGATTAAATTCGGTTCAATAAATTTTGAAAACGGTTTAAGTTGTGGATTTTCTTTTATCTCATTGTCTATCTGTAAAATGAATTTTGCAACTTCAATTCCAAGCATCTGGAAGCTGCACAAAGCCGAAGTAATTTTTGGATTTGAATAAAAAATGTACTCAATGCCGTCAAACCCCGTAACAAGCACATCACGAGGACATTTATATCCATTTCGTCGAAGTACAGAAACAGCCGCAATCGCCATAGAATCATTTGCACAAATAATCGCACCAGGAACACGTCCTTCATCAACAAGTTTTTGAACAGCTTTTTTTGCAGGTTCTTCCCAAAAATCACCGAAACTTATCATAGACTCATCAAAATGAATTTTATGTTCGGCAAGAACTTCCTTAAAAGCTTCAAGACGTTCATTTGAAACATCACTGTCCTGACGACCACACAAAAAATGTAAATCAGTTACATTATGCTGCTCAATTATATGTTTTGTAATTTTTCGGATTCCAAGTTTGTGATTAAATCCAATATTAAAATATTCAGAATTTGTTCCACCAAAAACAAACGTTGGAATATTGTGAGCTTTTGCTTTTTGGAGGATACCGTTTTTAACCTCAGCATTTAACAGATTTTCATTTGAAACAAAAACTGCATCAGCAATTTCGTAATTTATAAGGTCAAAAATTTTTGCTTCACCTTTGGAATTATCTGTTTTTAAAAATAAATCAGTTAATGTTGAAAAAATTAGAATTCTCCAACCATGAAGAACCAAATCATCATTCAATGCGGAAATAAAATAATTAAAATTGCTTTCGTGAATCCTAGAAGTACAATAGACTAAAATTTTATATCCGTTTAGCATCTTCTAAGCATTACTCTCCAATGAAGTAACATCAGCAGCAAGTTGCTCTTCTTTTGCATAAACATTCAAAGCGTCCAGCATATCGTCCATTTCACCCATCATAAATGAAGGAAGATTATGAGCTGAATAGTTAATTCTGTGGTCCGTCACTCTGTCCTGAGGAAAATTATAAGTCCTGATTTTTTCAGAACGAGCTCCAGAACCTACCATACTGGAACGAGCTGCAGCACGCTCCGCCTGTTTTTTACTTTCTTCCAAATCAAACAAACGAGCACGTAAAACACGGAAAGCCTTTTCCTTATTCTTTATCTGAGATTTTTCATCCTGCTGGATTACGACAATACCTGTTGGAATATGTGTAAGTCGCACAGCAGAGTCTGTTGTATTAACACACTGTCCACCAGGACCACCGGCACGCATAACATCAACACGAACATCATTCATATTAATATTGATTTCAGTTTCTTCAGCTTCAGGCAAAACAGCCACTGTTGCAGTTGAAGTTTGAAGACGTCCCTGACTTTCTGTTTGAGGAACACGCTGAACACGATGCACACCACTTTCCCAACGCAAAGTCCCATAAACAAATTTTCCAGAGATGGAAGTTACAATTTTATTAAAGCCACCAACTTCAGTTTCCTGAGCTTCCATAGTTTCAGTTTTCCAGCCTTTTCTATCGGCAAGATGAGTGTACATTTCCCACAAATCACGAACAAAAAGAGAAGCTTCATCGCCACCAGCAGCAGAACGAATTTCAAGAATAATATTTTTTTCATCAAGAGGATCAGGGGGAACAAGTTTTAACTTAATCTCTTCTTCCAATGCAGGCTGACGTTCTTCAAGTTCTTTGAGTTCTTCACGTGCCATTTCACGCATGTCAGCATCATCTTCTGCAGTAATCATTTCTTTTGCATCTTGAATGCCATTCAAAACTTTTTTATATTCATCATAAAGCGCACAGACTTCACTCAAATAGCCATGTTCGCGCATTGTATCTTTATATTTTTTTGCATCTTTGACCAGGTTAGGGTCCATAACAAGCTCGCTCACAACTTTAAAGCGATTTTCACATTCATCAAGTTTTTTAATCAAATCCATATCTCAAATTATAACATTTTTTCTAACTTTTTTCAATGAACGTTTTTTTTACGTAAACTTTTGTTTGTGTAAACGTTTTGTTTACAAACCTGAAGTTTCAGGGCAAACCCATTATTGCACGTTTTTGACCTGTGAATCACGACCGGTAGCCAGAGTTTACTATTTTTTATAATGCGTTTACCCTGCTCCTCTTTCCTCTCCACTTTAAAAAAAAATTAAACAGTGCTATTATCTTTCAAAAGATTTTTTTACTGGCGGAATGAAAAATGAAATACAAAATTGCGATTTTTGATTTGGACGGAACAATCTTAAATACTTTAGATGATTTAGCAGATTCATTGAATGTCGTGCTTCAAGAATTTCAAATGCCACTCCACACTTATGAGCAGGTTCGATTTATGGTTGGAAACGGCATACCCAAACTGATAGAAAGAGCCATTCCTGATGGTATTACAAATCCAAAATATCAGCAGGTTTTGAGCGAATACATCAAATATTATGAAACACATTGTGCCAAAAAAACTGCGCCTTATGACGGAATCTTAAATATTCTCGCTCAAATGAAAAGTCATGGTATGAAACTTGCTGTAAATACAAATAAAGTTGCTCAGGCTGCAATTGAACTTTGCAACCATTATTTTCCATCAACATTCGACTATGTTTGCGGCAATTGTCCTCAAATGCCTGTAAAACCTTCACCAGATGGGGTTTACAAAATTCTACATCATTTTAATCTTCATAAAGAAGATGCAGTTTATATCGGTGACTCAGATGTAGACATTCAGACAGGAAAAAATTCTGGCATAGATGTGATTTCTGTCGCTTGGGGATTTCGTGGAAAAGATTTTCTTTTACAAAATGGAGCAGAAAAAATTGCACAAAATGCACAGGAACTGCTCAAAATGATTCTGTAAAAGTTTAAGACAAATCAAAAAATCTAAAAGTTTTCAGATATATAAAAATTCAGAAGATTATCGTAAGAATATTTTCCTCGTGGCATAAAAGTCCAGCTGCAGCCTATTGCAGGAAGCCATTTATGTTCACTGTCATAAGCAAAATCATATTCACATAAAAATTTAAATCCATTTCCCCACGAACTTGCAGTATTTCTTTTTGGATAAGAATCAGCTCTGTAAAAATTTGCACGAAATCCAAGTGCATAGGCAACACCAAGATTTAAACCTCCAAGATTTGGATAAAACCTGAATCCCACCGGAAAACAAAGATGTATAAAATTCTTATATTCATCATTTTTCCAGGCAAAATCTGTGAACAGCTCAATTCCTGCAAAAAATCTGGCTTGATTAATCACATTGAAATTTATATTCGCAAAACTATCCAGGACAATTTTGTTTTGAGTTGAAATGCTATCAAATTCCTGAAATTCTTCCTCCATTTTGCCATAAAACGGAATTCCAGAGCCAAGTCCTACGGTGAAACTTACAGGTTTTTCGGTAGCAAAAAAGGAAAATTGAAATATCGTATAAAACAAACAAACAAAGAAAAATTTTTTCATAATCTGTTTCCAGCATTATTTCTTAAATATAGAAAGAAGTTTTGCAATCACGTTTGAACCACCAGCAAAAGTTCCAAGTGCACTTCCGAGTGTTGACAGAATAAAAACAAGGAGAACTCTTAGAATTCTGTTCTTATAAAATGTTTTTACAGAGCCAACATCATCCTGCAAAGATTCCATATCAGAAACTTTTGGTTTACAGACAAGAGCCTGCACAATCGCAGTGCAAAAACCTATTCCAATAAACGGACAAAGTGATGTAAATGGAGCTGCCACAAAAGCAACAAGAATTGTAATCGGGTGAGCCAGCGCAATAATAGAAAGTAAAGCTGCTGGAATTGCATTCCACAAAAACCAGGTTGTCAGAAGTTGTGCACCAGCTTTTCTTCCACCATACACAAAGCCAGCCCCAATCAATCCGATAATCAAAGCAGGAATAATCCATGCTGCAATTTTTGATAACACGCTTTTTGGAGGAATTGCTGAAATATCATCTACATCTGATGTTTTTTCTCCAGCTGCCAGTTTTTGAAGATGTTTTTCAACTCCAGGAAGATGTCCTGCTCCTAAAACTGCAACTATATTTTCACCCTTTGCATCCCAAATCTTTGAAGCAAGATATTCATCACGTTCGTCAATAAGCACTTTTTTGATGACAGGCATTTCTTTTGCAAGTTCTTCCATCATCGAATCCATTTCACTGCTATTTTTTAGATTTTCTATTTCAGCTGGATCTACTTCTTCTTTTGAAAACGCACTCGAAATCAAAAGTGCAAAAAGTTTACATTTTCCCCAAAAGGAGTTTTTTGCCCATGCACGTTTGAGAGTAATCTGAATTGGGCGGTCAACCATTACAGAAGATATGTTCATCTGGTTTGCAGTGTTAATAGCTGCAAGCATTTCATCACCAGGTTTGACACCAACATTCAAGCCCATTCTTCTTTGAAACGAAGATAAAATCAAATTTGCCAAAAGCAAAAAACCTTCGTGACGTTTAAGCACTTTTATAATGTCAAGTTGACTGTATCGCTCAGCATTTTGAATAGAATCCGCACGTTTTTCATCCAATTCTATTGCAACGCAATCTGGACTTAATGTTTTTATAGTTTGTGTTACTTCTTCAATACTTTCTTTTGAAACATGCGCCGTTCCAATCAAAGTGATTTTTCTTCCATTTAATTCTAAAACTTTTTGAGTCTGACTCATTCCTGAATACCCCATTCTGCAAGTCTATATTCAAAAAACATCGGAGCCTGCATACTAGTTACGCGTGCATAATATTCTTTTGAAAGTTCAGATGCTTTTTTGATTTCGCAGTATAAACCCATATAAAATAGCATTTTTCCTTTTTTGTTGCTATTAGTTTCTTTATCAATTTTTTGTTTTAGTGTAGTTTCTGCATTTTTACTGTAATTATCAAGAAAAAATCTGACAAGTTCATATTCCACAGTTGCCCTGTCCATTTTTTTTAATTGTGTTTGCAAAACATTTTTTGAACCGTTTGTATTTCCAAGTTTTAGATAACAAGCCGAAATCATCAAAGCATAAGACCATTGTGCATTATATTCATAAGCTTTTGCAAACATTCTAATTGCTTCTTCATAGTTTTTTGCATGATATTCCAGCACAGCAGCTGATTCATAAGCGTAATAATATTTTGGATTAGTTTCAATAACTTTATGATAATTTTCCAACGCTTTATCAAACTGCCCTAAATCGTCAAAACTTCCTGCAAGATAAGCATAAGCCAAAAAATATGATGGATCTAGTTGAGTTGCGTAAGTCCATGCTTTTTCTGCTTCTTCAAATTTTCCCTGATATCGCAAGGCTTTTCCATAATCCAGCCAGTAGTCATAATTTGAAGAATCATTGTCTATTGCCTGTTTGAAAAATTTGGAAGCTCTCAAGTAATTTTCTTCGTCGTAAGCAATTTTTCCCATATAAGCGAGTGCAGAAGCATTATTTGGATTTTTGTTCAGTATTTTTTCCAGATAAGTTTGGGCAGTTTTTAAATCATCAGTATAAAAACACATTTGTGCATAACCAAACATTGCATCTTCATTTTCAGGATTTCCTTTCAATGCTTTTCTGTAACTGTCTTTCGCCATTTTATATTTTTTTGCAAGAACATATTCTTCTGCTTTTTGAATATTAACAGTAGGATTATATGGATCTACAGCAAGAATTTTATTTGCATTTTCGTTAAATGCGGCTTTATCTCCCATAGCATGCTTAGAAAGCGTAACCAGTTCAAGTGCATCAATATTATCCGGCTCAATTTCAAGAATATCGTATGCAATTTCTATAGCTTTTTCATACTGACAATCAGA
Source organism: uncultured Treponema sp. (assembly GCA_945868875.1). GTDB lineage: Bacteria > Spirochaetota > Spirochaetia > Treponematales > Treponemataceae > Treponema_D. Next base: position 22,012 of record CAMBMW010000006.1, read on the forward strand.
ATAATAAAGTGCACCTAAAATAAATTTCAATTCCAAATCATCTTTTAGTTCTTCAGGCAGATTATTAAAGTGATTGATTGCAGCTTTTATATCACCTTTATCCAAAAACTCTCTGAGCTGTTTAGCAAATTTTACATTTACAGGTTCTTCGGGCTGTTTTACGATTTCTTTTTTTTCACTTTTTTGTTCCTGCTGCTGGATTTGTGGCGAAACAATCTGTGTTTCTGTTTTTTCTTTTTGACTTTCCACTTTATTTGAAGCACAACTAAAAATCACAAAAGTGATACAAAGCAAAATAAACGGAATAATAATTTTTTTAATCATTTTAAATTCCTTATAAAATTTTTAATTTTTTCAGATATTTTATCATAACAGGTCATTTGAAAAACTTAAGATTTCTGTTTCCTATTATTGAAAATATACCATTAATAAGTTAAAATGACAAAACAATGAACATACGAATTATTAGAAAGGCAATTAGTCTGCTGATTGTTGATGTCATTATAATAATCGGCATTTTTGTTTTACAATTTAGAACAGATTCAAGCATTATTGAAAAAATCGGAAATTTGCAACTCACTTTTTCTCAAACAGAAGATGCTGAAAAAGGAATGATTCTGCAAAATAAATTCCGCCTTACATACAACGGCATAAATTTCTATTTTGACAATCAAAACCCTGTGACTGTTGTAAAATCTGATGAAACAAAATCATCTTTAACGCTCGAAAGCTGGCAGAAAGATGATGACCTTTCCTATACATTAAACTTTAGTGATGATGTAAAAGTTACATTTAACCTCGATTCTACAGAAGAAAATTCTTCACTTTTTATAAACACAGTTCTTCCTGCGAAAATCCACAGCGTTTTCCTTCCATTTAATTATTCTTCGAACATAAAAATTGAACAGCAGGAAAATCATAGTCTTGTTTTAAACAACAAAAATAATTCTTGGGAACTCCAAGCAGATTCTATAGATTCAGGACTTTTTGCACTCAGTAATAAAAAGCCAAAGGGCATCTATTCAATTTACCAGGAAGAAACAAAATTTACGTTTGACGTTCTGCATGACTCTCCGCTTGCAGATTTGTCTTTGTTCCAGAAAAACATTGCAGCTTTAAAAGTAAATCTTATTTCATCGTTTAAATCAAATACAAATAATGCAAATATTTCTGAACAAGTTATTGTTTCATATATTGCTGCACAGGCTGAAAGGGGAAATTACTCAGTTGCCATCGACGAAATTCCTTCTAGCCTGAAAAAAAGTTCAAAAAGAACATATCTTTCAGCTCCATATTTAAATACTTTGAGCGATATGAATGAACTTCTTGAAAAATCAATTTCAGATTATGAATCAAAGATTTCTACAAATGTAAATGCTGAATCTTTGGACATCTTTACAATTCATAATATTTCAAATTACATGGCAATCCATTCAAAACCAAAGGATGTAAAATCTCTGCTTGAAAACACTTCTAAAAAAGATTTAACAAACGCTTCCATTTCTCAAGTTTCTGGTATTCTGCAGGTTTATATAAATCTCGCAGATTTAATGCCATCTTATGCTAAAATTCTAGAACCGATTTTACCTTCTTGTATCGAAAAAATTACGCAGGCTTGTTCTTATGATAATAATAAACTTACTATTTCAGAAAACGGAACGTTCCTTTCTGTTATGCAGGCTGTTGAAATTGGTTTTGCAGTAATGCGTTACGGAATTCAGATAAACGATAATTCTCTGCAAAATGCAGGCTATGTTCTTGTAAACTCTTATCTCTCTGAAAATTCTTCTTTTGATTTAAGAACGCTTGCAAATCTTTACCCGGTTATTGCTTATGATAACTGGTATTATCCTCATCTTCAGATAATAAACAAAGGTTCTGATAATATTATGTGGGCATGGACTTGTGCAAGAACAATTTCTTACGAAAAAGAATCTGATGATATTTTGAATTTGACAATAGATTTCCCTGAAGGTTACACTCATTATATTATTTTAAAGGGACTTCCTCATTTTTCTACTATTTATATTTATGATATGGCATTTAGAACAGATCCAAGATTTGAAACTTACAATTCATCTGGATATGTTTATAAACAACAATCAAAAACGCTTCTTTTGAAATCCCGTCATAAGACAAGAAAAGAAAATATCCGTTTTGATTTTACTGAACCAGAAAAGAAAAAAACTACTGAACAAAAAAATAATAACTTGAAAGAAACTGAAGGTTCAATTACTTCAGATAAAACTACTGAAAGTGACACTTCTGGAAATGACACTTCAAAAAATTCAGTTAATACAAAAATCGAACAAAAAGAGATTTCAAATACTCAGGAAACAAATATCAGTAATGAACTCTCTGAACATAAAGAAACGAACAATGAAAGTGTCGAATCTGAATGATCAAATAACAGAAAACTGACTTAAGTCTAACAGTAATCACAATTACAAAAGGAGATTTCTAAATGAAAATATCCGAAAAAAAGGCAAAAGAAAATAACAGAGACTACGCATTTAGAATTATAAAAGAAAATATTATAAACTTGGAATTAAAACCTGGCAGCATGATAAGTGAACAGGATATTGCAAATGAATTGAATCTTTCGAGAACTCCAGTTCACGAAGCTTTGCAGGAATTATCAACAACAAAGATTATTCAGATTTTACCACAACGAGGAAGTTATGTCAGTTTGATTGACCTTTCTCTTGTTGATGAAGCAATTTTCATGCGTTCAACAATTGAAGTTGCCGTAGCTGAACTTGCTTGCGACAAGGCTTCGGAACAAGATTTGATAAATATGGAAGAAAATCTTAATCTTCAGAATTTTTTCCTGGAAAAACAAAATATTGACAAACTTTTTAATTTAGATGATTCTTTTCACAAAAACTTATACAAAATCACAAATAAATTACAATGTTATCAGATGATAAAAACTATGAATATTCATTTGGATAGAATCAGGGAACTTCATTTGCAATCTACCAATCCATCTTCTGTGGTTGATGAACATAAAAAAATTTTTATTGCTTTGAAGAATAAAGATAAAAATGGAGTAAGAAATCTTTTGAATGAACATTTAACTAAACTTTATTCTCAGGAAAATGAAATAAAGAAAAAGTTTTCAAATTATTTTGAATAAATTTAAAAAAAATAAGTTTTACTTATTGACACAAAATGTGATTTAATATATTATTAAACACATCGAGCGGGCATAGCGAAGCTGGTTATCGCGCTGGCCTGTCACGCCGGAGATCGCGGGTTCGAGCCCCGCTGCTCGCGAAAAGCTTTCTGATTCTTCAGAAAGCTTTTTTTTTCAATTTTTTTTACGGGTATTAGCGCAGCTGGTAGCGCGCGACGTTCGGGACGTTGAGGTCGCTGGTTCGAATCCAGTATACCCGATATCTAATCCTTATATTATAAAGAATTAGATAAATCGTTTAACTTTCAGGTTATTTTGCTATCACCAAAATATCATCTAAGGGTAGTTATTATTCTTTTGTCGATCCAGCGACAGGAGTAAAAAAACAGCGTGTAATTTCCGACTGTCACAACAGAGCAGATGCTTATACTTATACTTACATACAAACTCTTCCAGTAACCGCTGTAGACAATTTTCTTAGAGACGACACAAAGCACAAGGGAAGTTGGAAAAATGCTTTTTTAGAAACACTTAATTATGTTTATAAAGAAGCACCATTCTTTGGTTGTACTGGCATTGTAAAGCCACCCTCGGTTTCTGGATCATGTCGGAAAAGTTCTTTAATTTCCTCATTTGTTTTTAAAGTATCAACCGGCGTATACATATCAAAAGGATCATCCAATTGTTCTTGCCGGCTGTAATAAAAATATTTATTCTTTAAGGAATCTAGAGTAAAGTCATTAATTGGTTTATATTTATAAAAAGTATTATTCTGCATACTTCTTAAAATTCTCTGCCTGTTCAAAGACCTCATTGTAAACTTCGTTTCTTGGTACTGGTGGGTATCCATTATCATCCAGAAGAATCATTAAGTCAGCTTCCATTTCAGCTTTTACATCAATTCTCTGGTCCCAATCAGTATACTTTGTCTTATCATCAACAAGAGCTTTAACTTTTTTCGCAAGATCTTTCATTTTGTCATCTGGATATTGATTTTCAAAATGGAATTTCTGTGCGCAGCTAACAAGAATATCGTAGAAAGCTTTTTCTTCAAAGCTGATTCCTAGTTCCTTAAAGTGCTCTTTGTCTTTCTGAATATCATTTAGCAATTCGTTCAACTGTTTTGTAACTTCATCAAGAACCTGTGCCGTAAAATCATCAAGATGTCGGTTGTTATAATCCTCAACAAGTTTTTTAAGCCGCTCACTGAATTCCATGGCTTTGATTTTATTTGTACGTTTGTAATCAGCAATTACTTGCTGTAAAAGCTGCTGCAGGATTTTGATTTTTGTATTCGGCAGCTGAATTGCATTTATCTTTTCAAGATATTCAGGAGTAAAAATATCAAAGTTTACATTCTTTCCAATCTGGAATAGTTCTTCTACTCCGTCAGCTTTTATTGCTTCATTTATAAGCTGTGCAACATGATGATTCATTGTTGTAATATCAGGAGCGTCACCTTTTGTAAGTTTGAACAAAATGGAACGAATTGCAATGTAAAAGTTTATTTTATCTTTATCACTCTTTGTAATGCTCTCGCTGGAAGAACAAAGATTGAATGCCTTTTTCATTCTGCGAACTGCATCCATAAAACGCTTTTCTAATTCTTCACTTGCCTGAATAAACTCAACAGCTTTATTCAAACATTCAAGCTGTTTAAGTGGGCTTCCATTGTAATAGTCAGAAAAATCAAACTCATTGAACATTGCATCCAGAACGCTAATCTGGTCTTTTACAATTACAACGGCCTTGTCTGTATCTTCAAACTCTTCGTTATCATCGCCGGTATATTTTTTGAGGGCTTCGTTCATAGCCCGCTTGATTCCGATGTAGTCTACAATCAAACCGCGGTCTTTTCCTTTGTAAGTTCTGTTTACACGGCTGATTGTCTGAATCAAAGTATGCTTTTGTAATGGCTTGTAGATGTAGATTGTATCAAGTGATGGAACATCAAAACCTGTAATCCACATATCAACTACAATCGCAATCTTAAAGTTTGATTCTACCTTCTTAAACTGACGGTCCAACTCTCTTCTGTATTCATGATTGCCAAGAAGTTCATAAAGTCCTTTTGTATCTTTTGCCTTGTTCTCGGTCATTACCATTTTGATTTTTTCAATTGGCTTATAATCTTTGTCACTCACTTCGACATGCTCAGGGAGCGCACGAGGAACATTCCATTCAGGACGAAGCTCTACAATCTTCTGCCAGAGCTTATAGGCAATCTCTCGATTTGAACAGACAAACATCGCTTTACCTTCAACGGTAGCGCCTTCACGAACTCGAGTTTCATAGTGATTAATAAAATCCTGGGCAACTTCTGCAACTACATCATCATCACCAATAATTGCATCAAGGTTTGCAACTGCCTTTTTACTTGCGGCAATCTGAGCTTCGTTTGCGCCTTCATCCTCGCACTGAGCATAATACTCTTCAATCTCGCGGACTTTCTTCTGGTCAAGAATTACCTTAGCGGCACGGCCTTCATAAACAAGATTTACTGTAATTCCATCGGCAACAGATTCTTTCATTGTGTAGGATTCAACAACATCCCCAAAGACCTGAGTCATTTCATCAATAGGAGTTCCTGTAAAACCCACATAAGTTGCATTAGGAAGTGAATCATGCAGATATTTTGCAAAACCATATTTGTGTTCAACGCCCTTATCTGTAATTACAGTTTTTTCTTCAAGGTTATTCTGACTACGGTGAGCTTCATCACTTATGCAGATAATATTTGAACGCTCAGAAAGAAGCTTTATATCTTCACAGAATTTCTGAATTGTAGTAAGAAAAACACCTCCACTTTTTCTGTCCTCAAGTTTTTCTTTCAACAGGGCTCGACTTTCAATACATTCAACATTTTCATCGCCAATATAGTTTTTGCTTTCAATAAAGATTTTACTAAGCTGGGCATCCAGATCTGTTCGGTCAGTAATTACAACAATAGTCGGGCTATTCAAATCGCGAGACTTCATCAAAAGCCTGCTCAAGAAAACCATTGTATAGCTTTTACCGCAGCCTGTAGCACCAAAGTAAATACCACCTTTACCATTTCCCTTTGGACGGATTGCAGAACCAATGCTTTTATACAAAGATTCAGCCGCGAAGAACTGAGGATAACGGCAGACTATTTTTATTTCCTTATCGCTGGAATCTGGAAAGTAAACAAAATCTTTTATAACCTTTACAAGCCGGTCTTTACGGAATAGTCCTTTTACCATTGTGATAAGAGAAGAAATTCCATCTACTTCCTTGTCTGTGCTCTCAACTTTACGCCATGCATAAAAATATTCATAAGGGCTGAACAGAGAACCAATCTTATTATTCACTCCGTCGCTGATTACAACAAAAGCATTGTATTTGAAAAGCTCCGGAATATCGCGGCGATAGCGGATTGTAAGCTGTTTATAAGCATCTTCAATTGTTGTGTTTTCTTTGATTGCCGACTTAAACTCAAGCACAACAAGCGGAAGTCCGTTTACATAAACAATTCCATCTGGAATACGAAGCTGCTCCCGCCCCTGAATTTCAACCTGATTTACTATTTCAAAGAAGTTTCTTTCAGGTTCTTCAAAATCAATAAGTTGAATAAAAAGGTCCTTCTGAGTTTTGTCTTCCCTGCGGAAAGTAAAGCCGTTGCAGATTAAGTCCAGCATCCGCTTGTTGGCATCGTAATCAGAACCGCTTATGTTTTTAAGTTGAGTAATGATTGTTGCAATTTCAGATTCAGTAATTCCATCAGCAGCATAACGATGAAGAAGAGAAGCACTAAGCAATTCAGGTAGCAGAACATCAGTCTTTTCACGGTGAATATCCTGTCCAGTCTGGTGAGTATATCCTTCGTTTTCAAAGAGCTCCATTATCGAAAGTTCAAGACTGTGTTCGGTGAATTGCATAAAAATCTCCTACTATTTTTGATTTTTAAATTCCTCAGCAACGGCAGACGGACCATCCCACCAGAGTTTTGTTGAATCATCATAAAGCATTTTTGCAGTATTAGATTTCATAAAATCAAGAAGGACTTTTTCCTGCGGCTGATTTGTTTCCAAAGCAAGCTGTTCAACAGCCATTTTTGCAGTCAAATCCATGGCAAACAAAGTTTTATCACTGGGCTTATTATCCATTTTTTTACTCCAAAGCTACCTTTTCGCTTTTTAAGAACTCTAAAGCAGAAATTGCTTTTTCACTTCTAAAACAAAACTGGTCTTTTAAGCGTTCTGGCAGCAATAAACTGATGCACATTTTATCAGCCTGCTCACTTCCCATCTTGCCAAAAACATTATCCATATATGCAATAATCGTTGCGTTAGTATCATCATTTGCAATCTTACCGGAAATCACATCATAATCCTGCATAGATTTTCGAACCTCAGAAAATGAACCTTCTTTTCTATGAGCAACAATACAATGAAGCCAATCTATATCTGCAGTTTCAAATGCAAAAAATTTTAAATCATCAATGTTATCAACTTTGAAAAAAGATATATATGCAAACTTCTCATCATAAGGAATAATTCCTCTAGATTTTGCTTTAGTTGCAGAAATCTTTGCAAAAGACTTAGCTTGTTCTTTAGAAGTTGTAAGATAAAAGCCTCGTCCAAAATCCTTAAAAACAGCACATTTTTCCAAATCAGGATTTTCTACGACACAATAACTTCCGTGATACAAGACCATTCTATTTTCCAAGTTTTTCATAATGATGCCCCTTTAGATTTCAGAAAGCCTTTAACTTCTTCAAAAACAGCTTCATCACCTTCTACATGAAATATTCCAAATCCCTCGCGGATAAAAGGCAGCACATTGTATGCTGCAAAAATTTGGGCAGCCTGCTTCAAAGTAAGCCCATACTTTTCTGCCATCATGCGTAAAAGTCGAATCTGCATAAATAAAATCTGTTCACTTTCGTTCATTGGTTTCCTCATAAATATTATAGCACAAGTTTTTCATTTAGGAGGGGAAAGTCTTCCCTTCCCTTCACTCCAGCCCGTTTGAGGTCTTCTGCTATCCCTTCTGCGGGAGAGGCCCTCATGTAGCATTAACTTTTTATTCCCGATAATCATTCTCGTCTTCAAAATTTATAAGATATTGATATTTCTTACCATCGAAACATAATAAGATTCTTTTATTATGTAAGCTACTATTAAAACCTGAATCTGGAACATACATCTTTTCCTTATATATTCTAAAAAGCAATCTTTTTTTTGTTTTGATTAGAAATTCTATTAAACTTTTTCTTCGAATAAATAAACATATGTGCTCTTCAAACGATTGACAAAAAATTTGTACTTGACCTTTTTTATCTATCCAACCTGAATCACAGTCCCAAGAAAGATTCAAATTTTCAATAAGTAGTTTTGCAGGTTCCAATAAATTTTCAGAGTCAAAACTACAATCATATTCCCATTCGTGACCACGTAAAAGTTCAAAAGAAGTAGGATATAATTTTATTTCATCATCTCTATATTCAATTTCTTTAATGTATTTCCGTTCTTCATATTCATTATAAGCTCTTGATTCTGTATATTCTCCTAAGAATAATCTATAATCACGAGTTATATTGTCATAAACATTACCATTAACTAATTCTTTCATTTTCTCATTTGATATTTTTTCTAAATCTGTTAAGTCAATTATTGAAGAAGACAATAATATACATGATTCACGATATGGATATTCTGAATCCAATTCTTGAACTTTTACCTTTTGTATAAAATTTAAGGGTATCCATTCTTCACCAGCTTCATCTCTTATATTTTGTATTAAAACTTCTTCCTCAAAAAAATCTTCTTCATCAGTAATCCACTCCTTCGGATCTTTTTCCATATTTATTACAATATCTTCACTGTAAATTTTTGGATACTTATTCTTTATAGAAAATCTTTGATCAGACAAATCTATATCACGCAAAGGAATGCTGTACAAGAGAGGATATAATGATTCTTCTTCATCATCATATTTTATTGGTTTCAATTTACAAGTATTACTTAATAATCCAATTAATCTATGTAATAAAATCCAATAATATTTCTTTGAAAGTCTTTCAATATAAATAGGTTTCCCTCGTCCACTTCCATAAGTTCCTCTTAAATAATTATCAAAATGATAAGCTCTTTTATCTTGTCCTGGGTAACCCAATTCATATAAACAAACTACAAACCACTTATAGATATCATCAATTGATATGTTTGCGGCTTCTAAATCAAATATATCGATTTTATTTTTCAATATATATCTTTGAAAATCCGTATACCAATGTCCAACAAAATTTATATCAGAATCATTAAATGGTTCTTCTTTTATTAAATCGCAAAATAACGATTCTTCAACTTTTTCAAATTTAAGTGATGATGTAATATTTATTACTTTATTATACTCATTCTTTGACAAAAATGTTGGATTGTATAAATAAGCCAATTCAATTATCAATCTATGCGAATCATGAATAATAATATTTGAATATTGCTCAAAGAATTTATTGTCAATTATATACTTTGCGAAATTCTCAATATTAGTTTTATTCTTTGATAATAAGAAACTAGAATAGATTGCCTGAATTAATCTCTCAATAATATAATCATCATCCACATTTCTGAAAAACTCATAAACTCTTTTGCATAAAACTGGACAAGACCATAAAATTCTAGTCAACGCTTTACTGCTTTGATCTCTAACTCTTCTATCAGAAGATGAACAAAACCAACACAAGATGATACACCATAAAAATAGAGCTTCTTCTGTATAATTAGTAAGATCTGAAAAACAGGCTCTATTTATAAGTTGCCATGCAGAGTTTTTTGATGAATAATCTGATATTAAATAATATACAAAAAAAGCATCTCTTTCACACATTGAATTTTCAGATAATAAATCACTAACAAACATAGAATTAAGTTGATTATTTGGAGTAACAGACATAGATATCAAAGAACTCATTACTTTCAGAGAATAATCATTTGAGGATAATAATTTTCTAACATAAAAAATTGTTTTTCTTGTTATCGAATTAGGACTACGCCAACAAAGCCCATTTATAAATGTGTCAGAAAAAACTTTAGTTGATGAATAATCTAATATTTCAACATATTGATTTATTTCAGGTAACAATATGGACAACATTTCTATTATAGACGGATTCGTTTCTGTAAATTCTACATTTTTTAGATATTCTTCATAACCAGATGATATAATACTTTCTGCAATATAATAATCTGTCAATTTGTCATAGGAAAATCTAATTCTAATTTGATTTTGAAATTTCGTTTTTGTTATAATAGATTCTTTTTCCAATACATTCATCAATGATTTTGAAAATGACTCTGTTGAATAAATAGAAGCTAAAATTTGCTTAAAATCTGTATATAATAAAGAGCGAGATTTATTTTCTAACATTTTATTGGTAATAAGCAAAAATACTTTTTCCAAAATATTATCTTCTTCATCTATATCACATTTTTTTGATATCTTCCTATTTTTCATTTTTGTAAAATTTTTAAATATATTTAATAATCCAATCTGACCTTTAGGGAAAAATTTATCTTTACTATTTGAAATAGTTTCACAAAGCAAATGCAGAAATAAAGGATTGCCAAATTCTGAATTAAACAAAGGATATGACGGCGGAATTATTTTATAATACTCACAAAATGAATTTATCGCTAAATATTCATTTCCAATAAAACCATTGTGTTTAAAAATAAACAAATCTGAAAACTCATCTTCAAATTCACTTATAAAAGTGTCTCTACAAGAAATGCATAATTTCAAATTAGGATAATATAAAATTTCTTGTATTAGAATAGGAATCCATATATGCCATTTATTTATATCAAAACTCTCATTAATTGCATCAATAAATATAATTCCTATAGATTTTTTTGATTCTGCATTTATAGAGAAAATTTGAAATAATTCTTCTTTTGAAATTTCGTTTGAAAAACCTAATTTATCTCGAAAAACAATCCAAGGTTCTTGTGTATAAAAATCTTCTCCAAAAAATACAAAATCTGTGTTTAAGGAATTATTTCTCATATAGTCAACAATACTATGAGTTTTACCTATACCAGCAGGACCTGTTATTATCAAAGTCTTAGAGCAATAAGCTTTTATATTTTCACTATTAAGAAATTCTTTTGAATCATATATGTCTTTTTTTAAATCTCGAATTTCATCCAATAATGCACATGGGAATTCACACATATATTCAGCCATGAATTGTCTAAAATTTGGACTATCATGAAATTTTTCACCATATTTTTTTTCTAATTCTGAAAGTGCATTCTTTTCTTCTGCGTAAATATAATCCAAAAAGGTATCAATAATTTGATTTATTTCAATTAATATATTTTCATCCTTTTTGTGAAAAAGGATTTTCATTCGAGCTAAGATAAGCTCGATACTTTTTTTAATACTTAAATAAAACTCTTGATTACTTTCTTTTAGAGTATAACTATTTAAATATTTTGACAGAGATTCCAAAATATTTTTGTAATCTGAATTTAATACCTCTTTTTCTGAAAAATAGTTTAAAACTTTATATAAAGGAACCTCAATATTTAATTCAGGTGTATATCTTTTACCAGCTTGAGCAATTATTTCATCTGTATATCTAAGATAACTTTCATAAGAAAGACAATTTATATCAAACCAATAAGTATACAAACCACCAGAATTATCATGTTTATGTAATAAATCAGATAGTACTGTCGAATTCCATAAAATTATTTTTATAGAATAACTGTTTTCATTTTTTGTTTTCCATTCTTCAAATTTTTCAGTTTGACTTTTACCTCGATGACCGTTTGATACTTTTCCTGTTAAATTAAACGGAATTGAAATATAATATTGTTTTAGATTTGGATGATTCGCAAGAGCGGTAGTAAGAGAATCTGATAATTGGGATAGTTCTGATGTCCCAAATGAATTATTTTCCCAATACTTAGACTGTAGTCCAACTTCAGACAAATCTTCGTTTATATAAACAGCTTCAACACCACCATCGCCACCATCACCTCTATATCTTTGAAAGTTTCTTTCAGCTGAATAGAGTTCTCTACGGAACAATTGACATGATAATTCTTCGAAACTATCTCGTTTTCCTTTTAATCCCGATTTTATATCATAAAAATTTTCCATCTAATTATCCTTTTACATTCCGCTTATGCAAGAAATTACCAGTTGCCTAAAAGATTGCAATTGTATAATCTCTTCCAAATTATTTGAAATACAAGTGAAAGTTTTTCTCAAAAAATCATTGTATCCTTTCATAATCGAATCTTCAAAAAATGGAAGATCCAAATTCTGAATATTTTTCAAAGGTAACTTTGCTTGAACAGCTCCTACTGTTGCTTGTAAAATTGCAGATTGTCCAGCCTTAGTTCTTAAATAAATAAGAACATATTCTGGAATAAGATTTTTCATCTTTGTAAGTTTTACACAATTTTCTGTAAGATTTGCTTTATCAAGCGATTTATGAACTAGCACGGTAAGTCCAATTGTACCTACAATCGAAATCAATAAATCGTTAGTTTCTGTTATATATCTTGCAATTTCTTTTTGGGTTTCATCATCAACATATAGAAATTCATTGTTCAGCATAACAAAACAATTCTCTTTTATATCACGGATTCTTATATACGGATGTGAATTCCTGTTTTCTATTAAGTATGAATCTAATGGTAATCTCTTGCCACCTTTTACTTCACAAATTGATTCAATCTTAATACTTTTCTTTTCAAGAGACTCATTATCAAGCATATTCTCAAATTTGAGAATTGCCGTCTTTTCTAGATTTTCATTTATCTTCTGCTTAAGCTGGATGCGTTTTGTGATGGCTTTGTAGGTGTTTACGATTTTTTCTTGTTCTTTTAGGTCGGGAACTGGAAGTTCTATTTCGCAGATATCATTCCATGTAATTCCGCCGCGAACACTTCCATCAGTTCTAAACCAGCAGTTTCTATCAAAATCATTTCGCTTAAAAATCAGCATCAAGAAATCTGGCAAAACTTTATTTTCATCTTTTACCCTAAACATAAAATATGCAGGAGAAACAATTGCTGGAATATCTTTCTTGTACAAAGAAACAGGCAATCGTTCATCACGACCAACATGCATCGGATTACAGGCAAATGTATTCATCCTGAGAAGTTTGTAATTGCTTAAATCAGTTCCAATTGTATTTGCAACTGATGGCATAAATTCTTTATCAATACTTATTCCAAGCACTTCCGAACTTTCAAGAGCTTTATTTCGTTCATCAATGAGTTCTACAATTTCTCCAAGCTTTCTATAATTCGCACTCATTTTAAAATCTCCCAGTGTCCGCCTTTTGGGGAGCCTTCGCGTTTTATAAATCCTTTTTCAACAAGTGAAGCAAGCTGTTTTTCTACTGCTCGGCTTGTTATGCCGATTTTTTCTGAAAGCTTTTTGGCAGAGAGTTTTGGATTTTCTTTTAAAAGTTCTAGAATTATCTCCGAACTTTTTTGATTATCTCCGAACTTTTTCTCCGAACTTATAGCTTTTTCTCCGAACTTTTTGATGTATTCATCATAATCAATATGGGTGTAACGGTTTTTAAGCTCGTTGTTTTCGCCTAAAATAAGGTTTCGGAAAAAGCGTTCCAGAAAGACAGGATTTTCTTCTATTCCTTCTTTAAGATTTTTGTAATTGGCACGCACAAGGGCATTTCTAAAATACCAGCTGTTTTGGGCAAAAATATCATTATCAACTTTGTAGCCCATTGAACGAAGATACTTGATTGTAAAAACGGCAGTTGTACGAGTATTTCCTTCTCCAAATGCGTGAATCTGCCAGAGCCTTGAAACAAAGAAAGTAATATGCTTTATGATTTCATCTGTAGAAAGCCCTTTATACTTAAAATTACGTTCCATCTCAAAATCGTAATCAAGAGCAGCCTTAAGTTCAAAAGAAGCTCCGTACATTACTGTATCGCCATTTAATACCCATTCTTTTTTTGTAATATCGTAATCGCGGATTTTACCGGCAAACTTAAAGATTCCTTCAAAAAGTCTTTTGTGAATTGCAATCAGATGAGAAGGACTAAAATTAAAAGATGGCTCGCTGAGAATCTGTGCAATACGGCTGGAAACTTTATCGGCCTCCTCAGTTCTTTCATCATCCTGAGTTCGGGCTGTACGGCTTTCATAATAAGAATCAATCAGTCTTTTTGCTTCATCAAAAGAAAGCTCGCCTTCTATATTCTTTTTGGCTGTTTCATACAAATATGAAGAAGGCTTAAGACCATCAACCTGCTGCAAACCAATAGCTGTAGACCAGGCAAGAGTTTTGTCTTTTTTGCTTGCATCTGTATGGCGGATGTATTCTTCAAAATCAATTTCGTACGGATTCTTTTCCACTTTTATCCTCTGCTTATTAACAAGCGGATTTGTTCAGGTCTAACGACCTTCACTTTTTAATGTGAGCATCGTTAGAT
>CAMBMW010000007.1 GCA_945868875.1 uncultured Treponema sp.
TCAGGTGGTAATTCACCTAATTGATCAAAACTAAATACAGGACCGTCTTTACAAACGAATTTATCACCGATATTACAACGTCCGCATTTTCCAATACCACATTTCATTCGCATTTCCATAGTTGTAAAGACCTGTTCATCTTTAAAACCAAGTTTTTTAAGTGCGTCAAGTGAAAGGTGTATCAAAATTGGAGGTCCACACATAATTACAGTCATGCTTGGATCTGGATTAAGTTCTGTTACAAAAGGAGGAACAAAACCTACATGTCCTTTCCAGCCTTCTTCTGCTCGGTCAATAGTCAAGTCAATCGAACAGTTTGGTTGTTTCATCCATACATTCTGCATTTCTTCAAGTCGAACAAGGTCTGCCATAGAACGGCTTCCGTAAATCACCTGAATTTTACCGTAATCAGAACGATGATCCATCATGTAATTAACTACAGAGTGAACTGGAGCAATACCAATACCACCAGCAATTACAAGAATATCTTTTCCTTTTAATTTTGTATCAACAGGGAATCCGTTTCCTACAGGTCCGCGCAGACAAATTTCCTGACCAACTTCAGCATTATGAAGCCATTGAGTTACGCAACCACACTTTTTAATAGAAAATTCCATGTGAGTTTCAAGAGTAGGTGATGATGTAATAGAAATCATTGATTCACCAACTCCAGGAACAATAAGCATAGCACACTGTCCAGGAATATGATTGAACAATTTTTTTCCATCAAGCCCAACTACACTGAAAGTCTTAACATCAGGAGTTTCCTGTTTAATATCAATAATTTTTCCGACGTAAGGGATAAATGATTCTTTTGTTTCCATAAGCTTTTTCCATATTCAGAAAGTGAATTATGTCAATCAAAAAAATTGAAAGACACAAACACATCAGACTAAATATCATCTACCTCCTGTATCATTTTAATTACTTTTACAATGTTCATATTTACAGGACAGTTTTCTACACAACGTCCACATCCAACACAACTGAACATACCATCGTGAGCCATTGGATAATACATCAATTTATGCATAAAACGCTGACGGCTTCGTTCTTTTTGTGTGTGACGAGGATTTTCTGCTGCCATCTGTGTAAAGTCATTGTACATGCAGGAATCCCAGCAGCGAACCTGTCTAACTCCATTTCCAGTATCAAAATCTCGAACATCAAAACACATACAAGTCGGGCAGACATAAGTACAAGTACCACAACCAACACAAGCTTCTGCAACAGAATTCCAAACTTTTGAATTGAAAATTTTGAGCATATCTTTGCCCTGGAATTTTGAAAGATCAAGATGTGCAAAAGGAACTTTTTCCATTTTATCTTGAATTTCTTTTTTCAAAGATTCAACAGGTTTATCATCTGCGTCAGTTAAAACGGATTTTGCTTTTTCTACAAAAGTTTTTCCTTTATCAGTGTTTGCCTGAAAATAATATTTACCATCTGCAAGCCAGCAACTTACATCGCCACTTGGTTTTGAAAGTGAAGAATCAATTCCAAAAGTAGAACAGAAACAAGTTTTTGCAGGTTCATTACAAGCGAGTGTGATTACAGTTCCATGTTCACGACGATTTTTATAATAAGAATCAACAGGATTCATATTCAGGTAAACATTATCGATACACTCAAAACCTTTTGCATCACAAGAACGAACACCAAAAATTACAAAATCTTCAATATCTTTTCTTGGGTCAACAACTTTTACTTCTTTTCCATTCAATTCATAACTGACCATGTGTTCAGTTTTTGGAAAGAAGAAATCTTTTGCAGAACGAGTAGTTTTTAAGTTTTCAGAAAGTTTTACACCTTTTTCCCATCTTGCAAAATCTGATTTTCCAGAATTGTTATCTACAGGCAAATATAAAGGTTGTGAACCGCCAATCAATTCGAATAATGAATCAATTTTATCTTTTGCGATACTAAGCATTATTCATTACCTCCATCTTTTGATCTGTCGTAAACAATTGTTGTTTCAGGATCATTTTCTTCAAATCTAAGCATAGCTGGTTTTGTTTCCATGTCAGCTCCTGCCTGATAATCGCCATAAATCTCATTGATATCTTTAATGAATTTTCTATTTAAAAGATATAATGGAATATTTTGTGGACAAACGCGTGAACATTCACCACAATCAGTACAGCGACCTGCAACATGCCATGCACGAATTATATGGAAAAGATTTTCTTCAAAATCTGTTTCCGCAACCTTCTGAGTTGTGTAAAGTGCATTATTATCAAATACACAAGTTTCACAAGTACAAGCAGGACAAATATTTCTACATGCATTACAACGAATACAACGAGATAATTCGTTTCTCCAGAATTCAAAACGCTGTTCGCTAGTCATAGCTTCAAGTTTTGAAACTTCTTCCATACGTTTAGTATTTGGAGCAAGGTTCTCTTCAGAAGCAACATCAACACCAAGAAGTTCATCACAAGAAACATGCTTTTTGCCTGCACAAGATTCACAAGGTTCTCCACCGTCAAGTGTATCCTGACAAGGAATTCCAATTGCATAAACATCTTCTTTAGTGATGCGATTTTCTTTTAAAAGTTGTGTAAAAGAATAAGTATCGCTTGGTTTTAAGAATACCAATACAACTTCGCTAGGAATTGGAGCATCCTGAGCATTAGGATCACGTTGCTTTGCCATTGTATTGTTCATTCTTGTTGTGCTTTTTTTGATTTCAATATCTTTTGTAATCTTTACCAGATATTTTGAAAGATTCGCCTTACAGAATTTATTGAAAACAAAATCTTTATCAAGTTCTTCAGCAGAAGTAAAAACTGCAGGAGTTACATCATCCTCAAAAAGACCTTTTTTCCAGCCAACAACTTTCTGGACTTTACCTTCTGCAAGTAAAGCTTTTGCACGTTCAACTAATTTTTCTTGCATCGTAAATCCTCCAGTTTTCTGTTTTCACCAAGTTCTTTGATTTGCTTAACAAAATCATTCATGATTCCAGCAAAACGAACACCTTCTGCAGCAGAGCACCATTCTACACGAGTTCGCCCTTTTTCTATTCCCATAAAATCAAGCATAGAGAAAAGTAATGTCATGCGTCGACGTGCAAAATAGTTACCTGTTGAATAGTGACAGTCACCAGGGTGACATCCACACAAAATTACACCATCTGCACCACGTTGAAATGCACGCAAAATGAACATAGGATTCAAGCGGCAAGAACATGGAATGCGAATGATTTTAACATTTTTTGGATATTCAAGACGGTTGTTACCAGCCAGGTCTGCACCAGCGTAAGAACACCAGTTACAGCAGAAAGCAACAATTCTTGGTTCCCATTCTTTATTTTCAGCCATAATTCATTTTCTCAGACTAAAGTACTGAGTCAACCTCCGCCAAGATTTGTTTATTACTGAATCCCAAGAGATCCATTGCACCAGAAGGACAGGCAACAGTACAAGCTCCACAACCATGACACATAGCAGTATTAACTTGAGAAACATGTCTTGTGATTGTAGTTCTGTTTGGACCACGGAAATCTTTATCGATATATGTGATAGCACCATAAGGACAAACATTAGCACACTGTCCGCAACCGTTACATGCATTTTCATTTGGATTTGCAGTGCAAGGGTTATTTTTAAGTTTATCTTTAACAAGCAAACAAATTGCTTTTGCGGCAGCACCAGATGACTGAGCAACAGTTTCTGGAATATCTTTTGGACCCTGGCAACAACCTGCAAGGAAAATACCTGCTGTAGGTGATTCTACTGGACGCAGTTTTGCATGAGCTTCAAGGAAGAAGTCATTATTGTCCATAGAAGTAGTAAGCATTGTTGCAAGAGGACGAGCTGTTTTGTCAGCTTCAATAGATGCAGCCAAAACTACCATGTCAGCTTTTATGTGAACCTGTTTATTCAAAATCAAGTCTGAACCTTGAACATCCAAAGTTCCATCAGAAAGCGGAGTTACTTTTCCAACCTGACCTTTAATGTAGTGAACTCCGTACTGTTCAACTGCTCGGCGGTAGAATTCATCAAAGTTTTTACCTGGAGTACGAACGTCAATATAGAAAACAGTAATGTTTGTGTCAGGATAATGGTCGCGTGTCAAAATTGCATGTTTTGCAGTGTACATACAGCAGATTTTTGAACAATATTCGTGACCTTTTGTTGAATCTGCAGAACAACGGCTTCCAACGCACTGAACAAAAACGATGTTTTTTGGTTCTTTTCCATCAGATGGACGAAGAAGATGACCATTTGTTGGACCTGAAGCATTGCAAAGGCGCTCAAACTCAAGTGATGAAACAACATCAGGACTCTGACTGTAAGCATATTCATCAAATTTTTCAAGGCTGATTGGATTATATCCTGTTGCAACGATGATAGCACCATACTTTTCAGTAAGAATTTCTTCTTTTTGATTAAAGTTTATAGCACCAGCTGTACATGCTTTTTCACAGAATCCACAAACATTGTCTTTTCCGTTTTTAAGACCTTTCATGTGCAGACAGTAATCTGCATTAATTGCAGCAACTTTAGGAACAGCCTGAGCAAATGGAATGTTGATAGCCTTACAATTGTCAAGGTTTAAATTAAAAGAATTTGGAACTTTTTTGTTTGGACATTTTTCGATACATGCTCCACATCCAGTACATTTTGTTTCGTCAACAAAACGAGGATGACGTTTTATATCTACTTCAAAGTTTCCAATATATCCTTTTACATCACAAACTTCTGAATATGACAAAATTCTGATATTTGAATTCTGGCTGACTTCAGTCATTTTTGGTGTAACGATACAAGAAGCACAGTCAAGGGTAGGGAAAGTTTTGTCCAAACGAGCCATTTTGCCACCGACTGTATAATCTTTTTCAACAATATCAACTGGGAATCCTGCATCTGCAATATCAAGAGCAGCTGTAATACCAGCAATACCGCCACCAATAACTAAAGCACGTTTAGTCATTGGAGTTTCACCTTCGATAAGAGGTGTATCTAAAATTGTCTTTGCAATAGCAGCTTTACCAAGGGCAATAGCTTTTTCTGTTGCATCAGGCATTTCTTTCATAACCCATGAACATTGTTCACGGATATTTGCAACTTCTACTTTATAAGCATTAAGACCAGCTCGTTCTGCACAAGAACGGAATGTTTTTTCGTGCATACGAGGAGAACAAGAACAAAGAACTACACCAGTAAGATTTAATTCATGAATCTTGTCTTCGATCATCTGCTGACCAGCTGAAGAACACATATAAGTATAGTGAGTTGAAAATACAACACCATTAACTTTTCCGAGTTCTTCAGCAACTTTTGCTACGTCAACTGTGCCGGCAATATTTGTACCACAGTGACATACAAAAACACCAATTCTTTCCATAGGATTTCCTTAACTATTTTTTGTATTTTCTGAAAGCACTCATCAAAGCCTGTTGAGGCATATCTTCATCTAAGTGCTCTGGTACTTGTTGTGGATCCAAATGATGAGGTCCTCTTTGACCTTCAACTACTTGACGTACAGCATCAATGAGTTTTGCAGGTTCTACTTGTCGTGGACATCGTTCAAGACAAGCAAAACAACTCATACAGGCATAAATTGATTTTGAAGCCATCAATTTTTCAATTTCGCCATTTTCTACCATTTGAACAAACTGATGTGGATGATATTCCATTGCATCGTAGTTTGGACATGTTCCAGAACATTTTCCACAAACCATACATTTTTTTGGATTAACACCCGAACGCATCAATATTGCTTCTTTAAGTAATTCAACATTATGCATAATTATTCAGCCTCCTTTAATCCAAGAGCTTCTGCCAATAATTCTGTAAAGTAAATTACATCAAGTTTTGAATCGCCTTTATTTTTGATAAGATTATAACGGCAAAGAGGACAAGAAGTTACTAGAAAATCAGCACCCATATCTTCTGCATTTGCCAAAATCTTTTGTGAACGATTTTTTGGAATTGATTTATCTTCGAACATTGTGTAAGCACCGCAACATTCATTTCTCTGTGCATAAATTACAGGAGTAGCACCAATAGCTTTAATAAAATCCTCAATTAGTTTTGGATTTTCAGGGTCATCTAGCTGAAGAACTTTTCCAGGTCTTAATAAAAGACAGCCATAATAAGCACCGATCTTTTTGTCTTTGAGAGGATTCTTTACAGCTTTTTTTACATTATCCCAACCAACAACATCACGAAGAATTTCAAGATAATGAAGTACTTTTGTTTCTCCGTGATACTCAATACCATCTTCTTTAAGATAGTTGTTTGCCTTGAAGCTAGTTGTCTCATCATTCTGCATAGCATCATTTGTTTGTTTTATAACGTTATAGCATGCAGAACAAAGAGTTACTAAATCCTGACCTTTGTCTCGGGCACTTGCTAAAGCACGAACAGAAGGTAGCTTGCTGGCTACTTCGTTTGTACCAAGTGGATATTCGCCACCACAGCATTGCCATTGTGGAATTTCTTCAAGTGTGAAACCTAATGCTTCCGCACAAATGCGCGCATATTTATCAAGATCTTTTGCCTTGTTTTTTAGCGTACATCCTGGGAAATACGAATATGTCATACTTGCTCCTATGTTATATAAAAAAATAAATAACCATAATAATTAATCTGATGATTCCGGTAAAAAAAATACCGGTTGTTTTCAAAAGTTGTGACAAAACTTTCTATTTTATCTTCCTTGAGGATAAGCCATATCTTCTGGCTTGAAAACTTCATCAAATTTTTCTGCAGTCAAAAATCCAAGTCCTACACAAGCTTCTTTGAGACTGATGTTTTCATCAAATGCTTTATGTGCAGTTTTTGCAGCATTTTCATAACCGATATAAGGATTAAGTGCAGTTACAAGCATCAAAGAATTGTAAAGATTGTGATGCATTTTTTCTTTATTTGCTTTAATTCCAACAGCACAGTTTTTATTGAAACTTAACATTGCTTCAGCTAAAAGACGTGCTGACTGAATAAAGTTGTATGCGATTACAGGCATGAAAACGTTCAGTTCAAAGTTTCCTTGGCTTGCTGCAAAACTAACAGTTGCATCGTTTCCCATAACTTGAACGGCCACCATTGTTACCGCTTCACACTGAGTTGGATTTACTTTTCCAGGCATGATAGAAGAACCTGGTTCGTTTTCAGGAATGTGGATTTCACCAAGACCATCCCGTGGACCTGAAGCAAGCCAGCGAACATCATTTGCAATCTTCATCATATCGCAGGCAAGTGCTTTTATAGCACCATGTGCAAATACAAGTTCGTCTTTTGAAGTAAGAGCATGATATTTGTTAGGAGCCGTAATAAAATCTTTTCCAGTTAAATCAGAAACAGCCTGAGCAACTTTTGTGTCAAATCCTTTTGGTGCATTCAAGCCTGTTCCAACTGCAGTTCCGCCCAAAGCAAGCTGTTTCAAATAAGGAAGACTTGACAAAAGCATCTCTTTATCACGTTCGATTGAAGTACGCCAGCCAGAAATTTCCTGGTCAAAAGAAATAGGTACTGCATCCTGAAGATGAGTACGACCTGATTTTACGATTCCTTCATTTTCTTTTTCAAGACGTTTGAATGTTTCAACTAAAGTATCAATTGCAGGAATAAGTTTGTCTTCGATTACGCAAACTGCACTGATGTGAAGGGCAGTAGGAAATGTATCGTTTGATGACTGACTCATATTAATATCATCATTTGGATGACAGATTTTTTTACCTGCAATTTCATTTGCACGATTTGCAATTACTTCATTTGCATTCATGTTTGATTGTGTACCAGAACCTGTCTGCCAAACAACAAGAGGAAAGTGGTCATTTAATGAACCTGAAATTACTTCATCACAGGCTTTTGAAATTGCTTCAAGTTTTTCCTGTGTCATTTTTTCAGGTTTGAGTGCATTGTTTGCAATTGCTGCAGCTTTCTTTAAATATCCGAAAGCTTTTGTGATTTCACGTGGCATAGTTTCAATGCCAACACCAATTTCAAAGTTTTCATGACTTCTTTCAGTTTGAGCACCCCAATATTTATCTGCTGGTACTTTTACTTCTCCCATTGAGTCATGTTCAATTTTGTATTCCATAAAAAATATCCTTATATTAGAAATAATATGTAAAATTAAAAATTAGAATTCAACCTGTTTGATAACTTCTTTGAGACACTCTGCACTGTGTTTGAGAGAAGCAACTTCTGCATCAGTTAAAGGAGTTGCAACATGTCCTTTTATTCCATTACATCCTACGATAGTTGGAATAGAAAGACAAACATCGCTGATTCCATATTCACCGTTGAGCATAGAAGAAATTGTAAGAACAGAATCTGTAGAGTAATTCAAAGCTTCTACCAAAGTTGCTGTTGTTACACCAATTCCGTAGTTTGTACATTTTTTTGCAGCAATAATGATTCCACCAGATTTTCTGATATAATCTTCAACATCATTTTTGTCAAATGAAGGAAGAACATTTTCTCCTGTATAAGAAGAAGCAAAACTGTCAACTGGAATTGAACCAATGTTAGCTAAAGACCATGGAACAAAAGAAGAATCTCCATGTTCACCAAAAACATAACCATGTACATTTTCCTGACAAACTTTGTAAGTTTCTGCAATACGTGCACGGAAACGTGCTGTATCAAGC
Organism: uncultured Treponema sp.; assembly: GCA_945868875.1. Taxonomy (GTDB): domain Bacteria; phylum Spirochaetota; class Spirochaetia; order Treponematales; family Treponemataceae; genus Treponema_D. The sequence goes on from CAMBMW010000007.1 coordinate 8,606, forward strand.
ATTGTACCTGTTCCAAAAATGCGGCTTGCAGGAATTCCTGAAGTTTTAATAAACTGATATGTCAAAATATCAACAGGATTTGCAACAATTACATAAAGAGCATCTGGACATGCTTTTGTGATTGTAGGAATAACTGTTTTTGCAATGTTCACGTTTGTTTGAGTAAGATCGAGACGTGATTGTCCAGGTTTTCTTCCAACACCAGATGTAAAAATTACAATATCAGAACCTTTTGCATCTTCATAATCTCCATCACGTACATTTACAGGTCCAATAAATGGAGTGCCCTGTCTGATATCCATAGCTTCGCCCATTGCTTTTTCTTTAACGATATCAATGATAACGATTTCTGAAGCAAGTTGTTTGAGAGTTAATGCGTATGCAACAGTAGAACCAACTTGACCAGCTCCAATAATGGTAATTTTTCTTGACATATTTGTCTCCTTTTTTTAAACCGCCTAAGCGATTGTATTTAATCTTAAATAAAGATAGTGAAAATAGCGATAATCACAAAATTATAAGATAAATAATTATATCACATAGTAATGTAAAAATCACCTTTTTTTACAATTTTATATAATAATATTTTTATATTGTTTTGTGAATATCAAAAGATTGAATATTGTATAGAAAGAATCAGTTTTTTTTGGATTAAAAATCAAAAGTGGAGTGGATTTTTATTGTTTAAAACGTGGCAAGGATTGTAAGGGCTGGCGAAGCCAGTTCCGAAGCGTAGCGAAGGAATGAAGCGATAGCGCAACCCTGAAAAGCCTGATTTTTGCGAAGCAAAAAGCCACCCAAAATAAAAATAATAAAATCACTATTACATCGATTATAATTATATAGAAAAAAAAGATTTATTTTTGTATACTCAAGTTATGAATATCAATAATAATGCGACAAATGTAAAAAAGGAACTTTTAGTAAGGATTGCAAAACTCCAATTGGCAGGAATGCTTGATAGTCGTGAAATAAATAAAATCCCAACACAAATGAAACCTATGGGAGCAAATCCGATTGGATGTTGCATTTTTCATGACAGGGAACTTTTAAAAATGCGTATTCTTGCAAGAATGGGAATTTCTGTTGAAAATTATAATGAACAGAATGAACTTGATGAATATGCAAAAGAAGCTCTTGAGCGGGAAAAACCTACCTGGCCGATGATTACTGTTTTGCATGAAGCTTGTAATGGTTGTGTTAAGCAAAATTTTATGGTTACAAATGCCTGTCAGGGCTGCTTTGCACGACCTTGTATGGTTAATTGTCCAAAAAAAGCCATTCATGTTGTTCATCATGCGCATATTGATGCTCAAAAATGTATTCACTGCGGTTTATGTGAACAAAATTGTCCTTATCATGCGATTATTAAGATTACTGTGCCATGCGAGGCTGCTTGTCCTGTTGGTGCAATCTCAAAAGGCGAAGATGGTCATGAAATTATTGATTTTCATAAGTGTATTTATTGCGGAAAATGTATGACCGAGTGTCCATTTGGAGCGATGATGGACAAAAGTCAGCTTGTTGATGTTATTAAGCACATTATGAATGGCGAAAAAGTTATTGCAATTTATGCACCTTCCATTGCTTCTCAATTTAGAGTTTTAGCAGGGCAGATTGAAAATGGGCTTTTAAAACTTGGATTTTCTGAATGTGTAGAAGTTGCAGTTGGTGCTGATATTACTGCAAATAAAGAAGCAAAAGAGTTTGAACAGCGTATGGAAAAGGGTGATAAACTGATGACAACTTCGTGCTGTTCTGCTTATGTACGTGCTGTTCATATTCATGTACCGGATTTGGATCCTTGTGTTTCAGAAACGAGAAGTCCTATGCATTACACTGCAGAATTAGTTAAAAAAGAATATCCTGATTGTATTACTGTGTTTATTGGTCCGTGTCTGGCAAAAAGACGGGAAGGTTTTGATGATGAATATGTTGATTATGTAATAACGGCTGAAGAATTGAATGCATTCTTTATTGCAAAAGAAATTGAACTTTCTAAACTGGAATCAATAGAAAAACAGAATAAACCAAGCAGTACGGCACGAAACTTTGCCAGAACCGGCGGTGTTGCAAATGCTGTAAAATGTAGGTTGAAAAATCCTGAATTATTGAAGTTAGATATAATCAACGGCTTAAACAAGGAAGGTATGAAAAAACTCAAGATGTATGGTGATATTAATGCTGGAAAAATTGAACCACCTGAAAATGCAGGAAATCTTGTGGAAGTAATGTCTTGTGAAGGCGGATGTATTGCAGGTCCCTGTGTCATTTCAAAAACTACGGTTGCAAGTGTTCAACTTGATAAATATGTCAAAGATTCTGACTGCGAGGTAAAATAAGATAAAGAAAATTAAGCAAATAAAGTGCGATGATTATGTGCAAAATAATGAATTTTCATTAAAAACTTAAAAAAAGAGTTTAAAATGAATTGACTTTTTTGCACAAATTTTATATTATTTAAATAAGTTTTGCGGATGTCATATAACGGCTTATTATCTCAGCCTTCCAAGCTGATGACGAGGGTTCGACTCCCTTCATCCGCTCTTCGAAGCCCATCGATAAGATGGGCTTTTTTTATGCCTAAATGCTTATGTTATAAGGATTTAGTGCGTAAGGAAAACATAATTTATATTTGAATGTGTCCTACCTTGCTGGGCCAGGCGCATGAACGTAACGGCATTTTTGTTGAATTTGGGATCGAATTTGATAAAAAATTTGATAACGGATTTGATAAACCGATTTGGGAAAAAATGCTGGCTTGTGGATATTCAAGGCCACAGGAGGTTTTTATGCGTCAGTTTTATCTTGGTAAGACTAGCTCTGGTTATTACAAGGCCTACTTCATAGACCCTGTAACTGGTTCACGCGATTACGGTAAGAGTACGGGCACGAAAGACAGAGACGAGGCTGTGATTATTGCCCACGAGTGGCTTAAGAACGGCAAGCCTACTGCTCACGGAAATTCCCGTAAATTAAAATCCGAAGACATTACACCGATACCGGTAACTCTAAAAAGCTTTGTTGACCGGCTTTCTGAAAGCGACGCTAAGACTGTTGTTTCTATGCTTTCTGAAAAGTTTGGTTTTGATTCTCCTGTCCTTTCTCAAAAGCCTGCAGAACTTGGAAAACCTGTTGTTGAAGCTCTTGCTCCTGTTTCTTCTCCTGTGCTGGTTTCGGCTCCTACTCCTGCAGAAAGTTCTAAGCCTAAAAAAGTTGTTGTGATTAAAAAAACTGTTGACGGAAAAATGAAGCTTGTGAAAAACGAAAAACCGGCTCTTAAAGATGGCGCAAGTTTTGTGCCAAGCATTGGTTTGACTCCTGACGGAAAGCATCTTCTTTGCGCTAATCTTGAGAGCTTTTGGGATTATGATACTTCTGTATTTATTAAAAGGCAGCTGGACCGCGGGCATACACTTTCGAAAAAGTATGCCTTTTGCATGAAGGCTTTTGTGCGTAATTACTGGCGGCCTTATTTTGGGGATGATATGTGCATCGAGGATTTGACGGTGCCGGAATTGGATGACTTTTTGTTTTACCTTCATGATGTAAAAGACCTTGCGAGTGAGACGATTAATAAAAATATAAACTGTATAAACCGCTGTTTGAACTGGCTTGCTAAGCAGCAGAAAATAACTGTAAACCCGGTTGCAAGTATTGAGCGCTTTAAGGTGGATGCGGATGAGCGTGATATTCCGACTGAGACTGAGATTCGAAGGTTGCTTGCTTTGGACTGGGAAAACAATACTGCAAAGCTTGCCTTTAAGGTTGCGGCTTTTTACGGCCTTCGTGCCGGTGAGATTAGCGGACTTCGTGTCTGCGATATTGATGTTGTTGGAGATATGCTTCATGTTCGACACAGTTTTAGTGAGATGGACGGCTTGATGACTACTAAGAACAAAGAGGTTCGGGATTTACCGATTGAGCATTCTATTGCCTTGCAGCTTATGAACCAAGCAAGAAGGAATCCTGAATTTGGGGATTTGAGTTATGTCTTCTGGTCTGTAAAGAATCATAAAATGCCGATTACTCCGGGCTATTACGGCGACTGTTTTTATAAGGCTCTAGAAGAGATTGGCGTCAGCGAGGTGGTTCGCAAGGAAAGAAACATTGTATTCCACAGCCTGCGTCACTTCTGCTGTACGATGTTGAAACAGAAGGCTGACAAGGAAATTGTAATGCAGATTATGGGCCATAAATCCTTTACTATGACTGACCACTACTCTGATCATGAGACTCAGGAGAAGTTTGAAAATATGCGTACAGTTATTTCGAGTGCCTGGGAAAAGTATCTTACGGCCTAGTTGTTTTCAAAATGCAAACGGTTTATTTTATAGCGTGGGCAAAATGTAAGCACTAATTGGCACTTTGCAAACGGGGTTTAGATTTAAGATAGAGCCATAGCAGATTAAGTTCTGCTGTGGCTTTTTTTATTTATCTCGTTTTAGGAGTGAAAGAAATGGCAGAAGAAAATAACTTGGATTTACTTTCGTTTAAGCAGGCTTGTGAGTATTTGGGTTTTAGCCGGACTTTTATGTACAAGCTCTGCAGGGAGAAAAAGATTCCGCATGTGAAGCTTGGACGTCGTTTGATTTTCAGAAAGTCGGATTTATTTTACTGGCTTGGAAATCAGGTTTGTGAGGTGGAAGCATGAATGTACCGCTTTCTAAGATTCTTGAAGAATCGAATGACTACTGCAGGCGAATTGCTGCGGAAGAAAAGTATGGCGAGATTATCGTCAGAATAACGCTGAATGACGGATGCCCGGTGAAGCTTGAAAAAAGCTTTTGCGAGCATATTACAAGACGAAGCGTGAACCGCTACGTCGTACATAAATAACCATCAGGCAAAAGGAGGTGTTCAGGTGGGAGATAAGGACACTGTTTCGACATCCGCAAACTTAAACAGTGAACTTAATTCAAAAGTGGCAGAGTCGGAAAAGTCCTGGGAGAAAAAATTAATCGATGAGTCTCCCAAGGCTTTTAAGGCTTTCTGTCTTTTTCGTGCCATGGGCTATAAGCGAAGCATTAAGGCCTGTATGGAGATGCACGGGATTGAGCCGAAGAAGTACGGCTCCTGGGCACGTTACGCAAGGCTCTATCACTGGAATGAGCGTGCTGCAGAATACGATGCCTATATTGCAAAGGAGACTGAAAGAGAATTACTGGCTGAGCGTGTTGAACGCAAAAGACGCCAGATGGAAATGCTGAACGGGTTTGACGAGCTTGTTGGAAAACGGCTTAAGACTCTGGATCCGGAAAAGCTTGATGCAGACGGAGCTATGGATTTGCTTGAACGTTCTGCAAAGCTTGATTCGTTCATTACAGGAGCGGACAAGGAAAACTCAAAGCCTGTTCAGGGGGAACTGGCTATTACTTTTGCAGATTCCTTTAAGGATTTGTAATGAGAGAGCTGTTTAAGCCGACGGCTGTACAGAAAAAGGCCTTGAAGCTGCTTAGTTCTTCTGCGAAGCATGTTCTGCTATTTGGCGGTTCGCGTTCGGGAAAAACTACGGTTCTTGTTATGGCGATTATTTTTCGTGCCTGCCGTTATCCGGGAAGCAGACATTTAATCTGCCGCTTTCGTGCAAAGGATGCAAGAAGCTCTGTTTTGCACGAGACTCTTCTTCCCTGGCTTAATAAGACGATTGGAGCTTCCAACTACAAGGCTAATGTACACGACGGACTTATAACGCTTTGGAACGGAAGCGAGATTTGGATTGGCGGGCTTGGTGACAAGGAACAGGTAGACCGCATTCTCGGTCATGAGTATGTGACTATCTATTTCAACGAAGTAAGCCAGATTTCTTATTCTGCAATTACGACTGCCTACTCGCGTTTAGCGATGAAGGTCGAAGGCTGCAAGAATAAGTTTTTTTATGACTGTAACCCGTGTTCGCCTATGCACTGGGCTTACAAGGTGTTCATTCGAAAGATTGAACCGAGAACGGATGAAAAGCTTAATAAGCCGGAGCTTTATGCTTCTGAAGTTTTGAATCCGATGGATAACGCTGAAAACCTTGATGAGGATTATATCAGCGACATTCTGGATAACATGCCGGAAAAACAGCGGGCCCGATTCCGTGACGGTCTTTGGGTAAAGCCTGAAGGCTCTGTTTATGAGAAGTTTGAAGAATCTATGATTCTGACTCGGGATCAGCTGCCGGTAGAGTTTGACCGTTTTACAGGCGGTCAGGATTTTGGACTTCATATTGCAGCTGTGAAAGTTGGCTGGGTTGGAGAAACGGTTTATGTTGTTGCTGATTTTGGCGGCTTCAACATAACAACGAAAACAAGCGTTGAGCAGCAGCAGGCAAAGAACTGGTATGACGACTGCTTCGTTACCTATTGCGACCCGGCTGGTGGCGAGCGAATACAGGAAGTGCCTGGAGGTGTGAAAGCAAATAACTCTGTGGATGCAGGAATTGATTACATAATTGCAAAGATTGAACGCGGACAGTTTTTTGTCTGTAAGGACTGTACCGGCGTTCTTGGTGAAATATGGGATTATTCGCGTGATGAGAATAATCAGATTGTAAAGGTAAATGACCACTACATGGACGCTATGCGTTATGCCATTTTCAGCGCGGCGATGTCGGGGGTCGTTTTAGGTTGAGGTAATACCGATAATTTATATGGGACTTTTTAAAAAGAGGAACCAGCAAGAAAAAAAGTTACGAAGCTTTTCTGAGATAAATAATGAAACGGTTGCAGATGACTTTTCGGTGAGAGATAAAAAGACCTGCACGGATCCTTATTTACAGCACGCCTGGGTATCGGTATGTATTGATATTTTGACTCGTAACGTAGCGCGTGCTGAATTTGAAATTAAAAAAAACGGCAAGACAGAAAGTGATTCAAAACTGGCTAAGCTCTTTATGTACCCGAATAAAAGCATGTGCAGGTTTGATCTTTGGAAACAAACCTGTGCCTGGTGGAGCCTCGACGGAGAGGCTTTCTGGTGGTTCGGCGAGGACTACTGCTGCGGTATTCCAAGTGAGATTTACATTCTTAATCCGCGGAATATGCAGCACGTTGTTGAAGGCGGAAAGATTACCAAGTGGGTTTATACAGACGGAGCTACAGGCAAGCCTCTCATAATTCTTCCTGATGAAATAATCCACTTTAAGGACTGGAACCCGTGGAATGAATACCGCGGTGTAAGTCCCCTGGTAAGCTTGGGTCTTGAAGTAGAACAAGATTTGCTCGCCGCCAAGCAGAATTCAGGACTTTTAAAAGAAGGTGGGGTTCCTAAGGGGCTTTTAAAAACAGACCAGATTCTCACAGAGACAGAAGCAGAATTACTTGCTCGTACCTGGGACTCAAAATACGGCCACGGCATGAAAAATCGTGTGGCTGTACTGGGTAAAGGTACAGAATACCAGCCTCTTACGTTCAGCCCCGACGTTCTGAAACTTTACGATATGAAGAAGTGGAACCTGTATACACTTCTTGCGAAATTCGGCATCCCGCCGAGAGTTGCCAATATTCAGGATTCCAAAAGTTCATTGAGCGGCACCGATACAGATTCCCAGCATCGGGCGTTCTGGAACTTTACGCTTATTCCACTGCTCAAAAACTTTGAGCAGATTCTGGAAGTTCAGTTCTTTCGCCGGTTCAATCTTTTACAGACCGGGGAATTCAACCTTAACAATATCCCGGAACTGCAGGAATCTGAGGATGCCCAGAGCAACCGGGATATTGCAGAAATCAATGCCGGGCTTAAAACAATAAACGACGTTTTAAGAGCACGGGGACAAAAGGAAAAGCCCTGGGGCGACAGCTGGTGGAAGCCCAACACGATTTCGGCTTTTGATTCTGATGACAATAAAAATTGTGAGGACAAAAACTAATATGAAATTGTTTTTTGCTACTTCTAATTATGTGGTTAAGGGAACTGTAAAAGAATTCTTAAAGCAGAAGCTGCCGCAGGTGCAGACCTTTGATGTCTTGAAGGATGATGACTTTAAGTATCATCTTGGCTCTGACAGTGACTGTGTGATTCTGGTTGAAAAGTTTTTCTTAGGCCTTTGTATTCAGGAAAAGATGACCAGCCTTAAGGGAATAAATGACAAGCTGCGTTTTGTCTTTTTTGAGACTGGAGAAAGCTGCTCGGATTTCTTTGGGCTTAGAGTTCATAAGCTTGGAGCAAGCGGCTTTATCTGTAATGCAGAAACAAGCGAAACGCTGCTTCCTGCTCTGCAGAAAATCTTCAGCGGTAATTCTGCTTACCCTCAGACTGTTCTTGATGACATTAAAAACGGTCTGCATCTGACCCGGGCTGTCGGAGAACTTACAGAAACGGAGTTTAATGTTGCAGTTGCCCTAGCTAAAGGAAAGACTGTTAAAGAAATTGCCTGGGATATGCATGTGACGGACAGCTCTGTTCGTTCTTACATTCATTACCTGAGACTTAAAATCGGTTATCAGAATCCTGCAGATTATGCAGAGGTTTACAGGCAGATGCTTGATAGAAATATGGGAGGCTGGAATGGTAGTCAAGATTGACGGCGTAGAAAATAAGGACTTTGGAAAAGACAAAAAACTTTTCTTGAAGTTCTTGAAGGAAAACACAAACTCTGGAAAAGTGAGTGCCCAGGTTGAAGTGTTCAAGGCTGTGGATGTTCAGAATGATTCTTTCCACTGGGTAATGAGTACATTTGACACGGACCGCGACTTTGAAAAAGTAGATCCGTGCGGATGGGATTTAAAAAACTATCTTGCTAACCCTGTGGTGCTCTGGAGTCACGACTATTCAATTCCGCCTATTGGAATTGCTCAGAATGTGACAGCTGACAAAACGCTTGAAGGCGACATTCTTTTTAATGCCAAAGACTTTGATGAGTTTGGCTGGAGCATTGGAGAGCGTGTAAAAGCCGGAGTGCTTCGCTGTGGCTCTGTGGGCTTTAGAGTTGATGAGCTTGAATTTCTGGAAGCCAAGGACCGCGACTGTGATTTGATTTACAGGAAGCAGGAGCTTCTGGAATTTTCTATCTGCAGCGTGCCGGCAAATCCTTTTGCCCTTCACGTACCGCAGAAGAAGCTTGAGATAACAGAAGTGATTCAGAATGAAGAGCTTTCGTTTTTCGAAAAGGTTTGTTCAGGCTTGAAAGCCAGAGCATAGATTAAAAATAAAAACAGAGCTGCAAGCAATTGGAACCTGTGTGCAGCTCTGTTATTCAAGTTACCTTAAGGAGGATATCTTGAACGAAGTAATTGTATCTTTGCAGCAGAAACTTAGCAATATGAAAAGCTTGGTGCCAACTGAAGCTGCAACACCGGAACAGATTTCAAAATACTTTAATGAGACAGAAGAACTCATTGACGGAATTTTGAAAATGGCAGACAGTCAGCAGACTGCCTCTACAACAGAGCTTGAAGGAATCAGAGAATCAGTTAAGGAGCTTCGTAACCTTCTTAAAAAGACTGATTCAGAAATGAAGCCTTTGACTTACCGCGATGTTTGTTACAATCTTGGTAAAGCTTTGTGCGCAGCCTGGAATAAGGATGCCGAAACTCTTGGAGCTTTGAAGTTCTGTCCAAACATCAGAGCTGAAAAATGGAACAATCCGAAAGACTTTAAATGGGAAGCTGGCAAAGGCTTTGTGCCACAGAAAGCTGTTCTCGGAGAGCCGATTGGAAATCTGGCAAACAATGACCAGTATCTTATCAATCCGATTTACGAAGAGACCATCATGCAGGAAGCTGCAAAGCAGTCTGTAATGATGAATCTTGTAACTCATCGCCCGATGAACGGACCTTCAATCTTCATCCCTGAAAGAGACCGTGGCGGAATTGAATTGAAGTGGCTGACTTCTTACGGTCAGAAAATCGACGCTACAAAATCAAACATGCCGACAAGAACAGAGCTCAAAGCTTACACACTTGCAGGCTATGTTCCATTCTTCGACGAGTTCGGAGAAGATGTTTTTGTGGACCTTGGAAAGATGTTCCTTGAGGACTTCACAGAAGCATACGGACAGGAGTTCGACCGCCAGTGCTTGATTGCCGATGATGACCCGTTCACAGGTGCAATCAATATGGCACAGGCAGAAGTTTGCAGAATCGAAAGCACAGATGAAAGCAAGCTTACATACCTTGACTTTAGAGCTGCCGAGCTCAAGGTTGAACCGGAAGAAAGGAAGTATTGCAAATGGTTCTTGAACGAAACAGTTTTGAATCACATTGCAAACATTCAGGACGACAACCATAACCCAATATGGAGAAAGCCATGTGACGGAATGCCAGGAAGAATCGACGGATACGATGTTGTAGAAAGCCGCCTGATGCCGCAGCTTGCCGACCTCGAAGCTGACAAGGTAATTGCCATCTTTATGAATCCAAAAAGAATCATCCACGGTAACCGCAAGGGAATCGAAATCAAACGTTTCGATGAAACTACAGAGAGCTTGGAATACGGCGAGCTCTTTATGCGCTTCCGTAAGCGTGACGGCTTCCTCGTTACCCGACCTAAGAAGAATATGGTTCTCTTAAAAACCGCAAAAGAATAAGTTACCGCAGACAGTGTGACTTATACCTAACAATTCCAAAAGCATATTTTATATATGCCTTTGGAAAGCGGGGGCGAAAAAACTAAAAACCGAAGTGAAGGCAAATGCAAGGCTTGGAGCGCAGCGACAACCCGCAGGGCTTGGCCTTGTATTTGACTGAACGAAGGTTATACTTTCGTGAGCCTCGCTTTTCCAGGAGCTACTATGCAACCTTTCCCATTTGAAGAACTCCAGAAAATCCTTGAATTAAAAGATACAGAGCTTGAAATAGACGAGCTTTTGTTTACGTCTACTATTTTCTACATAGAAAAAATACTTGGCTATCCGCTTGAAGATCATAATTACAATGAGCTACAGACAGTGAGAGACTGCAAGGTGTATACAAATCAAGACAACATAACAGAAATGGTGAACATCATTGATATGAACACAAAGCTTAGAGTGCCCCATTGTGTGATAGACGGACGGACAATCTTTTTATTAGACACAAAACTTGAAGGCCACGTTTTATTTTTGAATTACAATGCAGGCTTTTTACAGGCTACAATGCCGGCAGATTTGAAGGAAGCAATAATTAAGCTCTTTTTACTCAAGAAGAAAGAGTTTATAAAGCAGCAGAATCATGAAGAGGACTGCGCCTTTGAGATACCAAAGGACATACAAAATACCCTTGATATTTACAGAAGGAAGACCTTGTAATGAGAGACTTTTTGAAAATGTATGAAAGACTTGAAGAGCTGCTACTTAATAAGCTTCCGGAATATATTACACAGTGGAATAAGGAAAACTCAGACTTATTTAAATTTGAATTAAAGCCCTTTACTAATCAATGTATGAACCCTGGAATTGAAAAGTTTCCTTATTTTGCCTTAACCTTCATTGAAAAGGAACAAGGCAAAAAAGACAGAATTATAGATACCATAAACTATAAGTTCAATTTTGAGTTTTTCTATGAAAAGGATAATACTCCGGCATATGAAAAGACTATCTGCTACCAGAATATAATCTGCGAAATGCTGCATGAAGATGACTTTGAATACTGGTTGAATGTTGAAGTGCCAAAGTTGACGCAGAGGAAGTTTGAATTGCTGGTGCATGTGGAATGGTAAATAAAAATTTATATACCACTATGCAGATAACTTGCGGACAGGGGGAAATCATGGTATTATGTGCTATGGCAAAAAAGGATTTGACAAAGAAGCAGATAATGATTGCGCGTCTTCAAGAGTTTACTCTGATGGACGATGATTTCATGACCCGCTTTTTTGAAAATGATAAGGACTGTACTCAATTTGTACTTCAAACTATACTTGAAAACAAGAAGCTTAAAGTAATTGATACAGTTGCTCAAAAAGTCGTAAAAAGCCTTGAAGGTCGTTCAGTACGCCTTGATGTATATGCGAAAGACAATAAAGGTAAACCTTACGACATTGAAATTCAGAGAGCTGATAAAGGTGCCTGTGCAAAACGGGCACGATATAATTCAGCTTTAATGGATGCGGATATTACAGTTCCTGGTGAGGATGCTAAAAATCTTCCAGAGAGTTATGTTATCTTCATTACAGAAAATGACATCTTTGGAAAAGGCTTGCCACTTTATCACATTGAAAGAACTGTAAAAGAATGTAATATACCATTTGACGATGAGAGCCATATCATATATGTTAATGGTAAATACGAAGGAAATGATCCTATTGGCGACCTGATGCATGACTTTCACTGCAAAAAGGCCGATGATATGAAAAATAAACTGCTGGCAGAAAGAGCCAGATATCTTAAGGAAGATGAAAAGGGGGTAAAACATATGTGTAGAATTATGGAAGAAGAAAGAAAAGAAGCTGTGAAAGAACGTGAAATTCAGCTTGCTACAGAATTACTGGAGAAAGGTGACCTTCCTGAAGAACGAGTAAAAGAATTATTTAAACTCACTGAAAAGCAATTGAAAGCAATTAAAGAAAAGGTTGCTTTTCTGGCTTAATCAATTTGACTATTATTATTTGGGCTGGTTGAAACACCCAGGTCCATCTACGTCGAGGAAGTTCCTCGCCATTTTTTTTGCTTATTGACGATTTTAAGTGAAAAAAAGGATTTTTCATGTTATAATTGTTCCTATAATTATTAATTATCAGAAGATGTGTTTATGAGTAACTTTTCGTTTTTACAGACTTATTGGCCATCTCTTGCAAAGATAATGGATTTTGCAGAGAGTTATGTTTATACAGATCCAGCTTCAAGCAAAAACAAATCTGGTCTTTTTGTAGAACTTATGGTTCGTGAAATTCTTAGAATTGAGATTATTGATGAACCTGAAACTGATAATACTCATTTTACACGTACACGCCTTTTGAAAAATGAAGGTTTACTTCCATACGATGTAAACCAGTGGATTAATCAGGTAAGAAAAAGTCGTAATGATTCAACACATGAAGATATTGCAACAGAACAGGAAGCTTTATCTGTTTTAAGTTTTACATATCATATTGCAGTTTGGTTCATGCAGACTTATGGAGATGGAAGTTTTAAACCTGAAGCTTATGTAGTACCTGAAAAACCTAAAGCAAAAATCAGTTTAATGCCTCTTGTAAAAAATCAAGAGAAGAAAATTGATGAACAAAATCAGACTATTGAAGAGCAGAATGCTCTTCTTGAAGAACGTGAAAAACTTATTGCAGAACGTGATAAAAAATTAAAGGAACTAGAAGCTGAACTTAAAAAAGTTCAGACTGCTATTCTTACTCCACAGCAAAGTAAAACTAAACAAGACAGACAGCAGACTTCTGCTATCGCCATTTCAAAAGCAAAACTTACAGAAGCTCAGACTCGTGCAATAATTGATGAGCAGTTGCGTCGTGTTGGCTGGGAAGTTGATACAGAAAACCTTCGTTATTCAAAAGGTATACGTCCACAGAAAGGAAGAAAAATGGCTATTGCAGAATGGCCGACTAAACCGACAAAAACTGCGGATGATAGAGCTGATTATGCTTTGTTCATTGATGAGCAATTGATTGGTATAATAGAAGCCAAAGCCTATGAAAAAAGCGTTTATGCAATTATTGACAACCAGTGCCATGAATATGCTCGTAATATTAAAGACGAAGATGATAAATACTGTATGGGATTATGGCAGAACTACAAAGTTCCTTTTGTATTTGCAACTAATGGCCGCCCATACCTTAAACAGATTGAAACTGAATCTGGAATCTGGTTCCAGGATTTAAGAAAAGTTTCTAATGTGCCTACAGCTTTACAGGGCTGGTATAGTCCGGAAGAATTACTTGCTAAGTATAAACAGAATGTTGATGAAGCTGACCAGAAACTTGAAAATCTGCCTTATGATTTTTTACGTGACCCTGATGGTTTGAACTTCCGCTATTATCAGCTCGAAGCTGTAGAGGCTGTTGAAAAGGCTGTAATTAATGGAGCAAGACATATTCTTCTTGCAATGGCTACTGGTACAGGTAAAACTCGTACCATTCTTGGTATGGTTTACCGTTTCTTAAAAACTAATCGCTTCCGCCGCATTCTCTTTTTAGTAGATCGAACTGCTCTTGGTGAACAGGCCCAAGATGTTTTCAATGATGTAAAACTCGAAGACTTACAACCTCTTAATAAAATCTATAACATAAACACTCTTGATGATATTGATTTAGCTTCTGAAACTCGTATTCAGGTTGCAACTGTTCAGGGAATGGTTGCTCGTATTATGAGCGAGGATAAAGAGAGAATTCCTTCTGCAGGTGATTTTGACTGTATTATTATTGATGAAGCACACCGCGGTTACACTCTTGACCGTGAACTTTCTGAAGCTGAAATGTTATTCCGCGATCAGAATGACTTTATAAGTAAATACAAAAAAGTTATTGAATATTTTGATGCGGTAAGAATTGGACTTACTGCAACTCCTGCTTTACACACAACACAGATTTTTGGAAATCCTGTTTATAATTATTCTTACCGTGATGCAGTAATTGATGGTTATCTTGTAGATTACGATGCACCACATATTATTAAGACAGAACTTAATCAGAATGGAATACATCACGAAAAAGGCGAAAGTCTTGCACGTTATAATCCAGTAACTAAAGAACTTTTGAATCCGGAAGAACTGGAAGATGAACTTGATTTTGATGTTGAAGAGTTCAACAAAAATGTTCTTACTCCTTCATTCAATGAAGTTGCACTTGCAGAAATTGCTAAACATATTGATCCTGAAAGCGAAGAAAAAGTTGTTATCTTTGCAGTTAATGACAGACACGCAGATGAAATTGTACGTGTATTACGAAAGATTTATGAAGAGCAGGATGTTCCTTCTAATGCAATAGAAAAGATTACTTGTTCTATTGGTGACAGAAAACGTGTTCAAGATGCAATTAAACGCTTTAAGAATGAACACTACCCAACAATTGCAGTTACTGTTGATTTACTTTCTACAGGTATTGATGTTCCTGAAATTACAAAGATTGTATTTATGCGTCGAATTAAATCACGTATTTTATATGAGCAGATGTTAGGACGTGCAACTCGTTTGTGTCCAAAAATTAATAAGACGCATTTTGATATTTACGATGCAGTTGATTTGTATTCATATCTTGATGAATTCTCTTCTATGAAGCCTGTTGTATCAAATCCATCTGTAACTTTTGATGAGTTATTCAAAGGATATGAAAAAGTTGAAGACGAAGAGCATATTAAATTTATCAATGACCAGATTATCGCCAAACTCCAGCGAGTTAAGCGACACATGGATGAAACTCAGATTAACTATTTTACAATTAATTCTAACTATGAATCTGTTGAAGCTTTTTTGAAAGCAGTTAGAAAATGTAAGGATGAAAGCGAAGAAGCTTGCAAAGAACTGCTTTTGAGGAAAAAAGATGCATTTGGAGCATTTAAGATTCAAAAAACAAATGAACATTATGTTCCTATTAGTGACAAGACCGATGTTGTACAAGAAGTTGCCAGAGGTTACGGAAAAGGACAAGAGCCAGAAGATTACCTTGAAAGTTTTGCAAGTTACTTAAGAACAAACAGAAATAAAATTGCAGCACTGGATATTGTTTGTACTAGACCAGCAGATCTTACTCTTGCTGATTTGCGAACTCTTAGTAAAACGCTGGATTCTGATGGATATAATTCAATCCAGTTAAATACAGCTGTAAAACAAGTAACAAAAGAAGACTGTGCTGCTGATATTATTACACTTGTTCGACGCTACGCAATTGGAAGTCCTCTTGTATCTCACGAAGATCGTATTCACAATGCAGTAAAGAAGCTTTGTAAGGCCCATGATTTTACCGCGGGTGAAACTAAATGGATTGAAAGAATCGAGAAATATCTTATAAATGAATCTGTTCTAAATGTACAGACTTTTGATAAATATCTTGCCTGGAGAAATCAGGGTGGTTTCAACAAAGTAAACAAGATTTTCAATAATCAATTGAATTCTATTATTAGAGAATTAAATACATATCTCTATGAAGATAATATTGCATAAATAATAATTGGAGCTAAAAATGACTAATCAGGAAATTGTTTCTAAACTTTGGAATCTTTGTAATATTTTACGTGATGATGGAATTACTTATCATCAGTATGTAACAGAACTTACATATATTCTCTTTTTGAAAATGGCAAAAGAGACAAAAACAGAAGATTCTATTCCAGCTGAATATAGATGGGATAAACTGACTAGCCATAGTGGAATTGAACTCAAAAAATTCTATAAAGAACTTTTGAATTATCTTGGTGAAAACTGTAAAGGACGTGTAAGAGAAATCTATCAGGGTGCAAGTTCTAATATTGATGAACCTAAGAACCTAGAAAAAATCATAAGATCTATTGATGAATTGGACTGGTATTCTGCAAAAGAAGAAGGCCTTGGAAACCTTTACGAAGGCCTTTTGGAAAAGAACGCTAATGAAAAGAAAAGCGGAGCCGGACAGTATTTTACTCCACGTGTTTTAATTGATGTTATGACACGATTAACTGCCCCACAAGCTGGTGAGCGATGTAATGACCCGGCTTGTGGAACATTCGGATTTATGATTAGTGCTGACCAGTATGTAAAAAGCCTGACTGATGATTACTGTGATTTGAATGAAAAAGAAACTCAGTTCCAGGTAAAAGAAGCTTTTACTGGTGGCGAACTTGTTCACGAAACACACCGCCTGGCTCTTATGAATGCAATGCTTCATAACATTGAAGGAAAAATTGTACTTGGTGATACATTAAGTGAAAGCGGAAAAGCAATGACTGGCTATGATGTTGTACTTACAAATCCACCGTTTGGAACAAAGAAAGGTGGCGAACGTGCAACCCGCGATGACTTTACTTATACAACAAGCAACAAGCAGCTGAACTTTTTGCAGCACATTTACCGATCTCTTAGAACAACAGGCAAAGCAAGAGCCGCAGTTGTTCTTCCTGATAATGTTCTTTTTGAAGATAATGCAGGACAGAAAATCAGACAGGATTTAATGAACAAATGTAATCTTCATACAATTCTTCGTTTACCTACAGGTATTTTCTATGCACAGGGCGTAAAGACAAATGTACTTTTCTTTACTCGTGGTAAGACAGATGAAAATAATACAAAAGAAGTTTGGGTATACGATTTAAGAAGCAATATGCGCTCATTCGGAAAAACAAATCCTCTTAAGAAAGAAGATTTTGCTGAGTTTGAAGAATTGTATTGTGCCGGTCATTTTGAAGACCGTAAAGAAACATGGTCTGAAGAAAATCCAAATGGACGCTGGAAGAAATACACAATTGAAGAAATTCTTAAAGATGAAAAAACTTCACTCGACCTAAAATGGATTAAAGATGATTCAGACAATCTTGATGGCGTTACACTTGCTGAATTAATTAAAACTATTGAAGAAAAGAGTTCTAATATCTCTAAAGCTGTAACCGAATTAAAAGGTCTTGTAAGCTCTATTAATGAAGATGAAGAGGTTGCAGAATAATGAATACAAAACAGCTTAAAGCCAAAGTTCTAGACCTTGCCATTCATGGTAAATTATTGTCCCCAGAAACTGTTGCGGAATTGAAAAAGTCACCAGACTATGAAACAGCAGATGTTTTACTAGAGAAGATTCGCAAAGAGAAAGAAGAAAAGATTGCAAAAGGTGAATTAAAACGCGACAAAAAAGACAGTTATATTTTTGTTGGTGATGATAAGCGGCACTATGAGAAGTTCGCGGATGGAACTGTAAAAAATATTGAAGATGAGATTCCGTTTGACGTGCCTGAGGGATGGGCGTGGGCACGCTTAAATAATGTTGGTCTTATTACAGATACAGGTTATCCTTTTAATGCGTCAGAATTCTCGAAAGATCAAACAAAAGGAATGGCAATAATTAGAATACGCGATATTTTACGAGGATACTCAGAAACTTATTCTAATGAAAAATGTCCTGAATCATATATTGTAAATAAAGGTGAAATACTTATTGGTATGGATGGCGATTTTAATATAGCAAAATGGAAATCTGAACCTGCTTTATTAAACCAACGAGTTTGCCGAATTAAAAAGTGTCACAGTTCTATAAATCTTGATTATTTTTTTTATCTATTAGAAATACCTTTAAAGGAAATAAACAAAAATACATCAAGTGTTACAGTAAAACATTTATCTAATAAACAAATCGAAAATTTACTGTTTCCAATACCACCAATTAAAATTCAAAATGAAATAGTAGCTAAAATTCAACAATCACTATCTCTTGTAGAAATTATTGAAAATGGTAGAAATGATATTGAAACTACAATTAAAAAGACAAAATCAAAAATCTTAGATCTCGCCATTCATGGCAAACTTGTTCCACAAGATTCAAATGATGAACCAGCATCGATACTCTTAGAAAAACTACGTGCTGAAAAAGAAGAAAAGATTGCAAAAGGAGAACTAAAACGAGATAAGAATGATTCTTACATCTATAAGGGTTCTGATAATTGTTATTATGAGAAGTTGAATGGAAAAGAAATTTGTATTGATGACGAAATACCTTTTGAAATACCGGAAAGCTGGATATGGAAACGAGGAAAAGAAATATTTTTACCTATGTTTACAAGAACACCTGGTAAAACAGGTACATTCAAATATATTGATATTGATGCAATTGATAACAAACAACATAAAATTATATGTCCTAAAACAATAGAAGCAATAAAAGCTCCAAGTCGAGCTTCTCGTGGCGTGGATACTGGAGATGTTCTTTTTTCTTTAGTTCGACCTTATTTGGAAAATATCGCTCTCATAAAAGAAGAGCATTCTGATTGTATAGCTTCAACAGGTTTTTATGTTTGCAAACCGAATAGAGCAATTTATCCGGAATATCTTTTTTATTTAATGACTTCTAAATATGTAATTAAAGGTCTTAATGAATTTATGAAAGGTGATAATTCACCTTCAATAAGTGGTGATGATGTTTCAAAATGGCTATATCCAATTCCACCTATTGAAGAACAAAAAAGAATTGTAAAAATAATAAAGAATCTTTATACATGTTTAGAGCAAATTCAAAATAACTGTATCTAAATTTGAAAAAAGATTTTCAATAGTTTCTACTATTTTCTTTTGTATTGAAATTGGAGGAATTGGTATTAGCGTCTTACAAATATCATTTAAGTGCAAATTTGGTACACCTATACCTGTTAAATGTCCATTAAACTGCTTTTTACAAAATGGACTATTCATCAAAAATAATAGGTATACTGGATTGATGATATTTGTAGGCCTTATCAAAGCCAAAGTTACATAAATATCAAAAATCTCATCCGTTTCTACAAGAGCAGCTACACCAATAGTGCCATTTTTTGCTAACAAAATATCGTTTCTCTGTGGCTTTACACGTTTTTGTAGTTGTTCATGTAAATCTTTTGTAATGTATTTTGTTTTTGACCACTCAATTCTTTGAGAAGTAACATCTTTTGACGATAAAAAAGGTATTCCATTTTCTTTATCAGAATAAGTTGGAGTTTGATGAGTACCATCAGTTATAGGTATTTCGCAAATTGTAGGTAATCTACACCATTGCCAATTTTCAGGAATTTCAAATGGAATATCATCATCAATGCAAACAGCATCTTTACCTTTGAACTTCTCATAATAACAAGAAAAGGTATATAAATTATGATATAATTTTACCATGTACGAATTCAACTTACATTTTGATGATTATGATGAAAGCGGTTTTTTAATCAAATTTGGTCATAAAGAACACCTTGAACAGATCAGGAACGGCAAAGTTCGTTTTACAAGCCTTAAAACATATCAAAAAATTGAAAATAAAAATATTGGTGATGAAAATGAAGGAATTCGGACTCTTTTACATCAGGATGGAAATTTAAAGATTACTTACTGTAATCCAATAATTGAAGGTGGTAGTGAAACTGATATTTCAAATAGTATAAAATCATTTAAGGATTTTCCTGATAATAACAAATACATATCATGCTTCAGTTATTTAACTCAAAAAACAATCGTCGAAAATGATATAATTTCAAATATTCTTTTAACTGAACCTGAATGGGATTATGTACTGCTTATTTTAGATACTTCAAATTTTATAACAGATATACTGAATATATTAGGACCATACAATTTACGTTATGGAAGAGTCAAATATTTTGATTATTCTGTAAACCAAATTAATTTAGATGAATTTTCAAAATCTAAAGATTTTGAAAAGCAGAAAGAACTAAGATTTTCTATGATTTATAATAATCAGGTAGATTCAAAAATTATAAAGATTAATTCTGATATATTAGAAGTAAATCTAGGAAAAGCATATTTAGCTGACATTATTCCTATAACTGATTTCCAGAAATGTTTTACAATAAATAAAAATTAGCCTTAATCTTGATAAGTTCTTCAATAAGCGAGAAATCGCAAATCTTACTTATTGGAGGTCGTTATGGAAAACGGCGAAACTTTTGAAGAGTTCTTGAAAAAAGGAAATCTTTCTCAAAATACTCTTACATCTTATCTTTGGACGGTAAAATATTATACCGAACATTATGATTCATTCAGCAAAGAAAACCTTCTTGCTTACAAAGGTTATTTGCTGGAGTATTTTAAGCCAAAAACGGTAAATCTCAGAATACAGGGCATTAATAAGTATTTACAGTTTATTCATAAAGATAAATTGCAACTAAAGTTTGTAAAAGTTCAACAGAAAAACTTTCTTGAAAATGTCATTAGTAATGCAGATTATCAGTTTCTAAAATCAAGTCTAAAAATGGATGGTAATCTGGAATGGTATTTTGTTGTATGGTTTCTTGCAGCTACAGGAGCTAGAGTTAGTGAACTTGTTCAAATAAAAGTAGAACATGTTAGACTTGGTTATTTTGATCTATATTCAAAAGGCGGTAAACTTAGAAGACTTTATATTCCCAAAAAACTAAGAGAAGAAGCAATGGCGTGGCTTGATTCTATTGGTCGTAAATCAGGGTATTTATTTCTGAATCGATTTAATGAACGAATTACTACTCGTGGAATTGCTCAACAACTTAAAAACTATGCAAAGAAATATGGAATTAGTGAAAAGATTGTTTATCCTCATTCATTCCGTCACCGTTATGCTAAGAACTTCCTTGAAAAGTTCAATGACATTGCATTACTGGCAGACTTAATGGGTCACGAAAGTATTGAAACCACACGTATTTATTTACGTAGGACAGCTAGTGAGCAGCAGGAACTTGTTGATACGATCGTGACCTGGTAATTTATTCCAATTGTTTAGCAATAGAATCTAATTTCGCAAACGCATTTTCGATTTTTTCGACTATGCGTTTTTGTTCATCTAAAGGTGGAAGAGGAACAATCAGATTTGCAATTGTGTCTATCTTCAATTCCTTTTGATTTGTTGAGCCTTCACCCATTTCTTCCAGATAACTTTGTTTTGTTAGTGCCAGTAGAAAATCGCCACTCCGTGACAGGCTGAAATGACCAAAA
>CAMBMW010000008.1 GCA_945868875.1 uncultured Treponema sp.
AAAAAAAACTAAATTCTTCCAGTTGAAAAAAATCTAGAATATCACTAAAATACAATTATCTTATTACAGGAGGCCAAATATGGATGGCGGGTCGAGTTATCCCATACATTATTTAAAAAACAAAAAAAGCCTCTTGAATAATCTGCTCATTTCTGCTTAAAACTTGTAATCCACACAATTCAGTTCATTGTTCAAAAGGCTTAAAACGCACTCAAAAAACTTGCAGAGTAAAATAATCTGCACAGTTTTATCAGTTTTATTTGCAAAACAAATAATTAATTTATGCCCTTGGCACACGTAAAATGAAATTTTCAAGTGAGGTAGAAAAAAATGATTACATACTGGCAGCAATTAGAAGGAAATTTTTCAAAAGTCAAAAAAAACACAATAGATGAAACACTTCCTCTCTGGATAGATGCACGAAACGTCACAAGAGATGAAACAACACTTTTACAGGAAGAATATCAAATCGAACAGGATCATATTCTGGACATTCTTGACCCCGACGAACTTTCTCGCATCGAAGAAGGCGACGGTGACTACATCCTCACAATCGTACGTGTACCAGTTTACGACCCCCAAGCAGAAACACCATATTTTACAGTTCCAGTCGGCATCATCATAAAAGGCAAAACCATCATCACCATCTGCTGGACAGACTGCGAGCTTTTACGGGATTTTGGCATCAACAGAGTTCGAAATGTCCGTCTCAATGATTTTCCGTCATTTATCGTGCACATATTAAACCGAGCAAACCTGAATTTCCTGCGATACTTGAAAGAAATAAACAGACGCTCCACAAGCATCCAAAACGAAATGCGCACAGAAATCGAAAATCACGAAATTCTCCAGCTTTTAGGATTAGAAAAATCACTGGTTTATTTTGCAACATCACTCAAAAGCAATTCCCTGCTTTTACAAAAAATGAAAACTACAAGATTAATCAAATTTGATGAAGAGGACATAGATTTTGTAGAAGGCGTTGCAATAGACAACCGCCAGGCAATAGAAATGGCAGACACCTACTCAAACATTTTGTTTGGAGTTATGGACGCTTTTTCTTCAGTCACATCAAACAACCTGAACGTAGTGATGAAAAAACTCGCAATCATCAATCTGGTAATGATGGCACCAACATTTATCACAAGTTTCTTCGGCATGAACTTCCGTCTTCCATTTGAAACATATTCAGGCTACATACCAGTTACCATTGCCACAATATTATGTTTGCTGTCAGTCGGAATCAGCTGGATATTGCTGAACGTAAACAGTTCTTCCATAAAGAATGCAAAAAAAGCCAGAAAAATTTCGCGTTCACAAAGAAGAAAAGTTAAAGCAGAAACAAAAAAACTTAAAAAACAGGAAAAAAGACTAAAATAATTTCACGACAAAACTGATTTTCACATCAGGCAAAAGAAATCATCGGGAAAAAAAATCATCGGGCAGTGCAGCAAAACCTGAATCCCATATAATTATAACATTCATTCGGGTCGTAGCTGTATCTGTCGCCGGCAAAAACAAACATAGTATATGCGGACCAGCTTCCCCCTCTGCTCACCCTTTCAAAACCAAACACAGGTCCTGTAACATTATCAGAAGTATAATCTTCAAACCAGTCCCAGCAAAACTCAAGTACATTACCACTCATATCAAAAAGACCAGCCCCATTAGCATTACCACTTCCAGCAAGAGAAATATTATCAGGATCAAAAGGCACACCACAAGTTCCAACAATTCTAGAAGAAGATGCATTTTCAAACGTCCACGCATAAAGCAACGCATCATCTTCCCTCGACAACTGCCCGCTAACAAAATCTCCGCGTTGAAATCCTTCTTTCGTGCGCCTTGCAGCATATTCCCATTCAGCTTCACTAGGCAACCTGAATCCATCAGCGTCCCAATTGCAAATACACAAATCACAGGCAGCCGTGTCACCAGAATCCCGCAAAACTTCACCATTATAAGTATAGCACGGAGTTCTGCCCTTAATTTCACTCAAAGCATTGCACCAGACAATCGCATCATACCAATTAATCATAGTAACAGGCTGAAATTTATCATCATCGCCAGGCACAGCACCACGCTTACCATTCGAACCAGCCTGACCCGGATTTTGAAAAACATAACCGATTTTTTCAGCTTTTTTCAAAACAGTATACCAAAGCAAATAAGTAGTTTCATATTTATTAATAGAAAAAGGAGCTAACTGACGTTCCGCCGTATAAGTTTGAGAATCTTCACCAATAGTAAAACTCAAATTCGACCGAAAAGTGACAAGACTGATATTAGAAAAATTAGATTCATTCGATTGAGCAGATAAACATACAAGCGAAATCACAAGAAAAAACAGACAAAACACATTTTTTTTATAATTCTTCATATCAAACTCAAAAATCATTAAACTCAACAATCATCAAACAAAAAAAACAAAAAGTTTACTTATATTTTTTTATTTCATTCTGGCACAAGCTGTCACAAATTTCATTATATTCAATACCAGCATGACCTTTCACCCAAATCCATTCAACATCAAACAGACAATTCAGTTCATCAAGCTGCATCCACAAATCCTGATTTTTCACAGGTTTTTTATCAGCAGTTTTCCACCCTCTAGCCTTCCAGTTTTTTATCCATAAAGTGATACCGTTTTTCACATACTGACTGTCAATATTCACAAAAACCTTGCGCCCGGCAAACTGCTCAGTATTTTTTACTACAGTCAAAGCCATAATCGCAGCCGTCAGTTCCATCCTGTTATTTGTAGTAGATTTTTCACCGCCACTCAAAGTCCTAGTCTGACCATCAGCTTCCACAACAATACCCCAGCCACCAGGACCAGGATTTCCGCTGCATCCACCATCAGTATAAATCACAATATCAGAATTTACCACAATGCCCACTCCCAAAATCACAAAAAAACGAAAAAAATCCTAAACAAAGCTACAAAAAAAAATAAAAAAAGATTAAACAAGCACACCTTTAGTACTTGGAATAGTCCCGCCACGACGCTCATCAATCTCCACAGCATTACGAATAGCTCTAGAAACAGCCTTAAAAACACCTTCAATTTTGTGATGGTCACTTCGCCCGCGAATCACATCAATATGCAAATTACACAAAGCAGAATTTACAAATCCCTGCCAAAAATCTTCAAAACAATCAGTCTGGAACGAAGCCTGCTTACCACCGCTCACAGAAACAAGGGGAACACCAGTCAAACTAGCATTGCAAACAAGAAAAGACCTGCCACCAAAATCAACAGCAGCCTGACACAAAGCCTCATCCATAGGATAAATAAAAAAACCGCTTCTGAAAATTCCAGCACAATCACCCAACGCTTTTTTAAAACATTCCCCCAGAACAATACCCGTATCTTCAATAGTATGGTGCTGATCCACATCCAAATCGCCTTTTATGTAACCCGACAAATCAAAAAGCCCGTGTTTACAAAAAGATTTCAACATATGGTCAAAAAAACCAATCGGATTTTCCACATCACACTTTCCGCTGCCATCTAGATTCAAAGTCAATTCAATTTGAGTTTCACCAGTAATTCTTTTCACAGTTGCACAACGCATACAAACCTCATTTTCACAAAAATAAACAAGGAGGGGGAGCAAACAAGTTTGCAGGTCTCCCCCTGGCTCCAGCCCTTCGGTCTTCCGCCACCCCCTCCAGCGGGCAAAACAAATACAACGCTGCCCGCAACGCCCGACCTTAGTTTAAAGCATCACTTTTCTTAGTTCATATTCAACAATATCAGTAGCACCATGACTTTGCAATAACGGAAGCAGATTTGGCACTTCAGATTTTTTTACAGCAATCTTCACAGCATAACCATTGCCACCAAACAAAGGAGATACAGTAGGACTTTTCATAGAAGGAATACCTTTCATAAGCTTTTCAAAATCATTTTGAGCAACATTCATTTCAAGCATAACCCGGTCCCGGGCATTCAAAACAGTTTCAAAAAGCATCTTCAATTCCAAAATCTTTTTCTTTTTGTCAGGATTTTCCATAGCCGCTTTTGAAGCATACATTCTGGTGGAAGATTCCATCAAAGTGTCCACAATCTTTAATCTGTTAGCTTTTAACGATGAACCAGTTGAAGTATTATCAATCAAAATCTGAGCAATAGAATCTTCAGTATCCTGCACAAAACCTTCACTAGTTCCCCAGGTTCTGAAAATCGTACCATCAATTTTTTTGTTTTCCACAAATTTTTTACTTAGATTCTGATACTCAGTAGCAATCGTCACAGGAGATTTCAATAAAGTTTCGTAATCTTTATTTTCCGGAATAGCAGCAATAATGCGCACAGGGTCAAAACCCAAATCCATAATCTCCACAACTTTATCTTCAACACCATTTTCATAAACCCAGTCTTTACCGCTAAAACCAAGATCAGCCTTGTCATTAGCCAAAAGCAGGCTTGTAATCTGAGGTTTCACAACCTGAAAAGCCAAGTCTTTTTGATTTGTAACAGGAAAATACTGCCTGTCAGGAAGATAAATAGAAATTCCCACATCATTCAAAAGTTCATAAACAGATTCATAAATTCTACCTTTAGCCAGCAATATCTTTAATTTGTCCATATTTTCCTCACCACAAGTCGGATAAAAATTAAACTCTCCACAAACAAAATTAATTATATAGAAGATTTTTGCAAAATTCAACAAAAACAGATGAACATACATAATTTTTAACATTGAATAAACTATTACCCCCCCCCGTTTTTCTATATTTATGTTTACTAAACACTTTTTTAAGCATTGATATTTTTTTTCTTTTACGTTATTATAATTTAGTTTTATGTAAAAAAGTTTTTTAAATTATGTCGTCTGGGGATTATGATTCCTCTTTTTCTTTTTTTGCTATCAGAGTTGATTGATCGGAGTATGTATGTCTCGCACTGATGAACAGTTTTTTTTAGAAAACTTAACTAAAATTAACAAAAACATCGAGATTATTTTTTTAATATTTTGTCTCGTACCAATAATCTTTATTCTCTTCACATTAGTGGGACTTTGGACAGTTTCTCACGTTCATTCTTTAGTTCTATTGATTTCAACAATTATTACGACAATCGTTTTAGATGTACTTAATAGAAAAAATTTACATCAGAAATTTGCGATGTATTTTGGCATCATTATGCTTTGTTTTGAAGTTTCTTTTATGAACTACACAAACACAATACGACTTTTCATCTCTTATGCAATTGTTCCAATCATCTCCCTGCTATATTACAACAAAAAACTCACCATGGTTACCTGTGTGGTAAATTATTTTCTTATGATTTTTTCTTCTTGTATTACAGCTACCGCTAAACTTGAAGTTATCACAGGAAGATTTTCCCCATTGATTTGGTGTATTCAGTTTGCAATCGGATTAACAATTGAGTCAGTTTTTCTGTTTGTTGCACTTTCAAACATATCTAACAGAATTCAGAAAACTCTTGCAAATCTTATGCAGACTTTTGATGAAAAAAATGATGCCCTTGATCAGCTGAAAGACAGAAATGAACTTGTTGTAAGAATTAACAATGAACTTGAAGAAAAAAATATCGAACTCAAGGATACTCAATCTAAAATCATTAAATTTGTTGCAGAATGTCTTGGCAGTCACGATTTATTTACTGGTCGTCATGTTATTCACACACAAAAATATGTTGAACTCATCTGTAATGAACTGGTAAAAAAAGGATTATACACAGATGAACTTACTGAAAAGAATATTGATTACTATCAACTTTCGGCTTTTCTGCATGATATCGGAAAAATCCACATTCCAGAAGGAATACTAAATAAAATTGGTAAATTTACTCCAGAAGAATTTGATTTGATGAAAAGTCATCCTCAGGAAGGAAATAAACTTTTGAATTATTTGCCGCCAATAGAAAATGGTGAATTTAATAAGATTGCAAAACAGATGGCTCTTTATCATCATGAAAAATGGGATGGAACAGGATATCCATTTGGCTTAAAAGGATATGAAATCCCGCTTTGTGCACGCATTATGACTGCTGCGGATGTTCTGGACGCTTTGATTAGTCAGCGTCTTTACAAAGAACCAATGTCTATCGATGAAGCTATTGAAGTTTTTGAAAAATCAAGTGGTATTCATTTTGAACCGGCAATTGCACAGGCTGTTATTGACAATAAGCATTTGATTACTCTTATTGACAATGATTTTAAAACTTCTGAAGCAGAAACAAATGCTCAGGAATTGCAATGGTGGAAAGCTTACCACGAGAACATAAAACGCATTCAACAGGCACAACAATAATTCTTTTTTACTCATACCAAAAACAATCTAAAGCCACTTTTGTTTTTGGTAATCACTTATTATTTATAGTGAAAAAACTCACATAAAATCTCACATAAAGCAAAAAAATGCTTGTTATTTAAAAAATTAGTGATATAATATTCATATTATACTTTGAAACTTAACCTGCAATTTTGTTTTTAATACTTGAATTATAAAAAAATATATTCAGGTAGAACAAAAATTTGCATTAACTAAAGGAGTTAATTTATGGAAAGAATGCAATGTGATAACTGTGGTCATGTTTATGATAAGGACGAAGGAGATGCAAAGAACAATGTAGCCCCAGGAACAGCATGGGCTGATGTTCCAGCAGATTTTAAGTGCCCTGAATGTGGTGCTGGAAAAGACAAATTTATTGTTGAATAAAAGTAACTATCAGAATAAATAAACTACCCGATTATCTGCATAAATAAATTCTGCTGATTTTGATTTCGGGTAGTTTTTTTTATATTTCAAAGTTTTTTTCAATCCTTTCTAAAAAATCTAAAAAAGTCTGTTTTTCTTGCTCAGAAAAGCCTTTATAAAAAGTAGATAAAAGTTCATTTGATATTTCTGTTGTAATCTTTGTGTATTCCATTCCTTTTTGTGAAAGTACAATATTCTTATTTCTTTTGTCATTTTTATCATTTATGATTGAAACAAATCCTTCCTTTTCAAGTTTTCTAACTAAAACTGTTGCTGTAGATTTATCTCTGTTTATTGATTTAGCCAGTTCCCCCATCGTCATTTTTCCATTCTTATTCAATTGGAATAAAATGTTACCATGAGATGAAGCAAAATCGTTAAATCCATGCTGCTTCAACTTTTCTGTCAAAAACGTTGCTGTTATTGTATGTATATGAGAAAGAAATGAAATTGAAGAATTTACGTTCATTTTTTAATTATAGCACACTTTTTTCTTGTAATTAATAGATAAAACTGTTAAATTTAAAATATGTTTGGTTTTTTAATAAAAAAGAGTTTTTGTGATGGGTGGGATAATTTACTTTCTGTTATCCTGACAAATGTTATTTTTTTGTTTTTGGGAATTGGAATTATTTTTCTAAATGCTTTTGCTTATCTGTCAAAAGCTCAGCTTTTTATGATTCTTGCATTTATCATAAGTGCTTTTTTGATTTCTATCATAGCACTTGCTTATGGAGAATCGGCAGCAAAGATTGCTAACTTTGAAGGAATCAGATATACAGATTTTTTTAAAGCAATTCCTTCAGTCTTAAAAGATGCACTTTTTCTAAGTCTTTTAACTAGTGCAGTGTTAATTATTTCTACTTTTTCTATCAAGTATTATTGGTCACTGAACACTATGCTTGGAAGTTGTCTTGCAATTTTTATTTTCTGGATTGATATTTTTTATGTTCTTTCAATTCAGTGGTTTGTACCGCTCCGTTCTATTATGCACAACAATTTCAAAAAATGTTTAAAAAAATGTTTTATCATCTTTTTTGACAATACAGGTTTTTCTGTTCTTATGGGTATTTATGATTTAGTTTTGCTTGCTTTCTCCGTTTTGTTTATTGGATTTTTTCCTTCGATTGCCGGCATTCTGATTGCAAATACAAATGCTTTGCGCCTGCGACTTTACAAATACGATTATCTTGAAGAACATCCTGAATTAACAACAAAAAAGGAACGCAGACAGATTCCTTGGGAAGACTTAATTTACGAAGACCGTGAAACTTTGGGTCCTCGAAAATTAAAAAGTTTTATCTTCCCATGGAAGGATCAGGAAAACTAATCTTCCTGTGCTTTTACAAACTCAATAACATTTCCAGTTTCATCCTGAAGATATATGACTTGTGTTTTTTCATCATTAACGGGAGAGGTTATTGAGTTATCATCTGTAATTTTTCTTGAAAATTCATCTGATACACTATTATAACAATAATTATATAAATAATAAGTTCTATCTTTGCATAAATATATATCACTGCTTGATTTCCAGTAATCTCTTTTTCCAGGATTTTCTTCAAATGAAAAATACACTGTATAGCTGCCTGTCGGAATATTGTGAATTGAATTTGCACTGTTTTGTGCTACAGGATAAAAATAATCATGACTTTTTACATAATTATTCCCGTCTGAATCCTTAACATACCAATCAGTAACATAATATTTTGATTCATTACTAAAAGTCATTGTATGTCTTTCATTTAAATCTACACCGACAAAAAGACAACCAGTAAAAGATATAACAAAAATGCAGGTAAGAACACTTAACAAAATATTTTTTTTCATAAAATCCTCTTATATCGTCAATTTTTTTTTGCTTATATTAATAAAACACTTATCCTGTCAGTTTTTGTTTCTTTAAATACGTCGAGTCAAGGCACGCTAACGCTTAAAGCCTTGACTCGCTCGTTTTCAGGGGTTGTATTAACCCCTGAATAAAAAAAAACCGCACAAAATGATGATTTCATTCTGTACGGTTTATAAAACTATGCTTAACTAATATTTTTTAAGCAGCATTATTTTGACATAAGCAATGTTTTTGTATCAAGATTAACCTGACCATTACCGTTTTTGAGAACAGTAAGAGCAAGATTTCTGTTTTCTGAAGCAAGATGTGCTACAGTTGCGAAATCTTCAAGTTTATCTGCTTCCAAAGTGCCAGCCAAATCATTTGCTTCATTTGTGAAACTAAACCAAGCTGTCATATTTTCAGCTTTGATAAACTGTGCAAAACAATCCAAATCAGCTTTTGCAACTTTTGCCAAATCAAGTCCATCTACAACGATTGTAGCAATGTTTATTCCACCCTCTTTAAGAGCCTTAAGAGTGTTTACAACTTTTGGCAAAGTAAATGTTTCCTGATTGAAGTTCAAAATTGTACGATTGCGAACGATTTCTTCGTTTACATCATCAAGATTGAAACTCTTTTTCTTTGCAATTTCTGCCATAATGCTTGAATACCATGCAATTACGTTAGAAGACTGCTGATCGAAAGAAACATGAACAAGTGCTTTATCATTCAAAAGTGAATCAATTCCAAATTGAACGAGAACAGAAGTTTTTCCCAGTCCTTTTTTTGCAGTAATAAGACCCATTTCTCCAGCTTTTAATGCAGCATTTGTTGCATCAAAATAGCGAACTGGGCTGTGTGCTATTAAATCTTTTTTATCCATAATTTTTTGCCTCCAATTTGAAATTATTTCTTTCCAGCTTCTTTTTCAGCTTTGTGTTTAGCAATAAGTTCATCAGCAATAGCATTTGGAACTTTACCATATTTTTCGAATTCCATTGTGAATTCACCTTTTCCCTGAGTTGAAGAACGCAAGATTGTAGAGAATCCGAACATTTCAGAAAGTGGAACTTCAGCATTAACTGTAGAAGTATTATTTTCATCTGTTGAATCAACAATTACACCACGTCGCTGATTAATAAGACCAAACAAGTTACCCTGGAATTCTGTTGGAGCTGTCATCTGAACTTTCATAACAGGTTCAAGAATAACTGGTTTTGCTTTCAAATAACCTTCACGGAAAGCACCGATTGCAGCAATCTGGAATGCGTTATCGTTAGAGTCTACTGGGTGAGACTGACCATCATTGATTGTCATCTTAACACCAACAATTGGAGCTCCAATCAACGAACCTTCTTTCATAGCTTTCTGGAAACCTTTATCACAAGAAGGGATAAATTCGTTAGGAATTGCACCACCTTTGATTGCATCAACAAATTCGTAATCTTTTTCTGAAATTGGTTCCATGAAACCTGCAACACGACCATACTGACCAGAACCACCAGACTGTTTTTTGTGTGTATAGTTGAAATCACCCTGAGTTGTAATAGATTCACGGTAAGCAACCTGAGGAGCACCAGTTACAACTTCACAATTATATTCACGTTTCATACGTTCAACGTAAACTTCAAGATGCAACTCACCCATACCTTTGATGATTGTTTCACCAGATTCTGGATCTGTATAAACACGGAATGTAGGGTCTTCTTTTACGAAGCGGTTGAGAGCTTTTGACATCTGCATTTCTGAATTCTTATCTTTTGGTTTAATAGAAAGAGAAATTACAGGTTCTGGCACGTACATAGAAGCCATAGAATAGTTAACTCCGCCGTTTACAAATGTATCACCAGAAGCACAGTCAACACCAAACAAAGCTACGATATCACCAGCACATCCTTCAGAAATATCTTCCATCTGAGCTGAGTTCATGCGAACAAGACGTCCAACCTTGAACTTTTTCTTTGTACGAGTATTGAAAAGTTCTTCACCTTTTTTGATTTTTCCCTGATAAACACGAGTATATGTCAACTGTCCGTACTGTCCATCATCAAGTTTGAATGCAAGTGCAACACAAGGTTTGTTATCAAGAGATTCAAGTTTAACTTCTTTTTCATTGTTATCCAAATCCAAAGCAACGTTTTCAACTTCATTTGGAGCTGGAAGGTAACGTGCAACTGCATCAAGTAATGGCTGAATACCTTTGTTTACGTGAGCAGAACCACAGAATACACCAACAAACTGTTCAGAAATTGTTCCTTTACGGATTGCAGCAATAAGTTTTTCTTCTGAAACGCCTTCATATCCATTTTCCATGATTTCTTCCATCAAAGAATCATCGAACATAGAAGCAGCATCAAGAAGTTCTTCACGATATTTTTCTGCATCTGATTTTAAAGCTTCAGGAATTTCTGCAATGCGGAGATCTTCACCATTTGGTCCATCGAAATAGATTGCTTTCATTGAAACTAAGTCAACAACACCTTCAAGTTTATCTTCCAGGCCGATTGGAAGTTCCATCATATAAGCATTCAATCCAAGTTTTTCGCGTAACTGCATGCGAACACGAAGAGGATTAGCACCCTGACGGTCACATTTATTAACAAATGCAACACGAGGTACATGATAGCGTTTAAGCTGGCGGTCAACTGTGATAGACTGTGACTGAACACCTGCAACGGCACAAAGAATCATGATAGCACCGTCGAGAACGCGGAGAGAGCGTTCAACTTCTACTGTAAAGTCTACGTGACCTGGAGTGTCGATAAGGTTGATTGTGTAGTCTTTCCACTGAACCTGTGTAGCTGCTGACTGAATTGTGATACCACGTTCACGTTCCAGTTCCATGTTATCCATTACAGCACCAACACCGTCTTTACCTCTAACTTCGTGAATTGCATGAATTTTGTTACAATAAAACAAAATACGTTCAGAAGTTGTTGTTTTTCCTGAGTCAATGTGAGCACTGATACCGATATTTCTCATCTTTGAAATATCAAAAGCCATATTGTTACCTCTTTTAAATAAAATAATCGCTTAATTATAAGAATTGTATTTTGTCATTATATAAAAAACTTAATTGAATTTCAACAAGTGATTATGTTAATTCTAAAAATTTGATTGCGATTTTGTTATCAAAGTTATATATTTTTCTTATGACTCGAATCGAACATGGTAAAGAAAATAAAACTCAGAAAAAAAATGAAGCTGAAAGAAGAATTTCTGTAAGGGCCGCTTCCTGTGCTGCTGTCAGTTCGGGAATTTCGGGTGTTTCTGCACTGATTTTTACAGTGATTTTAGTGGGACTTGGTGAACGAATTGGTGAACGCTTTCTGCCAGTTTATCTTGTGGCAACAGGAGCATCTCTGATTGCACCTTCCATATTGAATGGACTTGATAATTTTTTATCGGCAGTTTATTCATTTCCAGGAGGATGGATTTCAACACGATTCGGATATAAAAAAGCACTTTTATTTTTCAATATTTTTGCAATCATCGGATATTTAATCGTAATATTTTTTCCAGGATGGATTTCTGTTCTTGCAGGTTCAGTTTTCTTTCTTTCCTGGTCGAGTCTTTCTATGCCAGCTTATATGGATTTGATCAGAAATGAAATTCCAAAAAATAAACAGGTGTTTGGAATTTCTGTCCATTCACTCATAAAACGAATTCCTATGGCAACAGGACCTCTTCTTGGTGGATTTCTTGTGGACAAATTTGGCATTGAAAAAGGAATTCAGATTGCCTTTATAATTGCGACAATCTGCAGCATTTTGGGGATATTTGTGCAACAGTTTGTTTTAAAGAATGAAAATGAAATTGAAAAAAAAGTTGGTACAAGTGAATCTATTTTCAATATTTTGCCATGGAAGTTTCCTTATGATATGAAAATCATTTTGATTTCTGACATTCTGGCTAAATTCTGTTCACAAATTCCTTACGGTTATATTGCAATCTGGGCAATGGAATACGAAGGCGGTTCTCAAATCAATGCGACACGTTTTGGGATTTTGACTACGATTGAAATGTGCTGTGCAATTTTTTCTTATGTATTGATTGGTTTTCTTGGCGACAGATTTAAAAAGAAAAATTTTGTAATGACAACTTTTATTTTGTACGCACTTTTCCCGCTCACACTTATGATTTCAAAAAATTTTGCACTTCTTATTCCAGCGTTTATTATTCGTGGATTTAAAGAGTTTGGCGAACCTGCACGCAAAGCTCAGATTATGGATTTTGCACCCGAAGGAAAAAAATCACTTTATTTTGGAGCATTTTATTTTTATAGAGATGTGATTGTTACTTTTGGTGTAATTCTTGGCGGCCTTTTGTGGATGATAAAACCAGAATTTAATCTTCTTACGGCTTCGTTTTTTGGTTTGGCTTCCTGTCTTGTTTACGGCATTTTTGGAGTTTAGGTTGAGACAAGATTTTAAACAAAACATCCTGTTATTTTATTCAATGATGATTTGCTGAGACTTTTTATCATTGAATTTGTTTTCGTAGAAAAACAGAATTTTTGTCTTTTGGAAAATAAAACCGAGCTCCTGACTGGCAGTTTTATCAATATTATTTTTAATCGGTAAAAGCGGATTTATTTCAAATTCTTCATATTCAGAATATGCAAAATCGATGCGGGAATTTGAAACGCCACCGTTTTGTTCAAGGGCAAGTCTGTGCTTATTTTTATCATAATGATGGATATACCAGTCTGGAAATCCACCTTTTTTACCGATTTTTACAAAATCAAAGCGTAAAAGTTCATAAAGAATTTTATCATTCTTTTGATTTGAATAATCAGCCAGAAATTCGTACCAGAATTTTGGTGATTTTGCAGTAGAAAAAAGATTCTGTTTTTGAGAAATTTCAGTGATTTCGCAAAAAAAATTCCAAAATCCATATTTTTCTTCTATATAAAACATACATTTTTCAAAATTTTTACTGTTATAAAATGCATCCAAAACTACTTCCAAATCTTTGAGAAAACACACATCGCCGAAAGAAAGCTCTGGTGTGCTTAAAATTTCGTAGGGAGCGGTTTTCATCCAGCGATAATCATTTTGCGAGGCAATTTCTTTCATTTTTGTGCCGTACAAAACTTTTAAAAATCCAAGCTGCATTTCGTCAGGATGAAGTGACATCACAAAATCAAAAGATTTACCGAAACTCTGCAAATCTTCGTAAGGTAAACCAGCAATTAAATCAAGATGACAATGAATTGTTTTTGGAATCTGTTTAACATTTTGAGCGATTTTTTCAATTTCTGGCGAACGAGAAACTGACTCAAGGGTTTTTGGATTTGAAGACTGCACACCAATTTCAAACTGCATCACACCAGAGGGAATTTTTTGTAAAAAATCAAGAGCATTTTGAGAAAGATATTCTGCTTCAATTTCAAAATGAAACATTGTTTTTCCATTATGATGATTTAAAATATAATCCCAGATTGCAATATAACGCTCATCATCAAGATTGTAAGTTCTATCAACAAATTTTACAAGTTTTACATTATTGTCAAGAAAAAACTGCAAATCTTTATAAACGCGGTCAAGTGGCATAAACCTAACCCGTCTGTCCAAAGAAGACATGCAATAAGCACAGGAAAACGGACAGCCTCGGCTGGATTCATAATAATAAATCTTACTGTCTGGTTCTGTGATTTTGGAGTAAGGAAAAACCAGATTTTGCAAATCACAGATTAATTCTCTTGCTCCAGTAAAAAAAACAGGATTTGAAATGTTTTGCAATTCTGAAAAATTCAGATAAAGACCTTTAATTTTTTGCAGTGATTTTAAAAAATCATATTTACAAGTCGATTTTGCTTTGCTTTCATCATTTGTAAGTTTTTTTTGATGATTCAGGTGATTTTGAAAACACTGAGCAACCTCAAACACAGTTTCTTCACCTTCTCCCTGACAGATAAAATCCGCTTCACTTAGTTTTGAAAAAATTTGCTGAGGATTAAAACTCACTTCGGGGCCACCAAGACCAATTATCAGATTTCTGTCAAAAGCACGCAGATTGCGCACAAGAATCTCTATCATCTGAATATTCCAGATGTAACTTGAAAACATTATGATTTTAGGTTTATGAGTCAAAATTCCACGAAGAATTTCCAAAGGCTGCTGATTAATCGTCCATTCATCAAAATTAATAAAATCATCCTGAACATTCAGCTTTTTTTGGCAGTATAAAGAAATGGAGCGGACAGCAATATTTGTATGACTAAAAGATGCATTCACAGCAGCAACAAGAATTTCTGACATTTTTTTCCTCAGGTTTCAAAATGAAGTTTACAAAAGTTTACAATTTTATAAATCAACTTTCCACCCCAAACTGCCTGAAATCTTCACATTTTTTATTATAAATGTAGAAGAAATGGAAAACTGCATATTTTGCGAAGAAAGATTACTGTTTTTAGTTGAAAAAGAATAACTTGCATCGGAATAAACTTTTGGATTTTTGAGAAATGCAAGCTTTACAGAAAATTTTGAATACGAATTGACTTTGTTATAATTATCAGAAAAAGAAAAAGTGGAGTTTGCAGAAAAGGCGGGTGACAAAACAGAAAAATACCATTTATTTGAAAAATTAAAACCTATATCTTCAAGTTCTGCCGTTACAGAATCAAAATTGCGCAAAAAGTTCGAGTTTCCATAAAAATAAAAATTCACTGAAAAAAGAGGATTTGTAATCTGTGTTCCTAAAGACAATTTTCCAGAAGCGGAATTCTCAGAAAGTCCCATTTTTGTGTAAGCAAGAATTCCGATTTTAATAAAACTTTTTTTCGCCATAAATTTATGGGTGAAAGTGGATTTTAATTGTATCACATCCTGCAAAAGAGTTTGCGAACTTGAAAGAACTTTTTGAAATTTTGAATTTGGATTTAAATAGCATGAAAAAGTAAAACTGGAGTTTTTAATAGAAAACAGATTATCAAGACGGAAAACACTGGAATAATTTCCAAAAGCGTTTTCATAAAGTCCCTGAGAAAACGAAATCTTATAATGTGGAATTTCAACTGTTATTTGCGATAGTGAACAAAAATGTCTGCCATCTGGAAAATAAAAATCAGACAAAAACCAGGAGGAACTTTCATTTTCCTGATAAAAAAAATCACCGGCTGTAAACGATGCAGAAATTTTTACTTTATTCTGAAAAAATGAAGAACTGGCATAAGTTGACGCTGCAATATTTTTTGACTGCGGAGTGTAAAATCCGTTTATTCTGATTTCATTCAATGAAAAACCAGCAGACTTTCTTTTTGACGCTTTTGATTTGTATCCGGCTTGAACAAAAGTGCTTAAAGGTTTTGAAAACGAAGAGGATGAAGGTAAACTAGAATAAATAGATGACGCACTTGCAAAATCTACGGAAAAAGGCGAATTTCCACCAGAAAGAAGAGGAGATTTTAGTTTGGAAAGCGAACCTGACTCTGATAAATTTCCAACTTGGACAGAACAAGGAAACATCGGCAGAAATTTTTCGGTGAATCCAGAAGCACCAAAATTATAAACATTCTGGTTTTGACGATACGCACCTTTAAGCTGAACGAAGGGAAAAACACAATCAGCAGCAAAAGTCATTTTTTCATCAGCATATAAGGAAAAGGAACTGTCTTTTTTAAAATCAACAGGTTTGATTTCGATAAACTTAGAATCAAAATGATTTTTTTTCGAACCAGAATCCTCAGAAAACATGTTTTGTGCAGTTAAACAAAACAGGACAAACATCACAGTATAAAAATATTTTTTTTTCATACTATAATATTTGTCCAAACTATGCAAAAAAAGGAAATGAAAATCCGATTTTTTTTATTTTTTTTTAACTTTTTGTGCTTGTTACATAACTTTCAGCTTTTGCAAACTCATTTATGTTGTTGATTTTTGAGCGCCAGTATTCTGCTTCGCTTTTTGTAGTATATGGTCCAACGCGAACACGGAAAAACATATTTTCCTTGTTGTCAACGTAAGTGAAAACATCAGCAGGGATTTTATTTGAATCCAGAACACTTCGCGCACTTTCAGCGCCTTTTTTGTTACTATAAGATGCAACCTGAACCCAATACTGAGTAACAAGATTTTCCTGTGTTGTAGAAACAGTTTTTGAAGTTTTTGAAGTTGATTTAGCCACTGTTTTTGAAACAGGTTTTGCTTTTGCAGGTTCAGTTTTTGCAACTTTTACAGGCTGCGGCTGAACTTGCTTTTGAGGAGCAGGTTCTGAATCTTTTTTGACAGAAGAAGCCCCAACATAATAATCATTTTCAAGAATTGTTTTATCTGCTTTTGAAACCTGTTCAGGTGTCTGCAGTTG
Source organism: uncultured Treponema sp. (assembly GCA_945868875.1). Lineage (GTDB taxonomy): Bacteria > Spirochaetota > Spirochaetia > Treponematales > Treponemataceae > Treponema_D. Next base: position 16,877 of record CAMBMW010000008.1, read on the forward strand.
ATTTACAGATTTATTTTCACTGTTTTCAGATTTATTTGCAGGAACATTTACAGTTATGTTAATATTCTGCTGAGGTTCGCGTGGCTGATTCTGTGCAAGCAAATCATTTTTCAAAAGATTCAAATCAATTGTGTTTGAGTCTGATACTGGCTGCTGAACTTCTGACACCGATTTTGGAGATTCATTTACAAAATCATTAGTTTTCTGATTTTTTCCAGCAAGCTCATAAACAGTTGTATTTTCAGAAAAAACTATAAAATCTTTTTTCTCAGTGGAAGAATTTTCCTGATTATTAATCCAGCCTGTATCATTTGAGTTTTCATTATTCTTTGAGTATGATACGGTCGTTCTAATTGCCTGTTCCTGATTTTTAGCAGGAGAGTACATGATTCCAGCTGTTGCCAAAACTACCAGCAAAAAAACACCAGCTGCAGCAATAATCCATAAAGTTTTTTTCTGTTCCATAAACATTCCTCTTTTCACCGCAAGTTTAAGAAAGTCTTAACGGCCACCTTATTAAATGTATCGGAATGCTAGAAAAATCCTTTAGAAGTTTTTTTGAAGTTTTTGAAAATTTGATGCAGAAAAAAAGGGGAACAGAGACTAGCGTTTTAAGGATTTTTACAAAATGACTGAAAAAGAAATGCTTGCATTTGTCGTGACAGCGTTTTAATCCCTTAATTCAGGTCAATGATTTTTACAACCAGATGTAAAAATGTGTATACAATTCACGATAAAATGTTTTAATCCCTTAATTCAGGTCAATGATTTTTACGACAGCCTGCAAGGAGTAAAATTATGACAGTAACTTGTGGTTTTAATCCCTTAATTCAGGTCAATGATTTTTACTGATTCTATTGCCAATTTTGAACGAGATATTCGTATATTAAAAGTTTTAATCCCTTAATTCAGGTCAATGATTTTTACATTTATCTAAACAAGCAAAAATTGGGTACAACGCTTTGTATAAGTTTTAATCCCTTAATTCAGGTCAATGATTTTTACCCTGTAAGGAGTAGAAAATGAATAAAGAATTAAAAATTATTGTTTTAATCCCTTAATTCAGGTCAATGATTTTTACTCTACCCTTTGTAATTTCTTATGTAATAAGAAGTTACAGTGATGTTTTCGCATAGCAGTGCAAAAAAAATCATTTTTTTATCAAAATTATTTTTTTTAGTCTTTTTCATTTCTATAAATCCTTATCAGATATAGTTTTATATTATTCGCAAACCTATGGCTTTTTCCGCAGATTTTTTATAAAAACAAGGTATGCGATTTTGTCAAAGAACAATTCTGCCCTTATCATCCAATTTTATCACAGAATTGCATAGTCTTCATCAATTATTTTATCATTTTGATTGTTCATTTTACCAAATTTTTCCTTTTTCTGAAAGTCGCGTTCACAGATTTCAAAAAACAAAATAAAATCTTCCTCTGCATCTATAATTCTTTCTAATTCCCTTTTTAGTCGTCCTATAGTTTCCGTCGTTGCAGAACTTTCAAAAACAGATTTCTGAATCCGCCACGCATAACTTTCCATACATTTAGAAACCTTTACAAGACGTTTTGTATCGCGAATATCGTAAACTATAAGCCAGTGCTTTACTTCCATTTTATAACCACAGTTTATTCCGATTCACTCGAATTAAATTTTTCATCACAAAATTTCAAAAGTTTTTGGAATGAAAATATTACCTTCACCCAAACTCGTTGTTTTTGAAACACAGTCTTCACACAAAGGATAAATCAAAAGACTATCTTCTTTTTTATCAAGAATTTCAAGCAAAGAAGCTTTTAATTCTTCAAGCTGCTCTTTTTCCATTTCGCACTCAAAAAACGAAAACTGGATGCGGATTCCAAAGTTTTCCAAAATCTTTGCAACTTTATTCAGCCGTTTTGGATTTGATACATCATAACTTATAAAATAAATCATTTAAAATAATACGCCTTATATTCAGTTTCTTCTTCATTTATTACTCTTTTGTAATGCTGAGCCTGATGATAAATAATTTTGGAATAAGAAATCCGCTGACCAGTTGGTGAATATAGAATCAGAGAATTCATTTTTGCCTCAAAAGCTGAAATAACTTTTTTTATTCCATTTTTTGTTAGCAGAATGCCGTCCATTGAATAAGAATCTGTGTTTTCTTCTTCACCGCTTTCGTCATTACAATCCTCTTTGTCTAAAGGATATTCATCACTTTCTGCAGAAAACTCTTTTTTTTCAAAATCATCTGGCTTTAAGGTTCCTAGATTAAACAAAGAACAGCATACAGAATCACATATCGGTGAACGAAACTCTTCCATCAAATCAAAAACTAAAGCAGACTTTCCATAATTCACGGCATGAAGGTTTCCGCAGCAGCAATCAAGTCCCTGACTTTCAATTGCACTTTCCACCCGGTACATTAAAAGTGTGTACAGAAAACTCAAAACCGCATTCACATTTGTGCGAGGAGGATTTTTACTGCGTGTTTTAAATTCTGCCCATTCCGCCTGCAAATTAAACCTAAAAACTCCAAAATACTCGCGGGCAGCAAGACCTTCAAAACCACGAAGCTGTTCCAAATCCCCAGCATTTTCCGCTTTATTAAGAATGTACTTTACAGATTTTATTGCTTTTTCCAAAGATTCGTCTGCATCCAAACTTTTTCGTTTTATTCGCTGCATAAAACTGATTTCGTTACGGATTTTTCCTGCAACAATGTTTTTTGCAATTTCAAGCGATTTTTTAGGATTATCCAGAATCCTAAACTGCTTTTGTCTTAAAAAAATATTTTTACTGTCGCCAAAACTAAGTTTTCCATTAAATTTTCCGTTTGAAGATAAAAAGGTCGTACTGATTTTATATCTTGTCAAAAGTCTTAATGCATCTGCCGAAATTGACACCCTTCCCATCAGAACAAGATGCTCCGTTTTAAATGGAAAAAGAATGGTATTTGTACCGTCTGCCTGCGAAAAAACAATAGTTTCATCCTTTTTTGAAAGTTTTCCATAATCTGAAAGAATGTAAATTTCTGCCATATTTTCTCCAAAGTTTTATTCAGGGTGTAAATCTACAACTCTTTAAAATAATCATACTTTTTAAAACAAACGTGTTCAAAAATATATTCCCGGTGAACAGTTTCGCCATTTCTTGTTTCTTTTGCAATCCTCCTTGTAGTTGCATAAAGTGGAACAAGTCCTTTTTTTAGTGCAAAATCCACCAGTGTAAAAGTTGAACCAAATTCTCCTTGAATTACAAAAATGTCTTTTGGACTAGCATTTTTTTCTAACCAAAAGACAACTTCTTTTATGATTTTATCATTGCTCTCTTCCGGCAAAATCTGAGACCACAACTTAGAAAGCTCTTCCTTTGGATACACAATTTCCTGCGAACCGAACCGTTCATTCAATTCTGCAATCTGCTTTTGAGTAAGTTCATGATTTAAAAGACAAAATGTTTTTGGCATAATTAAAATTCCTAAATTGCATTCCCATCTTTTATGTCAATTCCAAATTCTGATGCACGGTTCAATGGGGTTTCTTTATCGATAATACTTTTTGTATACAAATGCTGTTTTACGAACAAACCAAATTTTGACTTGATAATTGCCTGAAGTTTATAAAGGGCATCATTCAAAACTTTATTTCCTTCATTTCCATCCACAAAACTTTTACACTCAATAACATGAAGCTTGTTATCCTTATCAAGATAAATAACATCAAGTTCATTTTTATCATTTCCTTTTTGGATAGTAACATTCAATGCAACATTTTTTTCATCAACATTTTGATATTCATTACATACTTTCTGATAAACAAATTCTTCAAACCAGCCGCCAGTAATATAACGAATGTGTTTTAATTCAATTTTTTCAGGATTAAAACCAAAAGATTTTAACAAATTACACATATTTTCTTTTGTTGCAGTTTGACTTTCTATTTCAGTAAACTTTGAATCATCCAGTTGTGTAAAATCAAGAAAATCTTTTCGCTTAAATACATTTTTAAAATAAGAATTGTTTTGAAGATGCAGCATCCCCTTAATCAATTCCCGATTTTTTTCAATAACCAAATCATAAACCGATTTATTATAATTCCAGTCTTTTACACATTCATTTGAAAACTTGTAAGAAATTCCATGAGCCTTCAAATATTCTTCCAAAGATAAAATTTCAAACATATCAAATCTTTTTTGTTCAGGAAAAATTTCCTGAAGTTCTTTTCCAATCGGCTGATAGAAAATCTTTGTATTGGGCTTACCATTAAAAAAATCAAATACTGCAAGAGACATAAGTTTTGTTCCACCAGTAATATTAACAATGATATTTTTGTATTTTTGTTTATCAAGATTTTCCTTTAAAACATTTTTTGTTTTTGAAATATCATTTTCATCTGTAAGAATTGTTTCCCATTCGACAAAGCTTTCTGGCAAAGCCAAAGCACTTTTTATACATTCGGACTTTTGTTTATTTTCCATTTCTTTTGTAGAAAGAAGAAAAATCTTCATTGGTAAATGATTTTGATTAAAATACCACTTTACAAACTGTACATTTGGTATAGTCTGATCACTCACAAGATTTACAAGAATTGTATCTTTCATATTTCCTCCCAAATTATTCTACAATCTCCCAAGTTCCTTTTTTGTCTGAACCTAAGCGTTTTATTTTACCTTCATTTTTTAATTTTGCCATATTCCATTCTACACCACGTAGAGAAAGCCCCGAAACTGCTGCAAGTTGCTTCTGCGTGATTTTCGGGTTTTCTCTGATTGCCTCAAGAATCTTTTCTTCAGCAGAAATATTTTCACCACAGTTTTCACCACAGTTTTCACCACAGTTTTCACCACAGTCGAAATTAATTCCCGTATTTGTTTTTTCAGCCAAGTTTTTTTTCTCAACCTGAACTGAATCTCCAAAAGGAACGATGATTTTGAACATATCGCCATCAATAAATTCCGGATGAACATTTTTACCAGAATAAAGCGGTACATATTCATTGAGTTTTCTAAAACCAGACCCAAGTTCTTCTGAATAAGTTATCTCTCGAAAAACTTTTGAAATACAAGGATTTTTTGGAAATGGTTCAAGATTTTCTATCGTGATTTCACCTTGAGAAAGTGCTTTGTTTGGATTTTCAACATATATTTTGTCTTTTTCTATCACAAATTTTGAAATTCGTCCGCTTGTAAATTCACGGTGAATCAAACAGTTTACTATCATTTCCCTGCAGATATTTGAACGAAGGCTTATACTCTGCATATTTTCATTAAGATAAAATTTATCTGAGGTGTGCTTTCTTGCAAACTGCATTAAAATTTCAACACTATCAATCAGATTTGTCTGAACTATTTCTCTATCATCATAGCGAACTGTATCAACTTTCTGACAAAGTGCATCTGTCCAATACGTGGGACAAATGTCTTGAATCACTTCATCTTGTCCAAATAAAAGAGCTGCTGCAAGTGTAAGTCCATCATTTCCTTTTTCGTAATCATGAGCATATAATCCAACAGATTTTAAAAGCTGCAGGTTATTCATTCTCATCCACGGATGGTCAGATTTTCTGTTATAAGCAAGCTGGCGGGCTTTTTCAAAAACATCTTCACGCAAATGTTCAATCTTAAGATATGGAAAGACACGTCTCTCTGTAAAAATATTTTGCTTTCGAATATACATCTCGGCAATTCTGTCAGTTGAAGTTATGACAATATCACTGTCATTCTGGCGGTCGTACACCTTGCCTTTATAATTATGCACTTGAGAAGCATTAGGGACAAAAATTTTCAGAATAATTTTTCCATCGATAAAAACGGGTTCAATTGTTGCTGAACATACCGGATTAAACAAAACAGGATTATTTATACAATTGATAAAATTTCTGATTAAATCATTTACTGCGTTTTGAGGAATTCCAATAACAGTTCCATCATCTTCCACGCCAAGCAGAATTTCTCCACCAAAACGGTTCAAGAACGAACAAACTGTTTCATAAACATCAGAATGAATTCCATTACTACATTTTTTAAATTCAAGGGAAACTGATTCACCAAGCGAAATTTTTTCTTTTAGAGTAAGTTGTGGCATATATTATTCCTTTTCAACAGTGCACTTACACCACCCCATCGGAAGATACTGTCCGTTGTAGTTTAAAACGGTGCGGGAGGTGCCGTAAGTATGTTTATCATCAAAAAGTGTAACAAATTCAAACTGGCTCCATTTTCCAAGCCTAATAATAAATGAATCATTATTTTGATTTGTTGTGATTTTTTTTATTTCTTCAGAAAGTTCTTCTATAAAATGTGTTTTTGTAGAATCGGAGTTTTTATAAAATTGTTCATATTCAATTTTAAAGTTTTCTCCATAAAAGTAATTGCATTCATCGATAATATCTTTAATGAAAAATCTCTTTGAAAGTTTTCCATTTTTCTGTAAATCTTTATCAATAATAAGAGAAAAACTTTGAGGCTTTGATTCCTTTGAAATCAGTTTTCCCAAAATAATTTCTGCTTGAATCTGAGTAGAATTCTTTTCTGAAAGTGTATTATTATTTCTCTTTAAGATTTGCAATGTTCCAACGCCTTGAGTAAGTGGAGTGTCAAAATTGCAGTCGCTGATTTGAATTGCTCTAAATGGATCATCTTTTGCATCTTTATTTGCTAATATTTTATTTTCAAACCGTTTATTTTTCTTTTCTTTATAAAAATCAAATCCATCTTCAACATCCTGAACACACGAATCCACCAATGCAGTACGAATTGCACCTTTTATCGAACTGCCAGGAATTGTAGGAAATGATTTTTCAGAAGCTCTATACATTTCTTGAACTTCACAAGCATTTTGAAGAGGATCTTTTTTTAAATTGATATCATATTTTTCTTCAAATTCCTTTGTTGGCAAACATAAATAAGATACATCTTCATTTTTCATATTTGAATGAAAAAAGATTTGTGTAGCCTTCATATCATTATTCAGAGTCATAGCTTCAAAGGCATGTCTTAGTTTTTCATCAGTTGCAATCCTATTTAAAATTGAATCAGATGAAAAACGGACATATTTTATTAATCCAGAACTTGTTTTTGAAAGTTTATAATCAAGTAATGATAATGAATTCCCCGTCCCAATATGCACTGCTGTCAGCGGTTCTATTTTTATTTTGTAACATTCTTTCATTCATCTTCTCCTAATGGAATTACTGGCGCAAAACCTGACTGGCAGATTTTGTTATCGGAATGAACTTTTTCTATCAGTTTTCCAATAAACTGTATCGGCTTTTCGGTTTCAAACACTGCACCTTCATCAAAAAGAATTACAGTTTTTTTGTAAGGCGACATAAAACTTGAATATGCTCCGCCGATTTTTCCTGTCCTGATAAAAGTGTTTGCCCGCAAAGAATCTTCTTTAATCACAGAAAAATCAGTTACGAAGGGAGCAAGTGCTACATATTTTGTTGAACAAGTTTTTGTTTGAACAGGCTCAATATCCTCCACCTGAATATGCCCCTTTCCAACAGAAGAATCTGCTCCATAGCCGTTCTCAAATGCCCAGTCTAAAAGTTGTTTTATTTTTTCTTTTGAATATGAAGACAAAACATATAAATCAAAATCCTGATGAGTTGCCCACATTTCTTCTGTAGTAAACAAATTTCCTTCTTCGACAGTTCCTGAAAATCTGTTTATAGAATTATGCATTGTCTGCACCTGTTCAAATTTAAAAGGTTTCTCATAAACTTCATCAGAAACAGTCAGATATTTTTCTGCAGAAACAAATTTTTCTTTTTTTTTCTTTTTGATTTGTGCATATTCCTTTTTACTCATCTGAAGTTTGCGCATTTCGTGCGTTGGAAAAGGTTTGCAGATTGTTCCTTTAGGAAATGCCGATGAAACAATCAATTCCGGTTCTGATTTTTTTTCTGCATCAAGGAATTTTTTTACAGCGTCTTCTCCTTCGTGGTTTGCAATTCCCCAGACAATATGTCCCCAAATTGTATCGCCTTTCAAAGGTGTAACAAGAGAAGATTTTAATTTTAGTGATGCTTTGTAAAGTTGCATAAACACCTCTTGTTTCTAAAGTGTTATAGGATTATTTTTTTCATCAACTAAATCTTTAAATTCAATCTGACCATTTCCACGACTTCCGCCACCACCAAGATAATCATTCTGCAAAAGTTTCAAAGATTCCAATACAACTTCATTAAAGTTTTTTTCATCGGTTGAACCATTGTCACCAGTATCGATAACACGGTAAGAAATTTCAAAGTTGAATTCTACTCCTGGAACTACGCGTTCAATTGGACGTGGAGTTGCTTCAGCAGTAATTCTATTTAGTGAATTCTCATTTTTTTCTTCTACAATGGATTTTCCTTCATCAAACTTCTTTTTCCAATCTGCTGATAACACGGCATCGCGGACAATCAGTCTTGTAGGACCTCTCCCTTTTACTTCTTCTGATTTTGTTGAATTTGCACTGCCAAAAACACGACAGACTTGACATTCAGGTTTTCCACAGGGACAAAGTTTTCCTAAATCTTTTGGATTATTATTACCTTTATTGATTTTATCAAGTTTCCATTCCATAATGGAACGCATTTTACCTTTTATTGAAGAACCAGGAATATACGGTTCATTCGTCAATGGATTTCTGATGATAGGATTGTCCATTCCTCCGATTTCTACTTTTTCATTTCCAGCTCCAATATGAAGACCTGTTTTTACAACAATTTTTCCTGATATTTTTTTTGTGTTTATATATTTCATAGTTTCAAATCTCCTTAAAAAATTTACTTACAATTATTAGGTGCTAATTCATAATAAAATCCGTAAGCTGCTTCAAAAAGACTTACAAATATATGATAATCTTCTTGTTTTTTGATTAAATCTATTCCAGAGGAAATAAATGCTTCTAAGTTTTTGTAAACGCCCTTTTCTTCAGATTTCTGTTTTATAGCACGAGCAACAGAATATGCCACTTTAGATTTTATCATCTTGATGTATGGTAGTTGATTTTCCCATTGATTTTTCTGAAGCATCAAAATCTGTTCAAATCTTTTTACTTCATCAAATATTCTTCTTAACTGAGTTGAAGTAACACCAATATCATTTCCTTTTTTATTCTTTCCTTTAAAAGATTTTGCAACATCTAATGCCACAGAATCAAATAAATCTTCTTTGAGAGTTTTTCCATCCTCTTTGTAAAAGCTTTGAATTTTTACAGGTTCTGGAATTTCTGTTTTATCTTCAAAAGTTTTTTGAAATCCCCCGCTACTTCCATTTTTGTTTCCATAAGACTGCTGATTTCCATATTTTCCATCATATCCCATATCTTTTTTCCTCCAAAACTATTTTCTGTTCATATACAACGCATAACTAACCGCTATGCGTGATTTTATCATCGATTCAGCATTTGCACCAAAACCTTTCAATTTTTCGTATAAACCTTTGTCTGTGACATTTCGGGCAAGAATATAAATCATATTGCTTTTCCAAATTCTGTCTTTTGTATTGAGATTTACAAGTTCGCTAACATCTGCAATGCCGTTTTTGGTGCCTAATGTTCTTTCAGCACGGTTTGCAAAATCAATGAATTTATAAACAACACCTGTAGAAACTTTATTATCTTTCAGCATCTTATCAAGAAATTTTCCGTCTTTCAGACATTGTTCATATTCTGACCAGGAAACTGTTGTTCCAAAAACCGTGATTGCATTTTTTCCATCTTTTCCTTTTGACGCATCAAGCAGTGATTCTGCTTCTTCTGCAATGTTACGAACAGGAAGTTTTGAATTCACAAGAGCAATTCCACCGGAAATCGTTACACTGGGATTATTATTCGTAAATTTGCAAAGTTCTTTCTGAAAATCCAAAGCAAACTGCATTACTGCATCCCACGAACCAAGAATACACAAATCATCTCCGCCAGAAAAAACTGTATAAATTCGGTTTTTATAAGGCATACCACTACTGTCAGTATGATTATTTACAAACCACGCATAAAAACTCGAAAAGAAATAATGCAGCTGGTGACTTAAATCTGCATACCGCGAAAACGACAGCCTACCACCAAAAGACTGACTGAATACAAGTCCAAGATTGTCTATATCCGCCTTAAACATCGCAAGTTTTTTATTACCAGAAGAAAGATTTGAGATTTCTTCAAAAGTAAGTAAATCACTATCTTCGATTATTTCATTCCGCTGTCCGACAAGTGCCAAAGAACTTTTTTCATCTTCGCTAAAATATTCAAACTTTGGTGCAACATACGGAAGATTCATCAAAGGCTGACGTGCTTTATATTCATTTACTGAATAATAAAATTTTAAATCTCTATCCCATTCATAAAGTTGTACCATATCAGAAAAATGACACAATTTTTCACATTTTAGAACAACTTTTGCAGATTTTACAAGTTTTCCCCCGATTTCTATCAGTTTACTGCAAGATTTGCATTGCCGCTCTTCATCATTTCCTTCTGGATTAGAAGCTGGAAAAACTCCGCATTTTGGACATTCACCGTTTATCTGCAATTTTTCATACAGTTTGTCCAGAACAAAACCTTTTGATTTAAGCACCTTCTGCATTTTTTTTGATTTTGAAATATCGCAGTCATCACCAATCTTATTTATCAAAAGTTGAACTTTTTCACTTTTCAAATCTGAATAGTTTGCCTGAGTTCCGTCACTTAAAATTAATGTAAGTTTTCCTGCAAACTCATTTAGAAAATATTCTTCAATTTCAAGTTGCAACTGTGGTAAAAGTTTTGTTCTGTTTTCTGTTGTATTTGGAAGCAGAATAATAAACTTTCCACCAGCAGAAGTCATAATATTTGCGTAAGTAACATTAAATTTTTTTGTGATATACTGAGAAACTATTTCGCTTAATGCCCATAACTGAAAGCTTTTTGCACGAAGAAGTTTTGCATTATCAGAAGATGTTTTTAAATCAAAAATATAACTTTGAATGCCTGACATATCACCGTTTATAAACAAAAACTTTTTATCATCAGTCTGCAGTGCCTGCTCATTTTCTGTATTTTCACTCTTGTGATACTGAAACAATGCCGCCGCAAATGCAGCCGTTGTTTTTGAGTGCTGATACAAACTGATATCTGCATCTGCATTTGTAGCCGAAGGAATGCACCACCAGTAACGCTCAAGCAATGTGTTCAGCGAAAGTAAAAATTCATCGTAATTAAGTCCTTGTAATTTTTCAAAATCTGATGAGAATTTCTTCCATAAATTTAAATATTCCTCTTTTGAAGTTTTACAATCTAACGAAGGAATAATATTTGCATTTTCAAGAGGTAACATTTTGCAGAACGCATTCTCTGTTTTTTTATCATCAAGTTTCAATGTTGAAAGAATATGAATCATCGGTTTTTCGTAGAATTTCAGTTTATTCTTTTCTTCATCAAATTCACTTTCATCTTTAGTTTGTGCAATTCCTAGAATATTACATCTGTCAGAACCACTGCTCAATCTGTCTGCTTCTGCAATAATCCAGTCGTAATACGAAGAAGGATTATGATGATTTGCTGCAAGATTTTTTATGTTCGTAACATTTAATCCATCAGGCAGGACATCTTTATACTTATTCAAAAACCCTTCGGTATAAACAACATGCTGATGAGTATATCTTCCATCTTTTGTTGTCTTGCAGTACATACCTTCTGAATTTTTATTATAAAGTTCCTGAATATCTGCTCTTTGAGCAAATTTGCCGACATCATGAAGCCATGCCGCAATCACAACCTCTTCAAGTTTTATTTCTTCTTTGTCCACAATTATTTCCTCCGCCCTCAAATCTATCTAATCCAATAATCTAGCTGTCCAAGTCCAAAATTTGTATTTTTACCGGCACCGGCTATTTTTGCAAGTTCCAGAAGGGAAATCTCAAAATTGGAGAAAACGCCCTTCATTTTAAAACTTCCCATTGAACCGCCAAGTTCCATTGCAGTTTTTTGACGCGCTGAATAATGCATACTATCTCTCCAAACTAGAGATTTTTCTTCTATTGTAATCGACTTATCTGAAATATATTCATCAAAATCAGAATCAAATTCTCCATACAACTGGCACAAAGTTTTTGCACGGCGGTAAAGACACTTCATAAAATCAACGGCAGAAAAATCTTTTGTATACTTTCCGTTCACTTTAAACCGAAGAGGCGAATGAAATTCAACTAAAATTTCCTTCTCTGTATGCTGCTCAAAAACATTTTCACTGCCTTTCCATTCACAACATTCAAAATCTGTATTCAGTTTATTTTCACCAATCAAAATATCTTTGCCATTACAGCAAACTTTTGTAATCTCAAACTTTGTACGGCTTTTAAAAATACCGTCTTTTCCTGCACGGACAAAAGAAGCATAAATGTACGGAAGATAATCGATTGCTTTTCCAAATAAAGTAAGCGTAAAATCAAGAGTTTCGATTTGTTTCTTATGGTTGAAATTCTGTTTTTCAGAAAATGAAAAAGGATGAGAACCTCTGTTCCGTCCGGGAAGTGTTGAATTATCCTGCGGCAAAATAGTTTCAAACAAGTAAGAATATGCACAAGTTTTGTTATATAGACATTCCGGGCAAGTTGACTTTTTGGAAATACAGCACATTGAACGAAGATTTTTTCCCATCATGCTGCGAAGAATAAAGAGTGGATTTGTATCTGCAAAAACAGTTCTTTCAAATTTTAGAAAAAAATTTACATGTAAATATATAACTTGCATAGCAACTCTCAGATTTTTTAATTCTTAACCTGAGAATTATTTTATCACAAAAAGGTTAATTTTCAAATTTTTCTTGATAATAACGTTTTTCACCTGTAATTCAAAATCTCACCCTCAACTCAAACTTCCAACATTGCTTTTGTAATGTCGGAAAGGGTAAACTCGGTTTTTTCCTGCTGATTTGCAATCAAACTGGCTCGGTTCAGCACAGTTTCAATTTTTGCGCAACTGAAATTTTCGAACATTTT